>NZ_JAKRVY010000001.1:317814-617814 GCF_023638055.1 Natranaeroarchaeum aerophilus | reverse complement strand
CTCCCGCAGGGCGTTGACCGGGTTCGGCCAGTACTCAATGGAGCCGGACGACCAGAGCACGTCGAAACTATTGGTTTTGAAGGGCAGACGCTCGGCATCACCGCGGGAGAACTGTACCGGGTCGTGTTTACCGAGTTTGGCCCACGCCTTCTCTAGCTGGTGGACGCTCTGGTCGATACCGTAGACGGTCTCCGTCTCTTCGAGCAGACCTTCGGTGGCGAAGCCGGTACCACAACCGACATCGAGGACGCGATCGTCGTCATCGATATCGAGCAGGCCGATCGCTTCGGTTCGCATCGCTTCGTTCCAGATGAACGGGTTGATCTGATCGTATACCTGCGAGAGGTACTTGTAGAATACCCGTGCACGTCGTTTGTCTTCGAGAACACCCATTGACCGCGAGTTAGAACTGGACAATCATAATCCTGACCGTTCCACGCCCGCTCGTACACCGTGGCTTCGAGTCGAATTGGACGATATCAATCCCCAATAAATGAGTGGATTCAGTTTCGCAACTACCTTATAGGCTCCTTCGCAAACATCCGCCTGCCAAAAGATATGCCGAGGCCAGAGGTCCTTGACCAAATTCAGACGGCTGAAGACGAAGCTGACGAGATCGTTGCCGAGGCCGAGGCGGAGCGGGACGACCGTATCGCCGACGCCCGTGAGCGTGCCGCGGAGATCCGCGAGGAGGCGGAGGCCGAGGCACGAGAGCTGAAAGAACAGCGCCTCGCTGACGCACGCGAGGAGATAGAGGACGAACGGGAGGCAATCCTTGAAGAGGGTCGCCAGAAGCGTGAGCGTCTCGCCGCAGAGGCGAGCGAGCGCGAAGACGACGCTGTCGAGTTCGTCCTCGACCTTTTCGAGGAGGCGGTGCATGCTCAGACCTGAGCAGATGAGCAAGGTGTCGGTGGCGGGCTCCCGATCAGTGATGGAGCCAGTCATCGAGACCGTCCACGGGATGAATCTGGTGCACCTGAGTGACTACGACGGCTCCTGGGAGGGCTTTGACAACGGAGACCCGATCGAGGGCTCCGAACAGGCCTCCGAGAAGCTCGTCACTGTCCGTGCGCTCGAGAGCATCCTCGACATCGAAAACGACGATGCCGGCCCGAGCCGGATCGTCACACGCGAGGAGATCGACGACGAACTGCCGGGGATCCGCGAGGACGTAAACGCCCTCGATGACCGCCGAGACGAGATTCGGGACGAGCTCCGTACCGTCGACGAACGGATCGGCTCGATCGAACCGTTTGTCGATCTCGGAATCGAGCTGGATCTTCTTGGCGGCTACGACTCCCTGGAAGTGCGGATCGGTCAGGGGAACGTCGACGAGATCGAGGCGGCGCTCGACGACGAGGAGAGCGTCGATGCCTACGAGACGTTCACTGGCGATGATGTCGTTGCGGTGTTTGCCCATCCCGCAGACGGTGCCGAACACGTCATCGACGACGCCCTGGTCGGCGTCGAGTTCTCGACTTACGAGGTGCCGGAAAGCGACCGTGCGCCCGAGGAGTTCCTCGCGGAGCTTCGCGAGCAAAAACGGGAGCTACAGGCACAGCGCGATCAGATCCAGACCGAGATCGACGAGCTTCGAGAGGAGGTCGGCGGCTTCCTGCTGGCGGCCGAGGAGAAGCTCTCGATCGACGTCCAGCGCTCGGAAGCGCCGCTGCAGTTCGCGACGTCGAAACGAGCGTTCATCGCCGAGGGGTGGATCCCTACGGATCGATACGACGAGTTCGAGTCCGAACTGCGAGATGCGGTCGGTGACAGCCTCGAAATCGAGGAGCTCGTCGTCGCGGAGTACGACGATCACGGCCACGCGACCCACGCCGAGGAAGTCGATCACGACGACGAGGAATCGGCAACAGCGCAGCCAGACGAAGAGGAAGCGCCGCCAAAAGCAGCAACCGACGGCGGCCACTCTACGGGCAGCGCGGCAGCGGCAGGTGGCGGCGTCGCGATGATGAACGACGCGCCGCCGGTCGTCCAGGACAACCCCGACATTACTGAGCCGTTCGAGATGCTCGTCAACACGGTCAGCCGACCGAGTTACAGCGAGCTTGATCCGACGGTGCTGGTGTTCCTGACCTTCCCGTTCGCGTTCGGGTTCATGATCGGTGACATCGGGTACGGGATCCTCTACGGTGTCATGGGCTATGCCCTGCTCCGATACGACTCGATGGCGATGCAGGCGATGGGGGCGATCGCGATCTGGTCAGGTGTGTTCACCGTGCTGTTTGGCTACCTGTACGACGACGTGTTCGGCGTACATATGTCGGATGTCGGGATCAACCTCCCGCTGGCGGGGATCATCTCGAAGGGGTTAGACGAAGCCTACGTCGCGTACGTCGACCTCTGGCTCGTGGTCGCCGTGCTGTTCGGCATCGCGATGCTGAGTGCCGGCTGGATCATCGGCTTCGTCAACGACCTCAATCACGGCGTCAAAGAGGCCGCCCTCGAGAACCTCTCGTGGGTCGTCGCGCTCAACGGCTTCTTCGCGTGGGTGTTCTCGATGCATCTGGCGGACGCGAAACCCGATTTCCTCGTCGGGGAGAATGCAGCCCTGGTCGATCCGGGACTGCCGATCCTTCCGGCGATCACCGGCCTACCCGAAATCGTGGGACTCGCTGGGCTCGGTCTGTTCGTTGTCGGCCTCGTCGGGATCGGACTCGGCGAAGGGCTACTCGGACTCGTCGAAGTGTTCGCGAACCTGTTCGGACACACCCTCTCGTTCCTGCGAATCCCGGCTGTGTTGCTCGCGAAGGGTGGCATGGCGTTCGCAGTGAACGTGTTGGTCTTCGGTCAGTACATCGACGACGGTACCGAGATGTTCGGACTACCGACCGAAGACCTCAGCACGATGGAGACCGGCTTCGTCGGCCTACTCCACATCGACGCAGTACCGTTCCTACTCGTCCTGCCGATCGCCATACTCGTATTCGCTGTCGGACACTTCTTTGTCCTGCTGCTCGGTATCACGTCCGCAGGCATTCAGATGGTCCGCCTCGAGTATGTCGAGTTCTTTCAGAAGTTTTATGAAGGCGGCGGGGAGAGATATGAACCGTTCGGTTACGATCGAAACCACACGACACAAGACTGATTACATACATGGCAATTGAACTACTAACGACACTGGCAGAGAACGCAACGCTTCTCGAAGCAATGAGTCCGGATACCGCAGCGAACCTCGCGGATGGCTACGCGCAGGCTGCGGCCGCGATCGCCGTGGGCCTCGCCGCGCTGGCATCCGGGTATGCGGAGCGAGGTATCGGGTCCGCCGCCATCGGTGCGATCGCCGAAGACGAGGACCTGTTCGGTAAATCGCTGGTCATTACAGTACTGCCGGAGACGCTCGTGATCTTCGCACTGGTCGTCTTCATCCTGGTGCTGTAGACGCGACCATCCTCTATTTCCAACCATGAGTTTAGAAACGGTAGTTGAGGACATTCGAGACGAGGCCCGCGCGCGTGCGGAGGAGATCCGCTCCGACGCCGACGAGCGTGCCGACGAGATCGTCGCCGAGGCCGAAGCCGAAAAGGAGGAGATCCTCACGGAGGCCGAGGCGGAGGTCGAAAAACAGATCGAACAGGAGCGAGAACAGCGTCTCTCCAGCGCCAAACTCGAAGCGAAACAACAGCGCCTCGAGGCGCGCCGTGACACCCTCGAATCCGTCTACGATACGGTCGAGGACGAACTGACCTCCCTCGAGACGGACGAACGCGAGGAACTGACGACGGCACTCCTCGATGCGGCTGCAGTCGAGTTCGACGACGATGCCGACGTCGAGGTGTACGGCCGTGCCGACGACGAGGAGCTACTTACGTCGATCGTCGCGGAGTACGACGGCTTCGAGTTCGCGGGCGAGTACGACTGCCTCGGTGGCGTCGTCCTCGAAAGCGACTCCTCGAACATCCGCGTGAACAACACCTTCGATTCCGTGCTGGAGGACGTCTGGGAGGATAACCTTCGAGACATCAGCGCACGGCTGTTCGACCAATGAGCTATCTCGGCGCATCGAATCCCGAGTACGTCAACGCCCGCATCCGTGCTCGACGAGCGGCGCTGCTGGCCGACGAGGACTACCGGAAGCTGGTCCGGATGGGTCCCGGCGGTATCGCGCGGTTCATGGAAGAGACCGAGTACGAGACGGAGATCAACGCGCTCGGCGCGCGCTACAGCGGAACGGATCTGATCGAGTACGCGCTGAACCGGAATCTCGCGAAACACTTCCACGACCTGCTGGACTGGTCGGAGGGGCAGTTGAACGATCTGATCGGGCGCTATCTGCGCAAGTACGACACCTGGAATATCAAGACGATCATCCGTGGTGTCTACTCCGAGGCGTCCCCGGAGGCCATTCAATCGGACCTGATCCGGGCCGGCGAACTCGACGAGTCACTGCTCGACAGGCTCGCTGAGGCCGATAGCCTCGAGTCGGTCGTCGAACAACTCGAAGAGACGCTGTACGGTGACGCGTTGGAGGATGCTCTGGAGGAGTTCGAGCAAAACGGCGTGCTCGTGCCGCTGGAGAACGCGGTCGACCGCGAGTTTTACACACATCTGCTCGATGACCTGTCGACCGACCGACTCGCCGAAGGGCCGAAAGCCCGGTACGTCGAGTTCCTGCAGGCCGAGATCGACTTCCTGAACGCGCGGAATGCGCTCAGACTGGCCCGCAGCGGCGCCGATCTCGATCCTGCCTCGTACTTCATCGAGGGGGGTCGCCTGTTTACACCACGGGAGCTTCGATCGCTGGTCGCCGATACCGACCAGCTGATCACGCACATCCGTGAGAGCAAGTACGGCGACGACCTCTCGCGCGCGCTGGACGAGCTGGAAGACGCGGACAGCCTGATTCAGTTCGAGCACGCGCTCGACGCGGCGCTGCTCGAGTACACGGATCGCCTGTCGACGATCTACCCGGTTTCGATCACGGCGGTGATGTCGTACATTCTCGCCAAGGAACGGGAAGTCGAGAACATCCGTGCGATCGCACGCGGACGAGAAGTCGGCCTCGACGAGGCAGAAATCGAAGAGGAGCTGGTGATACTATGAGCCAGGAGATCGCAGTCGTCGGCAGTCCGGAGTTCACCACCGGCTTCCGGCTCGCGGGCGTTCGCGAGTTCCACAACGTCGCCGACGAGAACAAAGACGACGACCTCGACGACGCGGTAACCGCAGTGCTCGACGACGAGGACATCGGCATCGTCGTCATGCACGACGACGATCTCGATCACCTGTCGCGAGCGGTGCGACAGGACGTCGAGACGAGCGTCGAACCGGTGGTCGTGACCCTCGGCGGCGGAGCCGGGAGCGGCGGACTGCGCGACCAGATCAAACGAGCCATCGGGATCGACCTGATGGACGAAGAAGAAGAGAGCTAAATCATGAGTAAAGCAACAGACACGGACACTATCCAGGAGGACGGTGTCATCGACAGCGTGAGCGGCCCTGTCGTGACGGCGACCGACCTCGACGCCCGGATGAACGACGTGGTCTACGTCGGCGAGGAAGGGCTGATGGGCGAGGTCATCGAGATCGAAGGCAACGTCACGACGATCCAGGTATACGAGGAAACGTCGGGTGTCGGACCCGGCGAACCCGTCGAGAACACGGGCGAACCACTGAGCGTGGACCTCGGCCCGGGTATGCTGGACTCCATCTACGACGGCGTCCAGCGCCCCCTCGACGTGCTGGAGGGGAAGATGGGTGCGTTCCTCGACCGTGGGGTCGACGCCCCGGGGATCGACCTGGAGAAAAAGTGGGAGTTCACGCCGACTGTCGAGGAGGGCGACGAGGTCGCCGCCAGCGACATCATCGGCACCGTCCCCGAGACCGAGAGTATCGAACACAAGGTAATGGTGCCCCCCGATTACGAGGGTGGCGAGGTCGTCTCGATCGAGTCCGGCGAGTTCACCGTCGAGGAGACAGTCGCCGAACTCGACAGCGGCGAGGAGATCCAGATGCACCAGGAGTGGCCGGTCCGCAAGCAGCGTCCGGCCGCCGAGAAGCAGACGCCGACGACCCCGCTGGTCTCGGGACAGCGCATTCTCGATGGGCTGTTCCCGATCGCGAAGGGTGGGACCGCGGCGATTCCCGGTCCGTTCGGGTCGGGCAAGACCGTGACCCAGCACCAGCTCGCCAAGTGGGCCGACGCGGACATCGTCGTCTACGTCGGCTGTGGCGAACGCGGCAACGAGATGACCGAAGTGATCGAGGACTTCCCCGAACTGGAAGACCCGGTTACCGGGAAGCCGCTGATGAGCCGAACCTGTCTCATCGCGAACACCTCGAACATGCCCGTCGCAGCCCGCGAATCCTGTATCTACACCGGGATCACGATCGCGGAGTTCTTCCGCGACATGGGCTATGACGTCGCGCTGATGGCCGACTCCACCTCGCGGTGGGCAGAGGCCATGCGCGAGATCTCCTCGCGACTGGAGGAGATGCCCGGCGAGGAGGGGTATCCGGCCTATCTCGCCGCCCGCCTCGCACAGTTCTACGAGCGAGCCGGCTACTTCGAGAACATCAACGGGACCGAGGGATCGGTGTCGGCGATCGGTGCAGTCTCGCCACCAGGCGGTGACTTCTCCGAGCCGGTCACCCAGAACACGCTGCGGATCGTCAAGACGTTCTGGGCACTCGACGCCGACCTCGCGGAACGGCGTCACTTCCCCTCGATCAACTGGAACGAGTCGTACTCGCTCTATCGTGATCAGCTCGATCCGTGGTACAGAGAGAACGTCGCCGAGGACTACCCGGAGATCCGCCAGTGGGCGATCGACGTCCTCGACGAGGAGACGGAGCTCCAGGAGATCGTCCAGCTGGTCGGGAAGGACGCCCTGCCGGAGGACCAGCAGTTGACCCTCGAGGTCGCGCGCTACCTGCGTGAGTCGTGGCTCCAGCAGAACGCGTTCCACGACGTGGACACCTACTGCGAGCCGAACAAGACCTACCGGATGCTCCAGGCGATCAAGACGTTCAACGACGAGTCGTTCGACGCCCTTGATGCCGGTGTGCCGGTCGAGGAGATCCAGGACATCGACGCTGCGCCCCAGCTGAACCGGATGGGCGTCGCCGAGGAGTACGAACAGTTTATCAGCGACCTGGAAGACGACATCGCAACACAGCTGCGGGAGCTGTACTAACAATGAAAGAGTATCAGACAATCACTGAGATCAGCGGTCCGCTGGTGTTCGCCGAGGTCGACGAGCCGATCGGCTACGACGAGATCGTCGAGATCGAGACGCCATCCGGCGACACCAAGCGCGGACAGATTCTGGAATCGAGCCAGGGGCTCGTCGCGATTCAGGTCTTCGAGGGGACCGAAGGGATCGACCGCAAGTCCTCCGTTCGGTTCCTCGGCGAGACCATGAAGATGCCCGTCACTGAGGACCTGCTCGGACGGGTGCTCGACGGCTCCGGGAACCCAATCGACGGCGGGCCGGAGATCGTCCCGGACGACCGGATCGACATCGTCGGCGAGGCGATCAACCCCTACGCCCGCGAGTATCCCGAGGAGTTCATCCAGACCGGCGTTTCGGCCATCGACGGCATGAACACGCTGGTTCGCGGCCAGAAGCTGCCGATCTTCTCGGGTTCGGGCCTACCACACAACGATCTCGCACTCCAGATCGCACGGCAGGCGTCCGTGCCGGAAGAAGAGGAGGGCGACGGTGAGGGCTCGGAGTTCGCGGTAATCTTCGGCGCGATGGGGATCACCCAGGAGGAGGCAAACGAGTTCATGGACGACTTCGAGCGCACCGGCGCGCTGGAACGCTCTGTCGTCTTCATGAACCTCGCGGACGACCCCGCAGTCGAGCGGACCGTCACGCCGCGACTCGCGCTTACCACCGCCGAGTATCTCGCCTTCGAGAAGGATTACCACGTGCTGGTGATCCTGACCGACATGACCAACTACTGTGAGGCACTGCGAGAGATCGGTGCCGCACGTGAGGAGGTCCCGGGCCGGCGTGGCTACCCCGGGTACATGTACACCGACCTGGCACAGCTCTACGAGCGTGCCGGGCGAATCGAAGGCCGCGAGGGCTCGGTCACCCAGATTCCGATCCTCACGATGCCCGGCGACGACGACACCCACCCAATCCCGGACCTGACGGGATACATTACGGAGGGCCAGATCTACATCGATCGGGACCTCAACAGCCAGGGTATCAAACCGCCGATCAACGTCCTGCCGAGCCTCTCCCGGCTGATGGACGACGGGATCGGCGAGGGACTGACCCGCGGTGACCACGGCGACGTCTCCGACCAGATGTACGCTGCCTACGCCGAGGGTGAGGACCTGCGCGATCTGGTGAACATCGTCGGGCGCGAGGCGCTCAGCGAACGGGACAACAAGTTCCTCGACTTTGCCGATCGCTTCGAGGCCGAGTTCGTCGAGCAGGGCTACGACAACAGCCGATCGATCGAGGAGACGCTCGAACTCGGCTGGGATCTGCTCTCGATGCTCCCGAAAGAGGCGCTGAACCGCATCGACGAGGACCTCATCGAGGAGCACTACCGCGAGGACGACTCCGAACTCGTCGAGACGACCGCCGACTAGGCAGTATATTTTCACGCCGTCTTCGGTTTGTTATATGTTCTGTCTCCGGGGATTTGATACGTGACCGATATATATGTTCGATGCTATATGTAGCCAACGCGCAACCTGTATGACTCCTACAATCTTCCCATCGTTGCCGGCCGACAAACGGGCCGTATCACCCGTAATCGGCGTCGTCCTGATGATCGCGATTTTTGTGACGATCATGGCTGTCATCGGTGGCTTTGCACTCGCTGCAAACCCGGCGGAGCCCTCACCGCACGGTGAATTCAAAGCGATCGAATCGCCGGACGGGAATGTAACCCTAATCGCCGACCGGGGCACTAACGTCCCGGAAGACCAGGTCGAGGTCTACGTTGGCGGCGTAGAGTGTACGGGAGTCTGGGATGGATCGGGGACGATCGAAACGAGCGACGAGGTGGAGTTCGATGAGTGTAACGGCCAGCCGATCGATCAGGGAGATTCGGTCTCCGTCATCTGGAACTCCGGAGGAGGTAGCTCAAGCACGTTTAGCAGTCATACCGTGCGTACAGACCTGTCCGGTGGAACCTACTTTGCGGTCTCGATCGACGACTATGACAACGATGTCGACGCCAGAGATACCGTCAAGGTCGAGTACACAGTGGAAAACACCCGCAGCGACGAAGGGACACAGGACATCGAATTCCGCATCGACGGGACGGTCGAAGGGACGGAGGACGATCTGACCCTCGACGAAGGTGACACCCATAGCGACACGTTCTCGTACACCACTGATGGAAGTGATACACCGGAGATCGATGTGCGTGTCGCCAGCGACGACGATGGCGTTACGGAAGCCGTCACGGTCTCGGGTGGTGCCGGCGGTACCAACTTCGAGGTCTCGATCGACACCACGAACAGTCCGGTCGAGGAGGGTGAGGACCTCGACGTGACCGCGGAAATTACCAACACCGGCTCCGAAAACGGAGATCAGACGATTACTCTGGATGTCGGCGGTGAGCAGCGCGACAGCGAATCGGTCGATGTCGACGATGGCGAGACTGAAACGGTGACGCTCAGGTGGTCTACCAGCGACGGTGACACGGGCGATTACACGGCGATCGTGGCCAGTGAGGACGCCAGCGACGACACTGGTGTCGAGGTAGAAAGCGACGGGGCGGGTGATCCAGTGAATTTCGAGGTCGACATCACCGGCACGAACAGCCCGGTCGAAGAGGACGAGGAGCTCACAGTGACTGCCGATATCGAGAATACCGGGTCGGAAGACGGCGACCAGACGATCGCACTGGAGATCGACGGTGAGCAAAAGGACAGCCAATCGGTCGATGTCGACGCTGGCGAGACTGAAACGGTGACGCTCACGTGGTCTACCAGCAACGGTGACGCGGGCGATTACATGGCGACCGTGGCCAGTGAGGACGACAGCGATATGACGGATGTGACGGTCACAGAAGACGAATCGGAAACCCCGGTTGAGGTAGAGAGCGTCAGTGCTGAATCCAACGATGTTCACCCCAACGAAGTTGATAATGTTGATTTCAATGTCGAAGTGGATAACCCGGGTAATACTGACTACGAAGTGGAGTTCGTGGTAAAACACGGCGGAGAATCTGATGAAGAACAGGGTCCGGAAGTGAACTTTGAGGGTACATATTCGTTCAGTGGCTTTGACAGCACCAAAGTGAATAATGGAAATCCACTGCCGGTAGAGGTGATCGTTCAGGATGATACTGGCACTACTTCCACCTGTACGGGAGAACTCACTGACCAAAATCAAGAAATCGATCTGAACTGCGACTAAGATTCAAACGTAGCGAAACGATATCGGCGACACTATACCGAAAGTTTGGTTATCGAGCTAGCTCTCGCGGAAGAACTCCGCCTGCTCGAACGCCTCTTCCTCGCCTTCGACATCCAGCACGTCCAGCGCCGTCACTTCGGCGTCGACGCCGAGGATCCCCGAAAGACTCGGCTCGGTTCGACCATTATCACTGCTGACCAGTTCCTTGACGTAGAGCCCGCCCGCACCGTGGAGTTCGATGTCAGCGTGACGGTCGTCGAGCAGTTCTCCCTCGACCTCGTAGACCTCTCGCGTGCGCGTGAGACTTGCTCGGCGGTGGTCGACCCGCTCGGGCGTGTACTGCTCGATCGTCGCCCCCTCCAGTTCGTCGAGGGCGGCTTCGAACTCGCCATTCTCGACCGGTTCAGCGAACTCGACGTCCATCCGATAGGTCTTGCTCGCTTCCAGTTCCTTGACGCGCTCGACCATCTCGTGGGTCGCGAGGCGAAGCCCCTCGACCTCGACCGATCCCTCCGCTTCCTCGTTGATCTGTGCTTCAAGCGCCTCGACATCTGGGCTCCGGAAGCCGGGCTCTTTGACCTCCGCGACGAACGGCCGACCGCGCTCGAGCATCAGCGCGTCGACGTCCTCGCGGCCAGCGCCGTGGAAGACGGCGTCCTCGCCCTCCATGGCCTCGCGGACGTGCGGTGCGACGTATCCCTCGACGCTGTCGTCGTAGAGGTAGCCGCTACCGCCGCAGTGGTCGCAGTCGATCTCGCCCTCGGGACCGAGATCCTTCCCGCTGCCGCCACACTCCCGGCAGGGCCACTCGGTCTGGGGAATGTCGCGTTCGAGCTTGCGGTACCGGCCGTAGACAAAGGCCGGGTTGACCTGGATCTCGACGTCGCCGTCGCGTTCGAGGTTGAGCAGGGCCAGCACGTCGGGCCGCTCGAAGTCGACCATCGTGTCGGTCTTCTGCCCAACGCGCTTGCCGACCTCGCGGTTGAACTCGGATTTGAACAGCTCGCCCGCATCCGCGTCGAGTCCGGCGTCTTCCCGCAGCAAGACGTCGTTTTCCTCGATTAGCGGTGGGGTGCGCGTCCCGACCTGATACGTCTCGAAGTGGATGTCTTCGACCGCCTGGGCGACGCGCTCGGCCCACTCGTCGTACTCGCCACAGAACCCCTCACAGACCCAGCAGTCCTCGGGTGGCGTGGGCTCGTAATCATCGTCGTCTTCCAGCGCGATCGCGGTTCGGAGCGCCCGGCCGCGCTCGTCGTTGGTCAGCCCGAAGCTCCGATCCGAGAAGGGTCGCCCGAGACAGGCGTCACAGAGCGGTCCCGTCTCCAGAAGCGCGCGGGCGTCGTCGAGTACCGTCATACCCGTATCCAGTCGGAGCGGGGGTAACTAGCTTGTGGAAGCCGACCAGAAGTCGGGAAGTTGGTAGTCGCGTCTTCTGGATTGGTTTTCGGTACTGGAATCGTTCTGGATGACTCTCCCTAGAACAGTCTCGGGTCGCTCGTGGAATCGTTTGATCACGGGGGAACACTACCACGAAAGCCCCCGGATCGCTCGCCGGCTGCGGCTCGCTGTGCGCGGGACTACGTCCCGTGCTTGCGTCGCCTCGCTCGCCGACCGATCCGGCCCCTTTCGATCCACCCATACAGGACCTCGCCCTCCCCAACCGGTTGCGGTGCTCGTCGCATTGCTCCTGCGCTCCTCACCCCTCGCACGGCTCCGGCGGGACGCCTCGCGGTGCTCGGCAGTCCCGCCAGCGTGCGCCGTTACTGTCCGGGTCTGTCGACGATTCGACGCCCCTTTTTATTCGCTGGTCGAATCACCGGTATGCGCCAGTTCATCGTGCTCGGCCACGACGCGCCCATCGAGTCGGATTTCGCGCTTTCGGATCTCGCGGGCGGGGCCGGTCGCCTCGACGTCCTCTGTCGGTGTGTCAACTCCGCGTTCTTTCTCTCCCACGACATTCGTGAGGACGTCCGCGTCCATCTCGTCTTGCAGGACGAATTTACAGTTACGTTCGAGGGGAGCGATCTGCAGCGTCTCAACCCCGACGAGCGCTCGACCGCCGCGCTCGTCCGCAAGGCCCTCGAAGAACGCGAAGAAGCGATCGGGCATATCCCCGTCGAGACCTCGCCCGGCGTCTCGCTCAGGCGGATGGGATTCGAGGACCTGCTCGACGACATCGGGGGGACAATTGTCCAGCTCCATGAGGACGGCGATGCGATCGTCGAGGTCGACGCGCCGAGCGATCCCGTGTTCGTTCTCTCGGATCACCACGATTTCGAGCCGTGGGAGGCCGATCTGCTGGTTGAGCACTGCGACCTGCATGTCCGACTCGGCCCGGAGCGACTGCACGCCGACCACGCCATCACCGTCGTCCAGCAGTACCTCGACACCGACGGCTACACGCGGTTTTGATACCAGTCCGGAAGCGTTAAAAACGATACCACCCTTCTTTCGGGTGCGGGCCGGTGGGGTAGCTTGGTATCCTTCGGCCTTCGGGTGGCCGTAACCGCGATTCGAATTCGCGCCGGCCCACTTTTCCCGCATTCCAATACCGCGAGCGTAGCGAGCGGTCCGGAATGCGGGGAAGTTCATCCAAGCGAATTCGAATGAGGCCAGGCGCGCGCAGCAAAGCGAGCACGTCTGGGCGTAATTTGCGATTCGCGCCGGCCCACTTTTCCCGCATTCTCAACAGGTGAGCTACCGCCGTCGGGTGGCCGTAACCGCGTTCTCGTGAGCGAAGCGAACGAGAGCAAGCGAGACCGGAGGTCTCGTGTGATTCGAATTCGTGCCGGCCCATTTTCACCCCACTCTACGACGACGAGCGATAGCGAGGAGTCCATAGCGGGGTGAAAATACACGCAAGCGAATTCGAATGAGGCCGGGCGCGCGCAACGCAGGTTCTCGGGCGTGATACGAATTCGCGCCGGCCCACATCTCACTACTCCGATAGCTCGTCCCGGATCGCCGAACGCTTCACAACTGCGAACCCGGCACAGATGAGCAGAAAGCCCACGATAGTCGTAAGCGTGAGTCCCTCGTTCAGCACGAGCCAACCGGAGAGAGCGGCGAAGACGGGGGCGACATAGGAGACGAGGTTGATCTCGATCGGGCCGAGTCGGTCAAGGAGGTCGAAGTAGATGAGAAAGCCAAGCCCACTGGCGACGAACGCGAGGTAGCCAAGCGCCAGCACGGCCTCTGTCGTCCAGACGATGGCGGAAAGGGACTCGCCGAGTGCAACGGCGATCAGGTGGGTCAGTGCCGCGCCGACGAGCATCGACCAGGCCTCCATCGTCTCGATCCGCATCCCGCTGTCAAGTGCCCGTGTCAGGACCGAGCCCAGCGCGAACGACGCCGCGGCGAGGAAGACGAGGAACTTTGCGGTCGTCCCGCTCCCGATCAGGTTTCCGGGGTCGGGAGCGGCAAGGACGACCACGCCGAGCAGGCCGACCAGTAGTCCGATGACCCCGACGAGCGTCAGTCGTTCCGAGGGGAGAAACGCACGGGCAAAGACCGTTGTCAGGACGGGCGAGAGCCCGACGATGACGGCGGCGATGGCGCTGGTCACCGCGGGGTCGCTCTCGCCGATGAAGAGGAAGGCATGATACCCAGCGATGATCAGCGTCGCGCCGATCGCTACGTCGGCCCACTCGCGACGACCGCGGGGGATCGGATCGTCGACCACGGAGGCCGCGTACATGAGCATAACGAGGGCAGCAATATCGAACCGAAGCGCAGCAAAGAGGACCGGCGGGAAGTACGCGAGCCCCGCGTTGATCGCCATAAACGCGGTTCCCCAGATTGCGGCGAGGGTGAGAAACAACAGGGTGGTGCGGTATCGGCTCACAGCAAAGCTGGTTGCTGTGGTGGTCAAAAGCTTGCGAAACCGATCAGTTCAGTATCCCGAAAGCGGCTCTTCCACGTCGAGCCACTCGGCGCTTCGCTCCCAGAGCCGCTTTGCGCCATCCCGGTTTCTCGCTGCACTCGATGGCGTCGTGACGTCCTGCCCTGAAAAATATCGCCCGGACGTCCCGTCGAGACGGGGCGACACAGCGAGATTAACCAGCGCCGCTGCGCCGTCCTCGACCGATGTGACACCCGGTACTGCGTCGAGCTTTGCGAACAGATCCGGCAGTGGACCTGGGAGAAAGCGACTGAACCCGCTCCCTGGAATCGCACCGGGATGGAAGCTGTTGGCGGTCACGTCCTCTCCGGCGGCATCGAGTCGCCGGGCGAGCTCCGTCGAAAACAGGATGTTCGCGAGCTTCGAGTGGCTGTACGCGCCCATTCCGCTGTCAGCTTCGGATACCCGGTCCAGATCCAGCGATGCCCCCTTATGTGCGGCTGATGCCGTCGTGATGACACGGGCGTCGGCCGCGAGGTGGTCGAGCAGTTCGGCGGTCAGCAGGTACGGGGAGAGATGGTTAACGTGGAAGGTGTACTCCACGCCGAGACCCGTCAATCGGTTGTTTCGGAAGAACCCACCCGCGTTGTTCGCGAGGATGTCGAGGCTCTCTGTCTCCGCCCGGACAGTGGCTGCGAGTTCCCAGACCGAGTCGGTGTCGGCAAAGTCAGCCTCGACGAACCGTCCCTCCACGCCGAGGGCGGTGAGCTCGTCAACGACGGCCTCACCTGCCTGTCGATCGCGTCCATGCACGATCACGTCCGCACCGAGGCGACCGAGCGCGAGGGCGGCGTGACGACCGATACCACTTGTTGAGCCGGTAACGAGTGCCTGCATGCCGGTACAGTCGGCGTCTTCGACGTCCGCGATCCGTTCGGGGAGGTTACTCATCAGTCGTGTCAGGGACCGGACGAACAAGAGCCTGCGGTCCTGTCGTCGGGATCAGACCGCGTCAAGCAGGCCCTGATCGGCGACATCGCCCCGGACCACCTCCGCGACGTGCTCGCCGCTCAGCAGACACATCGGGACGCCGATACCGGGGTTGACGTCGCCGCCGACGTAATAGGTTCGTTCAACCCCCGGTACTTTGAACCCCGGACGCAGGGGGCCGGTCTGTTCGAGGGTGTGGGCCAGGCCGAGTGCCGTCCCGCCGAGCTTGTTGAACTGCACCTTGTAGTCGGTAACACAGGCCGTGTGCTCGACGCGAATCCGATCGCGCAGGTCGACGTCCGCGTGTTCCGCGAGGCTGTCGAGCACGTCGTCGCGGTACTGCTGGCGTTGCTCCGGGTCGTCCGCCAGCTCCGCGGCGATCGGGACGAGCACGACCATCGTCTCGGCGTCGTCGGGGGCGACGGAGGGATCGGTTCTGGACGGGACGTTGACGTAATACGCCGGGTCATCGGGCCAGCCTGGCTCGTCGAAGATCGCCTCGAAGTGGCCCGACCAGTCGGTCGGAAGGACGAGCGTGTGGTGTTCGAACTCCGGTAGCTCGCCGTCGATACCGAGATAGAGCATAAAGGCCGAGGGGGCGAGGGTTCGGCCGTCCCAGTACTCGTTGCTGTCACCCATCAACCTGCCGATCGGCCGGGAGCCGGCCGCGCCGTCGGGCAGCAGGTCACGCTCGACATGTGCGGGTGGCGCGTTGTTGACGACGCGATCGTGGCTCGTGGGGCCACCACGGTGTTCGACCGTGACGCCGCTGCCGTACGGCTTGAGCCCGGTCACCGGCGTGTCGGTCCGGATCTCGACGCCCTGCTCGCGGGCAACCGATTCAATCGCCTCGATGAACGACCACATCCCGCCCTGCGGGTAGTAGACACCCAGCCCGTAATCGACGTGGCTCATCAGGGTGTACAGGGCAGGCGTGTTGTACGGCGAGCCGCCGAGGAAGACGAGCGTGTACTGGACGAGCTGCTGGAGCTTCGGATGATCGAAGTACTCGGCGACGTGTTCGTCCATGTTACCGAGGAAGCTCAATCCCTTCCCCGACCGAGCAACGTCGGCGGACACGTAGTCGCGGAACCGCCAGCGGTTGGCCAGCACGAACCGGTTCATCCCGATCTCGTAGGCCTCCTCGGCCTGGTCGAGATAGCGCTCGAACGCCTCCCTGCCGCCGGGCTCGTAGGACTCGAACAGCTTGGCGGCCTGATCCGGGTCCGCGGGCACGTCGACGCTGTCGCCGTCTTTCCAGTACACCCGGTAGTTCGGGTCGAGGCGTTCGAGCTCGTAAAAGTCCGAGGGGTCGTGGCCGAAGTCCTCGAAAAAGCGCTCGAACAGCTCCGGCATCAGGTACCACGATGGCCCGGTGTCGAACTGGAACTCGCCGTCGACGAGCTTGCCGGCGACGCCGCCGACCTGCGAGCGCTGTTCGTACACTGTCACGTCGGCCCCATCGCGGGCGAGATACGCCGCCGCGGCGAGGCCGCCGATCCCGGCACCGACGATTCCGATCGAAGTGCCGGCAAGTGAAGTCGTAGTGGATGGTGTCTTGCTCATAGCTGATAATCGCATTGGGAAACTGCTAGCCGTTCGATGGCGGGTTTCAGGGTACGTACCAGATACCGCGCTTGAAGTCGAGCCACTCGCCGACGACGACGTGTGGCAGGGCGACGATACAGATGAAGATCGTATAGAACGCGACCAGTCCGGGGAGGAGCCCCTGTGTTCCGAGGGGGTTCGGCGCGACGAGCCACAGCGTCGCCGCGACGAGACCGGTCGCCAGCGCCCCGACGATCAGGACGCCCCACACGATCGGAACGGGGAGCCCCTGTTCGTCCTCTGCGGGCTCTTTCCGGTGAGCGGCGAACGTCCGGCCGGACTGTCGCATCGAGTACCACAGCGGGAAGTACAGCCCGATCGAGACGACGACCGGGACGGCGGCGAAGTAGCCAACCAGCAGGGAGGTCTCACCGAGGTCGGCGAGCCACGCCGTCGAGCCACCACTCGTCGCGTAGCCCCAGACCAGATGGGCGACGACCGCGAGTCCGTACGCACCACCGAAGATCGGGGTCACGAGCTCCATTCGGGTGTGAAGTGCGCCCACGGCACCCGGGTCGAACATCGACACCATGTAGGAGGCAAAGCCGTAGAACGTCTCGGGCCAGAAGACGAGCGGGACGATCATCACCGCGCCACCGCGAACGAACGCGGCGAGGCCCCGCTGGAGATCGCTTTGCAGGTGATCGCTCCCGACGAGCGCGTCCATCACTCGAAGATCGCCGTGGCCGCCCTTCGCGACAGCCGTGGCAAACGCCAGCGAGAGCGCGATCAGCGGCGCGATGAAAAACAGTACGATGAATCCAGCAACGAAACTCACGTACATCGCGACGTACTTCGCGCCCATCGGGAGCCCCCTGCGCCGGAGGTTCTCAAAGTGTTCGTAGCCGCCGTGTGGGAGGTTCAGCCCGACCATTCCGACGAGGTAGATGATCATCTGCACCTCCAGGGAGGGGATCGACCCCGTCAGTCCTGCAGCGGCGAAGACGACAAACAGCGCAAGCAAGGCTCCGCGGGATGCCTGTATCGTCCAGTTCTCGATCCGTCTCGTCCGTGTCTCGGCGAGTTGCCACGTTCCCGTCCCCATACGCGGTTCTTACGACTGTGGGGGCTTTTCCAACAGCCAATAAATGGCAGGTCTTTATAAGGAACCCTGACATGAATCCCGCCGGGTGGTTTCTCCATGGGTGTCACAACGGTATGCCCGGTGCCGGGGCTGGCAAGTGTATCAGCAGTTGGCAGACGATGGACACTTCGAACCGGATTCAGTTGAGCAGTTCGCAACGAATTTCGAATCCAGAACGTCGCTGTCCGCTGGTATTGGTTTGGTCGAGCACAGCACTCCTGCAGATGAAAGAACGGGAATCGGCCTCTACGGTTCTATCTCGCCGTTATTGATCTTGTTGGCAACGTTGTACGCATCGTACGTTGCGTATGCCAGCGTTGCGGGATACGTCAAGAACCCGATCAGTACGAACATCAACATAACGTTGATGAACTGAAGAACGATGATCCCGATGCCTTTGCCGATCTGACCGTTGTAGATCTGACCGCCACCACCGAAAAGGAAGGAAAGAAGCGCTGCAACGCCTGCGTTCTTGATTTCTCCTCCCGAAGCACCTTTCTGCCTCACTCCGCAGTTCGGACACACCTCGGCTTCCTTTTTTATCGTCTCCCCGCAACTTTGACAGAATTGTTCATCAGGTCTCGGTGACTCCGATTGCATCTCGGACATGTCGATTAGCCGGATGATTCTCACCTACTTAAAGCCACTGTTTTCTTTTATACTTGTGCTGTGAATAAATGGGAGATACCACCTGTCAATTCGGGGTAACGCCGTGTCGCTCAGCGCCACTCCGGACCACGGTTGCTCATCCCCGTCGCGTCTGTGGCTCCAGCACACCGCTCCCGTTCCGTTCGAGTGGCTGCAATCCGATTCGACCGGCCGGCATCGGAACCCCCTCGTACGGGTCGTCGTCGAGTAACAGGGAGCCATCCAGATCGGCGTAATCGAGCAGGGGCGCGAGCTGTGCCGCGGCAGCGATCGAGGCGTTCGACTCGTACATACAGCCACACATGACCTCTAGCCCGTGCGCGTGGGCTGTCTCGATTATCCGCCGCGCTTCACGGAGCCCACCGCATTTCATCAGCTTCAGTACAGCGATGTCACAGCGGTCGGCGATCTGCGGGACATCCACGACGGTTTCGAGGGACTCGTCGGCCGCAATGGGGATCGGGGAGTGCTCGTAGACGTAGCGCAGCCCCTCTGGATTCTCGGCAGGCACCGGCTGTTCGACGAACTCGATGTCGTAGTCGGCAATCCGGTCGATCGTCCGCACCGCCTCCTTCGGGGGCCACGCTTCGTTGGCATCGACGCGAATCGTCGCGTCGGGTGCAGCCTCTCGAATCGTGCGGACGATTTCTTCGTCCCGGCCAGTGCCGACTTTGATTTTTAACACCTCGAAACCCCGATCGGTTGCGGTCTCGACTTTCTCGCGCATTGTCTCGGTGTCGTCGATACCGATCGAGTAGGACGTCCGGACGCTCTCGGTCGGATCGAGCCCCCAGTAGCGGTACAGCGGCACGTCGAGACGCCTGGCGACGAGGTCGTGGAGGGCGATGCTCACGCTGGCCCGTGCGGCAGGGTTTTGCCGGACCGTTTCCCGCATCCGGCGTTCGATCCGGGCGAGCTGGTGTGGGTCGCCGATGTCCTCGACGATCGCTAGCAGCTCGGGCAGGACGGCTTCGACCGTATCGACAGTCTCGCCGTAATGGGGCGACGGTGCTGCCCCGCCAATCCCAACCCGTCCATCATCGTCCTCGATCCGAACGACCACGTTCTCCGCGCTGGTCGTCGTCCCCCGCGCGATGGTAAACGGGAACTCGAAGGGCAGTTCGACGCGCTCGACGGATGTGCTCAGGCTCATACGATCGCCTCCAGTACGTCATCGATGTCGTACCGCAACACGTCAGTTGCCGGGGCGTCGATCGCGGATTCGAAGTCGACCAGCGCGTCTCGCGCTGCTGCGTCCCCGAGGTCGCTCGTATTCAGCGCTCCAGCCACGACTGACGCGTCACTCACCGGAGCGGCAAGGCCCTCGTACAGGTCGACATACTCCTCGATCGACGGGAGCGGAAACGGCTCGTAGCCGTGGATCCGGTCCCGGTCGGCCTCGTGACAGAGCACCAGCGCGTCCGGCATCGCACCGTGGAGAATGCCACAGGTGACCGCCGAGTAGGCGGGGTGGACGATGCTGCCCTGCCCCTCGACGAACAGGTACTCGTAGTCGTCTCCTTTCTTTCGGATCATCGCCTCGACCGCGCCAGCGGTGAAGTCACTCACCACGCGGTCGATCGGCGTCCCCCACCCCTCGATCATAATCCCGGTCTGACCGGTGGGGATCACGGCGGCCTCGTGTCCGGCCGCCTTCGCGGCCCGCGCGAGTTCCATCGTCGTCGTCATCTTGCCGACCGAGCAGTCGGTGCCGACGGTCAGGATCACTTCGGCGTCGACCGCACCTGCAAGGCCCTCGCTTACAGAGAGATCGTCAGGTGGTCGCCGGACGTCCCGCAGCTCGCAGTCATTTTCGGCGGCGAGACTGACGAACTCCTCATCGTCGTTGAGAAAATAATGCAGTCCGGCGATCACGTCACAGCCCCGTGAGAGTGCAGCAAGGACATCCGGCCGCCAGGACTCGTCAAAGCCGCCGCCGATCGGTGCGATACCGATCAGGAGGGCGTCGACCGGCTCCGGCACCTCGCCGAAGCCAGCGACGACGGGTGCATCCTGAACACCGGGGACGTGATCGGTGACTCGCGAGCCCGCATGGTCCCTGTCGATGACGGAGACGACATCGTAGTCGGCGTATCTGAGGACTCCTACGGCAGTCTTTGCCCGGTCGGGGAACTTCCCGTGGGCAAGTACGGCGACGCGCATAGCCATGTCATCGCAGACTGGGAACTTAAGAACTGCCGCTCAGTTTCCGACCGGACCGTGATACTCCGGCTGGCGGACGTACAGCGCGACGTAGCCGCCCAGGAACGTCGCTCCGGCCGCGATCCCGTAGACGGCGAGCTGGCTCTCGGTCACCGCACTCGTCGCGACAACCCCGAGAACGCCCACGAGGACCGCACCGATGGCGATGACGACCATGTCGCTCATCGTCTCGCCCGTTGAGTGATCCGCGAGATACTGCTCCCGATCGAACGTCTCACCTGCGCCGTACAGCAGGAGGATCGGCATCGCGAGGCCAAGCCCGGCGGCGACCGCTTCCGGGCCGTCGATTACGAGACCCACGACGGCCGTATTTGCACCGGCGAGCAACGCGCCGAGCAGGATGCCAACCCAGGGGTGGATTCCAGCGTCGCTCATACAGGGCGCACGTCGGATGCTCCCTTAGATGTGCTGGTTGATCGTTGCTGGCGACGGAGGCCCTTGACTTCGAATATTGAAGTATTATACTACAGTAATTGAAGCTAATACTTCGAAACCTGTAGTTTTGTCGGAACGGGCAATTCCCTATCCAAAGTAGTATTTCTCAATCAGCCCAATACAAACCATTATCTCTGCCGAGTCCTTACAGGTGATATGAACATGAACGTTGGCTCGATGGATCGGCAGGTCAGAACGGGCGTCGGTGCGATCACTGGACTTCTCTCAATCGCGATCCTCGGTGGCGTCCTCGCCCTTCCGGAAACGCTCGCAGCGGTACTCGGCATCGTCGCGATTGTAATGCTCGGAACGGCGGCAACGGGAACCTGCGGGCTCTATTCGGTGCTCGGCGTCGACACGTGCTCGCTGGACTCGGACGCCGCGAAGTAGCCGTAGGAAACAACTCGTTACGAGCTTCGTCAGTACTTCACACACCGCGCGCTGACGAAACGCCGGCACTTCGCTACGCTCGTGCCGAGCTTCGGTAGCGCCTCGCACACTCGGCGCTGACGAAACACCATAACTTCGCTTCGCTCGTTATGAGCCTCGTGGCGGCTTCACACGGTTCGCCGCCACGAAACAGCACCCTTTTCACCCCGCTAACGATATGAGAGGGTAATGGGTAGACGAAAGAAGATCGTCGAGGAGTGCGAGCGACTGATGGACGAGCCGGAGAACATCCGGAACATCGCCATCGCCGCACACGTCGACCACGGCAAGACGACACTGACGGACAACCTGCTGGCCGGTGCCGGGATGATCTCCCAGGACACCGCAGGCGAGCAGCTCGCGATGGACACGGAAGAGGACGAACAGGAACGTGGGATCACCATCGACGCGGCAAACGTGTCGATGACCCACGAGTACGAGGACACCAACCACCTCATCAACCTGATCGACACGCCGGGCCACGTCGACTTCGGTGGCGACGTGACCCGAGCGATGCGCGCCGTCGACGGTGCGCTCGTTGTCGTCGACGCCGTCGAAGGGGCGATGCCCCAGACCGAGACGGTGCTCCGGCAGGCCCTTCGAGAGGGTGTCAAGCCGACGCTGTTCATCAACAAGGTCGACCGCCTCATCTCCGAACTGCAGGAAGGTCCCGAGGAGATGCAACAGCGTCTCATGGCGGTCATCCGCGACGTCAACGAGCTGATCGAGGGGATGACCGAGGAGATGGACGACATCGACGACTGGACGGTCTCCGTCGAGGAGGGTACCGTCGGCTTCGGATCCGCCCTGTACAAGTGGGGCGTCTCGATGCCGTCGATGCAGCGCACCGGCATGGACTTCGGCGACATTATCGACCTCGAACGCGCCGACAAGCGCCAGGAGCTCCACGAGCGTACGCCGCTCTCGGACGTCGTGCTCGACATGGTCTGTGAGCACTTCCCGAACCCCGTCGACGCGCAGCCCCGCCGTATTCCGCGGGTCTGGCGTGGCGACGCCGAGTCCGAGCTCGCGGGCGACATGCGCCTGGTCAACGAGGAAGGCGAAGTCGTCCTGATGGTCACCGACATCGGTGTCGACCCGCACGCAGGCGAGATCGCCGCCGGTCGTGTCTTCTCCGGAACGCTGGAGAAGGGCCAGGACCTCTACGTCTCCGGGACCGCCGGGACGAACCGCGTCCAGAGCGTCGGTATCTACATGGGTGGCGAACGCGAGGAAGTGGACCGTGTTCCCGCAGGGAACATCGCGGCAGTCACCGGCCTGGCCGACGCCATCGCCGGTTCGACCGTTTCCTCCGTCGAGATGACGCCGTTCGAGTCGATCGAGCACATCTCCGAGCCCGTCATCACGAAAGCCGTCGAGGCCAAGAACATGGACGACCTGCCGAAGCTCATCGAGACGCTTCGACAGGTCTCCAAAGAGGACCCGACGATCCAGATCGAGATCAACGAGGACACCGGCGAGCACCTGATCTCCGGACAGGGTGAGCTTCACCTCGAAGTCATCGGTCAGCGGATCGAGCGCAACCAGGGCATCCCGATCAACACCGGTGAACCGATCGTCGTCTTCCGCGAGATGCCCCAGAGCGAGAGCCGCGAGGTCGAGGGGATCTCGCCAAACCGCCACAACCGTTTCTACATCTCCGTTCACCCGCTCGACAAGGATATCGTCGATGTGATCAAGAAAGGCGAGGCCTCGATGGACATGCCCGAGCAGGAGCGACGTGAAGCGTTCCAAGAAGCGGGTATGGACAAGGATACCAGCCAGAACATCGAGACCATCCACGGCACGAACGTGCTGATCGACGACACGAAAGGTATCCAGCACCTGAACGAGACGATGGAGCTGTTCATCGAGGGCCTCGAAGACGCGCTGAACGACGGTCCGCTGGCCGCCGAGCCGGTCCAGGGATCGCTCATCCGCCTCCACGACGCGCGTCTCCACGAGGACACCATCCACCGCGGTCCGGCACAGGTCATCCCCGCAGTGCGCAACGCCGTCCATAACGCGCTGATCGACGCCGACATCAAGCTGCTCGAACCCATCCAGGACGTCCGAATCGACGTTCCGAACGACTACATGGGCTCGGCATCCGGCGAGATCCAGGGCCGTCGTGGCCGCGTCGACGACATGTACCAGGAAGGCGATCTGATGGTCGTCGAAGGCGTCGCGCCGGTCGAAGAGATGATCGGATTCGCCAGCGACATCCGCTCGGCGACCGAGGGTCGTGCCTCCTGGAACACCGAGAACGCCGGCTTCCAGGTCATGGCCGACAACCTCCAGCGCGAGCAGATCATGGAGATCCGCGAACGCAAGGGAATGAAGCTCGAACTGCCACAGGCCGTCGACTACCTCTAATCCGGCTTCTCTTCTCTCCGTTCTCTATATCAGACGCAAAGCGTTTGCTCAGTCTCGACCAGCCCACTTCCGTCCTCACTACGTTCGCCAGTGAGTGAACTCATCGACCCTCCCAGAACCTGCGATTCTGCTCAGTCCCGGTCGTTCGATTGCCCGCCGTCGGCCGCGACGACAGGATTGATCGCTCGACGGCTGGTGGCTGAGGTCGTGGCACGGAGTCGACGAGCGAGAAAGAAGAGCCCGAAATATACGACTGTCGTGACGAAGAGTCCACCAGCAACGCCGAGTTCGGGACTGATACTCGCTCCGAGTGCCCCACCGGTGAACAGACCCAGTAGAACGGCCCTGGCGGCGAACTGCCACGGAGCGAGGATTCGGTATCGGGACGTGATCGAGTTTGCGGACGCAGTCATTGATTGCTAATTTATACATGCAGATTATTAGTTCTTGCTACTATTGCCGCGTGAATTATCAAGTTCAGGCAGTCCTACACAGGCAAGAACCGATCGTACAACCCGTCGATTCGCTCGTTGATCCGTTCGCCATCGCCCGACCCCCACGGGTTTCGTGAGAAGTAGAAAGTGGCCGCGATGAGCATCCCCAGCGACTGGGCGAGACCGGGAACCACCGGTGCGGTAACTGCGATCGTTACTGCAGACAGGACAACTGCGATCAGTGCATCGAACAGGCGACGGTAGACGGACATGGCCCGAGTTTGGCCCGCCGAGCGCAAAAACTCGCCGACTCCGTGCGAACGCCACACAGTCCGGAATGATGGTACTCTTATACCTCCTTCCCCTCAGGGACGGATATGATTGATCGATACGCACGACCTGTCGTCGGGGTGGTCAACGATGAGTGACGACGCCGCAGACGAGGACGCCGAGACGGACGGCGGCCAGTCCGTGCAGGCGTACACCGTCCGTCTCGAACTCGTCGACGAGCCGGGGGAACTGCTGAACGCGCTCCAGCCGATCTCCGATCACGGCGCAAATCTCCTTTCGATCTTCCACGAGCGGGGCAACGTCACGCCGCGCGGGCATATCCCCGTGGAAGTCGATATAGAGTGCCCACCCGACCGGTTCGAGACCATCGTCGAAGCGCTTCGCGATGCGGGCATCAACGTCATTCAGGCCGGTGCGGAACGGTACAGCGAGGAGCTGACCGTGATCCTCGTCGGGCACCTGATCGACACCGATCTCTCCGATAGCCTGCGGAAGTTCCAGACGACCTCACGGGCGGAAGTCGTCGACGTCTCGCTGTCAGCCCCCGAGGGAACGGAAGGAGTCTCCAGCGCACGGCTTCGGCTCGCAACGGAGGCGGATCGCGCCGACGAGGTGCTGGCAACAGTTCGGGATATCGCCGAGGAGAAGGATATCCACGTCATCGAGCCCCAGATCGCGGGTGGTTCGGCATGAAACTCGCCGTGCTGGGTGCCGGTGCTGTCGGGCGCTCGGTCGTCGAACTCGCCGGGCAGTACGGTCACGACGTGATCGCGCTGGCCGACTCCAGCAGCGGCGTCGTCGACGCCGAGGGCATCGAGGTTGAGGGCGTTCTCGAACGGAAAGATCAGGAGGGAACGGTTGGCGATGGGACCCCCGAGGACGTCCTCGCCGCCGAGTACGACGTACTGGTCGAGGCGACCCCCACGACGCTGGGCGACGCCCAGCCCGGATTCAGTCACGTCGAGACGGCGCTCTCCCGGGACCGTCACGTCGTGCTGGCGAACAAGGGGCCTGTCGCCGAACGCTACGCCGAGCTAATGGCGCTAGCCGACGAGAGCGCGGGCGACGTGCTTTTCGAGGCGACCGTCGGTGGCGCTATCCCCATCCTCTCGACGATCGACGACTTCGGGCCGGACCAGATCACCGCCGCTCGCGGCGTCCTGAATGGCACGGCGAACTTCATTCTCTCGCGGATGGCCGCCGACGGGCTCGACTACGAGCACGTCCTCGCCGAAGCGCAAGATCTGGGTGTCGCAGAAGCGGACCCGACCTTCGACGTCGACGGAACCGACGCCGCCCTGAAGTTCGTCATCATATCGAACGTACTCTCACAGGGAGAACGCGAGTATACGCTCGAGGACGCGACCGTCGAGGGCATCCAGAACATCCCCGGAAACGCGCTCGACCTCGCGGCCGAGGACAACCGGACGATCCGCCTGATCGGCGAGGCGACACCCGACGGGGTTCAGGTCGCACCAAAGCTCGTTCCACAGAACGGCGTCCTTGCCGTGACGGGGACCCGGAACATCATCCAGTTTGAGACCGAGAACGCAGGGGAACTGAACGTAAGCGGTCGCGGTGCGGGCGGTCCCGAGACGGCAACAGCCGTGCTCGCGGACGTCGGACGACTGCCACCGCTCGAATAGGAATCGCGATCGGTCTTTGTCGTTTTTGTTCGGGCCGTAGTTGTATTCTCCGGAGAGCAGTGCCGAGTACTTGGGACTTCCCTGAAAACCCCCGCCACGCTCGACCGGTTGCAGCTCGTTGCGGTCCTCGCCGTCGGCTGCGGTCCTTACGTCGCTTCACCGGGCCGACCGTGGCGGCCCTTTTCATTCCCACCCGGACAGCACCCCAGCCCTCCCCAACCGATTCGTTCGGTCACTACGTTCCCTCACTCATCCCTCACGCACTGCTGTCTCGCCATGAAGGCTCGACAGCGCGCGCCAGCCGTTCGAAGCTCTCGACGCGGCGATCGACGTCGCTGTCGGTGCCACCGATAGACTGGGCGACGCGGTGATAGTCCGCCCGATCAAACAGTGGATCGACGCCTGCGATCCGGAACGCCCGGCCAAGGATTGGATCTTCGGACGGTGGTCGCTCGCAGAGCGTCTCGTCGAGGTCGAACAGGATGGTTCGCACGGGAGATGCCATTCGGACGGGAATCGGAACCGGTGAGTGATAGTTATATTCATTGCTCTGACTCAAGTAGAATCCGGTTGAACGTCCCAACGAACGACGCCGATCCGTCCGTCTTCCTCCCACCAGTCGTGGCAACGGTACACAAACCGCAAGAGGGCTTCGGCATGGGCAACGCACGGTATCGAAATCGTTTTAACTGCTACAGGCGAAAGGATCCGATATAGCGCCTCTGCGCGTGAGACACAACAATGAGCGACCAACACCAGAACCTGGCCATTATCGGCCACGTTGACCACGGGAAGAGCACGCTCGTGGGACGCCTCCTGTACGAGACAGGCAGCGTACCAGAGCACGTCATCGAACAGCACAAAGAAGAAGCAGAAGAGAAAGGCAAGGGTGGCTTCGAGTTCGCCTACGTCATGGACAACCTCGCCGAGGAGCGAGAGCGTGGTGTCACCATCGACATCGCCCACCAGGAGTTCAGCACGGACGCCTACGACTTCACCATCGTCGACTGTCCCGGCCACCGTGACTTCGTGAAGAACATGATCACGGGCGCGAGTCAGGCCGACAACGCGGTTCTCGTCGTCGCGGCAGACGACGGTGTCGCACCCCAGACCCAGGAGCACGTCTTCCTGGCCCGTACGCTTGGTATCGACGAGCTGATCGTCGGCATCAACAAGATGGACCTCGTCGATTACAAGGAGTCCTCCTACAAGGAGGTCGTCTCCGAGGTCACCGACCTGCTCAAGCAGGTCCAGTTCAACACCGACGACGCGGAGTTCATCCCGATCTCCGCCTTCGAGGGCGACAACATCGCCGAGGAGTCCGAGAACACCGACTGGTACGACGGCGAGATCCTGCTGGAAGCGCTCAACAACCTTCCGGCTCCGGAACCGCCGACGGACGCGCCGCTCCGACTCCCGATCCAGGACGTCTACACCATCTCCGGTATCGGTACTGTCCCCGTTGGACGTATCGAGACCGGTGTCATGAACATCGGGGACAACGTCTCCTTCCAGCCCAGCGACGTGGGCGGCGAAGTGAAGACGATCGAGATGCACCACGAAGAGGTGCCCAAGGCAGAACCCGGTGACAACGTCGGATTCAACGTCCGCGGCATCGGCAAGGACGACATCCGCCGTGGCGACGTCTGTGGCCCCGCCGACGACCCGCCAAGCGTCGCCGAGACGTTCCAGGCTCAGGTCGTCGTCATGCAGCACCCCAGCGTGATCACCGCGGGCTACACCCCGGTCTTCCACGCCCACACCGCTCAGGTCGCGTGTACCATCGAGTCCATCGACAAGAAGATGGACCCGTCCTCGGGCGAAGTCGCCGAGGAGAACCCGGACTTCATCCAGTCCGGCGACGCCGCGGTCGTCACGATCCGACCGCAAAAACCGCTCTCGATCGAACCCAGCAGCGAGATTCCCGAACTCGGCTCCTTCGCGATCCGAGACATGGGTCAGACTATCGCCGCTGGCAAGGTCCTGAGCGTCGACGAGAAATAAATGCAGCAAGCACGTGTCCGCCTCGCGGGAACCAACCCCGAGGATCTCGACGACATCACCGCGGACGTCCGCGACATCGCGGACAAAACTGGCGTTGCGCTGTCGGGGCCGATCCCGCTCCCGACCAAGACGCTGGAGATCCCCACCCGCAAGTCCCCTGACGGTGAAGGGACTGCGACGTGGGAGCACTGGGAGATGCGCGTCCACAAGCGCCTGATCGATCTGGACGCCGACGAGCGTGCGCTCCGTCAGCTCATGCGGATTCAGGTCCCCAACGACGTCAGCATCGAGATCGTTCTCGAAGACTGATAATTGAGACTCGGGACGTCCGCTCGCACACTCGCGTGCACTTTCTTCGATTTATGACGAACGGCCAGCGATAGTTACGGGAGTCGTATGCTTTTGTGCCTCGCCACCCTACGGAGCGGTATGGATGGGTCCGCTGACGCTCGTAGCCCAACGCTGGAGATCCTGCTCGTTATCGCGGTAGTGTTCGTACTCCAGCAGCTGGTCGCGCTCGTCAGCCAGCCGCTTGCATTCGTGCTCTTTACGCTCCAGGCCCCAGTACTGGCCGACCCCTGGGCGCTCGTCACGAGCGTCTACGCCCACAGCGGGCTCGACCACCTCCTCGCGAACGCAATCGCGCTAGCCGTCGTTGGGTTCCTGCTCGAACGCCACACCACGAGGGCACGTTTTCACGCGTTCTTCCTCACGACCGGCGTTGCCGCCGGGGTCTTTCAGATCGGTATTGCATCCCTTTTCGGGGTCGACGCCGCACTGCTCGGTGCCAGCGGAGCCGTCTTCGCGCTGATCGGCTACGTCGTCACCGGCAACCGACTCTCCGGTCGGCTGTTCGACCGGATCGATCTCTCCGGTCGCGCGATGCTCGTGCTCTTTGTCCTCCTTGCCGTGGTCGTGACGCTCGTCACCGCCGCTCCCGGCGTCGCTCTGGCTGCCCACTTTTTCGGCTTCCTGCTCGGGCTCGTCGCCGGACAGCTGAACCTGCTTCGACCGCCCCGAAACGCAAGCCTGAAATAGGCTTCTCCGAGTACAAACAGGTGTACGGGCTCGTAGATCAGCGGTAGATCGCTTCCTTCGCAAGGAAGAGGCCTCGGGTTCAAATCCCGACGAGTCCATATCGGATATTCTTCATGTAGAGTTCTGCCGGGTAGAGCCGTCTCCGACGTTTAGTTGCCAATACTCGGAAATCGTTTCTGCGAAAGAAACCCCGATTGAAAGTGAGTCCACGAAGATTCTTCTTCCGGGTGCCCGCAGTATTGCGGTTAACAGAAGGAATAGCCTGTTTCGACACAGATGTACCATCTCCAGCAGACTCTTATCCACCCTTACATATTCCGGAGTTTCAGAGGTTGGTAGCTACAATCCCAGCTCTGTCAAACGGGGGTGTCTCGCGTGAGTCACGTCGCGACCGCGCCCCACGAGCTCGAAGGAAATCTGAACTTCTTCGACCGTGGGCTCAGTCCCTACTGGGCGGTGTCGATGTTGTTGCACCGCGGATTCGACGGATATTCGGGAGAGATAGCCACGGAAATCGGCGGTGAGAAGTGGATTGTCAACCTCAAATATCAGAAGAGCGGTATCGCCCCACGGCCGGAAGATGACGTAAACGAACGTCTGAAAGAGTTCCGCGTCAGTGCGTATGGTCGCGGCGAGAGGAAGGCTAACTTCCACATTCGCCCCCGCTTCGCCGGGATGGAACATTACGACACGGGCGATGAGATCACGTCGCCCTGCGATAGCGACGACCTCCCGAACGAGGCGACAAACGTCAAAATATCGGGGAGTAATCTGGAACCGGACACCTACCCGGTACTGTTCCGAAAGGCCCTGAACGCGCTGGCTGAGGAAGCCGAGATGGGTATCAATTCGAATTACTTCACCGCGATTCATCCGACGAGTAACATCACCACCTACGAGCGCTATGTGCGCGTTCACCGGTCAATGGCCGAGAAGTACGTCCGCTCGACCGGTGCCATGCGTCGGATCTTCGAGCTGCTCGCACAGAAGGAGGGCTCGGATATCGTCTACAAACCGAGCAACAGCGGGCCGAACAAGGATATTGTGGGCTACAACCACCGTCTCGTTTTGCCCAAACCGGATGCCCGGGAGCTGATCCCGATGCACTCGCGGGGCAAGCAACTGAAACACTACCATCCCGAGTACGTCCACGGCGACGACGAGGACGCGCTGTACCATCCGAAGATCGGGGTTCTGCTCAAGAAGTCGCTGAACAAAGGTCAGTCGTTCGCATGGAGCGATCGTAACGAGCTCCGTCGGGAAATCGACGAGACGCTGATCAACACGCTCCGATGGTCGGATATCCCCATCGGCGCGGGCGGAACTACGTTTGTTCCCGACGATCATTTCGATGCCGCCCCAGCTGAGGAAGATATCGAGTTCTTCGCGGACCCGACACCGGAGATCGAAGCCAAGCAGGACGCGCTCCTGATCACGACACTGCGAGATATGACAGAGGCGGATATCGATTTTCTGGAGGCGCTGGTCGCTGACGGAGACGGCCAGCACCCGCAGGAACTAGCGAACAACGCTGACAGAGGTATCTCGACGTTGTACCGATGCCTGGATCGACTTGACGGGCTTGTCCGGAACGACAACGCCGCCGTCGAGTTCACCAGCCGGAAGATAGAGCAGGAGATCGCCGCGATCGTCGAGAGCGCCGAGCACCGGATCGAAAACGCAGCTGACCGAGCGGCGAAGCTAATGAACGTAAACGCTCGCCAGTCGGCGTCGAGCGCGTTCCAGAAGTGGATGCAGAAGTACGCGGTGTCGTTCGATGTCGACGACCACGATAACCGGACGGTCCGGATCGACACGCGGCTCGGCGAGTTCAAAGCTTCATCGTACCCTCGTGTCGAAGAGGTCCTCCAGGAAGCGAGAGAGGCCTGGATGAAAGACGGTCGCGACATCGTCGACCTCCTGGAGGCGAGCGTCGAGTGGCTAAACGCCGACGGTGATCGCCGCTGCGGACGGGTGCGATCGCTCACCCGGTAACGCCTGACTGGCGAGTGGCAACACTATTCTGTAGGTCTATTTTCGGGTCTATTTCGTCCCGCGAGGGGGTATTTTCCGACCCCTGTTTCGATAGGAGTGGTATTTTTACCTGTAGCCGGGAGCTCTGCGGTCGAGATCTTCCCACTCAGTGGGAGGATCCCCTTAGGAAGTGTGCCTAAGGGCACTGGCGAAAAAACATACCCCGCACCCGCACCGCAACGTTCCAGTCGAAGCACTCGAAACGGTGGTTCGACCGTGGTTTTCCAAAACAATATGTTAGATGGCTGTGAATTGCCAGTATCCATGGCAACCCTCGCTATCGATATCGAGACCGCGAGTCCCTTCAACTCACCTGACAATCGGGAGGAGTTCAAGAACACCGATTATTTCGAGCTTGTCGCCGTCGCAGCGGGGTATCAATCATCGCCAGGTGATGAGGTCGAGACTGAGGTCTTCCTCCGGAACGGAGACTGGGAAATCGATCACACCGCTACCCTTCTCGATCGAGTCCTCGATTGGTGTGAACAGCGACCTGCTGAGCACGTTCTTACGTATAACGGAGAGGACTTCGATGAGATCCACCTACGGGAGTGGGCTACTGAGGTCGACAATCATGGGTTGACAGTCGACGCTAGTCGGCAACTGGATCAGCTTTTCTCCAAACACGTTGATGTTGCCCTCCTGGCGGAAGAGCAACTAGATGGGTACGGCTTCCCCAAATTCGAGGAAGCTTGTGAACGGCTTGGGATCGAAACCATCCCGACCCGCTACTCCGATTACGGCCTCGACGATGGTATTATCGAACAGAGCCAGATTACTGACGAGCAGGTAGTGGGACAGCACATCGGTGAAGTCTGGGGGGAGAAGTACGTCAGCTGGCTGGATGCGGGTCTCGATGACCGCAAGTCGTTCAAAGAACTCGAACGTCTCCTGGTGGACTATGCCACTGAAGATGTCCGTCCTCTCATTGAGCTCCATCGATGTCTTTCAGCCGATGGCGTGGAAATATGACCGTCCCAAGTGACCTTTCGCCTGAAGACGTGGAAACCGTCGAGACAGTGATGGCCGCCCACGGCTACGAGAGCCTCAAAGAAACGCAACGGCTGGCGTTCCAGGACGGCATTTTGGATCCCGGAAACCATCTTCTTGTGGCCGAGACGGGGAACGGCAAAACGCTTTGCGCGGAGACAGTCACAAAGAAGATCTTGGACGACGGTGGGCGTGTCGGCTATCTGGTTCCTTCCAGACAACTGGTGCGAGACAAGCGCGATGCGCTGCGGGAATGGGGAGGAGACCAGTATCGGATCGAGTCCGATCGGACTGCCTATCGAACGGCAGACGTTGCTGTAAAAACCTTTGACTCGTTTTATCGGGCGATTCTCCAAAATACGGGGAACGCTCGAAATCTGGATCTGATCGTACTCGATGACTTCCACGAAATTTACGGCGGCTTTCGCGGCCCGGAGATCGAGAAGTCGATTGCGGCTGCCAAGTACGAAGGTATCGACATTTTCGCCATGAGTGCGACGGTCGGCAACCCCGAAGAGCTCGCCGAGTGGATGGATGCTGACGTCACCGTCAGCCCGGAAGGTCGACAGATCGAGATCGAAGAGCACGCCATAGACACCGCGAACAACGAAACAAAGGAAGCGGTCGTCGATGCGGTCAGGACACACCGCGACAAAGGACCCTTCCTCGTCTTCAACTATGCAAAACCGTGGACGGAATCACGAGCGAAAGCAGTTGCTGATACCAGAGCCTTCCGTGGCTCATCTGACCGCAATTTCCACGTAGAGCTCGAAAATAAGGTCGATGGGCGGCTCACTGAAACGTTCGAGAAACTGGCTCATGCGCTGAACAATGGTGTCGCGTTTCATCATGCGGACCTCCCGAAACACATCACGAACTGGATTGAGGATCTCTACTACGAGGGGGAGATCGAGTGTCTCTTTGCCACTACGACGATCGCGTATGGTTTCGACTCGCCTGTCCAGACCGTGCTGGTCGCAGATATCCAACGCGGTCCGAATTACGTCGGAGTCTGGGAGTACATTCAGTGGATCGGACGAGCCGCTCGTCCGGGATATGGATACGACAAGGGATTTGCCTATACGCTTACTGACGAGCCCGATGAGACTGCTCAGCGCTTTTTCGAGCCCCAGCGAGAACTTGAACGGGTAGAAACACACATCGAAAATCAAGAACGGTTCCAGTGGCTCGTTCTTGAGCTGGTCGCGACAGGATGGGATACTCCTCACGAGATAGAGGCGTTCGTCAAGGAGATGCTCTACTGGGACCAGCTCACGGAACTCGGGGCATGGGGACGAGAACATGGATCCCGTGATGAACGACTGAATACCCGACTCCGGGAGACAGCGGACTGGTTGATCGAGCACGGTTTCATTTCCGAGCACGATACCAAACGTCAGTTCCAGACGACTGCACTGGGGGACGGGGCAGTTGATTTCGCCTTCAATAGCTTTGCTAGCGCCACTCTCTTGGCGATCAAAGAGTTCTACCAGTGGGTCGAGGAGACAGACCACGACGAGGTTACCAGAACTGCCATGCTTGACAAAACGACACGGCTCTTTGACCACTCAATCAGTGCACGAGGTGGTTCCTCAGAGCTCGAAGCAAAACTCGAAGAACATGGTATTGCCCTGGATAAGTATGGAATCACCACTGGGGTAATCCGCTGGTACTGGATGAACAACCTCGACACCCGGGATATCGAAGATCGAACGGAGGTCGACGCCGCGTACATATCCAGCACAGCAAGCAGTCTTTCGTCGACGATCGAGGCTACCCAGTATCTGATCGATGCTGCACCGAACGCTCGCCGCCCCGAGTGGTTCGATAGCCTGACGTTCCGTGTCGATCGGGGAATTCGACACGAGGAGGTGCCGCTGGTCGAAAATATCTCCGGTCTTGGACGGTATCGAGTTCGGTCGCTACAGGAATACCTGAGAGGCTCTGATATTGTAGCTGGACGGGATCTCCCCGACGGAACGCTCTGGACCAAACTGACTGCATTCTACGAATCGATCGGCGACTCGACACAGTTCGAGGATGTCCTGAGGGACGGCGTTGACGGCATCGGACCGGCAACTGCCGGTAACATTCAGGCGTTTATCGAGCATGGGGATGTCGATAGTCGGTATCTCGAATCGACAGACGACTCCGACGTTTCATCGTCTGGTGATACCACCGGTGGGTATAGCCGTAGGACGAGCCTTGACGATTTCGGAGCGTGACCACTCCACAGGATCATACGATAACAGATGCCATTTCTCGGAACTCTTGAGGGAGACCGCGTCATCCCACCGCAAGTAGAGGACAACGCGACTGTTGTGTGTCCGGTCTGTGACGAACAGATGACTGTTATCTCCTCGTACGAACGGGAGAATAGCTTCGTCTCGCGCCACTTTCGACACGAAAAGCAGGAAGCCGATGTCGAAGCTAGTACGACAACCGGACAGGCAACCCTTGATGAAATCGGGAAGACGGGTAAATGCCCCGGCGAGTCGGACCAGCACCTCAAAATGAAGTCGATCGCCTATGCCCGACTCGACAATGATTTTTCCGAGGCTACGCTGGAGCTCGAATCCGGTATCGGTGACCGTGTCGCCGATGTCCTCCTCACGTTTGACGAGCCACGGAACCCCTATGGCAGGGGTATCGCCGTCGAGGTCCAGTACCGCAACGAGGGGAAGGACATCGAGGCCGTCACGGACCACTATCTGGCTAGCGGCTATAGTGTTGTCTGGCTGGACGAAGACGACTTTTCGGACTACGATGTCGATCTATCCGGTATCCTGACCGTCTGGCCGTATGCCCTCCCCGATCGATCCGCACTAGAAGGATATCCTGATATCGTGCGATGGCTGCGCCAAGAGAAATCGCCGACGGTAGAACGTGAGATTCCGCTCCCCGGTGAGTTCTGGATATCGTTCGACAAATCCGACGAGTGGGTTAGAATCGCAAAGCAAGTACTCCGTCGGCGCGGTCGAGCCTGGGCGACGATTTCGCGCAGCCCTTGGGGTGATCTCACATTCCAACTGGGCAAGCGCGAAAGTGGATATAATGCGGATATCGAGAGTGTTACCGTTCAGGTATCTCCTGAGGATTGTGACCGGCTCCGAGCGTTTGCTGACCGACTCGAACGCGAAGGGTTCGAATCAGAGCCCCCGTCACCGCCTGAAAGGGAGGAGGCGTGGCACGACATCTTTACAGAATGGCTGTCCGGAACTGATACCATTACTGCATGGCTTTCTGCCACATTTTCACCTGACGATGATATCGTTATTGCCCTTGGAAAGAAGCACCCGAAAGAGACTGATCGAGTCAGTATGGTGGTTGATCGTCGAGCAGTCAATGGGCTTTCTGAAATCGCCGATTTACTGGAACGGGCCTTCGAGATCGAGCGTAAGAAATGATCTCATGCCGATTCAAAGTCCATCTCTGACTGAAGATGCTCGAACCCCTTTCTTGCGACTTCGGTATCGGCTGTCCCCGTGATAACGACCTTCCCGGTTGCAAACACCAGCAGGACGACAGGGTACTCCGCCGGTCGATAAATCAGCCCGGGAAACTGCTCAGGCTCGTATTCGGTCGCTTCGAGTCCGAGACTGATAGACAGGGCGTTCAGGTTTATATGTTCATCTAGCTCAGCAGTACTGACGATATTTTGGACCGCAAATCCGGTGTCCACAAACTCACCAACCCCGTCCAGTTCGCCCAATTTCGTCAGGAACTTCTCGTTTGTCCCGTAGAGCTCTTCGAGACTTGATGGCCCGGTCACGATGTACTTTCCGCTTCGATATACGGTGATGAGCGGTCCGTCCTCAACGGGTCGGAGGTAGAGTCCGTGATAGTTCGATGGATCGTATTCGCTGTACGGCACTGCAATGTCTCTTCCGACCTGCTCGATGTCCAGCTCTTGCTGCAGGTCCCCTGCGCCGACTATATTCACGATCTGTAGCTCACTCATCTGTTGGGAGAACGAACGCCGCAGTCACGAGCTCCGGCTGTTCGGGTGTAACGTGTTTTTCTTCAGCCAATTGCTGTAGCTCTTGTCTTTTTTCGCGTCTGAGATCTTCCAGCTTGCGCTCGGCGTTGCCGATCGGGGCACTCATATCCGCACCCTCTTCATTTCGCTGGCGATACGTATCCAGTCGGTCCTGCCACTCTTCGATCTGTTCGTCGAAATGTCGCTCTGCGTGCTCGCGTTTGATCTCGACTTCCCGTTCCCGCTCTTCTCGGGCCTCATCAGCGAAGGCTTCGACTTCGTACCATGCCTTTGCCTCCGCGTCGGAGTGCAGATCTTCAGCGTCCGCCGCAAGCCTCTCTAGAGTCATAGCGTCTATTTCGTCTTCTTGGAGCGTTTCGATAAGTTCCGGTACCTCTCTCGTCACCTCACCCTTCAGCGGCGCATAGAGCGGAACGAGCTTCTCAGTGATTACGTCGCCCGCCCCCGAGAGATAGCCAAGGCGATAGTTGAACAGTATCCCCGGTGCCGCGTCACTGGTCGTCGTTTTGGCGACGATCTGCCCCTGGACATGGTCTGAGTCGAGGCAGAACTCGATGATAGACTGCACCAGTGGGTGGTCAAGGGCAATAAAGTCGACATCATCGTGCTCGATCGCGACCGATCTGGTGAAGGTAGCTCGCTCGTAGTGGCCGCTGACCTGATCGCCGGAAATGTGGTTCGGTACTTCGAGCCGGTAGACGTCGCCCTCCTCGCGAGAAGGGCCGGGACGTACGCCTTTGATGGCTCCGCCGAAGACATCGAAAAACTCCCGGACGAGCGTCTCGATGTCTTCCTCGCTTACCTCTCCGTGGCGGCTTTTCTCGATAACCTCTAGGATCTCCTGGTCCTCGTCGGAGAGGTCGAACCGGTCACGGATGAGCAGGTCGTTCTCGACGGTCTCCAGTGCTTCCTTTCGCTCCTCGATTTTTTCGTCGATATCCGCAACAACCTCGTCAGTCGAACGCTCCTCGGCGACGGCGGCCATAATCGTGTCGTCGAGGTTTTCATCTTCTAGTACCCGACCAAGTACGTCCGACCGCATTCCGAGGTCAGATTCGATCTGATCCATCTTTTCGATGAGCAGCTTGAGGATTTCGCTTTCACGAGTATCGTCAAAGAACAGGTTGCGGATCTCGACGGTCCTGTCCTGCCCATAGCGGTGGAGCCGCCCCATCCGCTGATCGATACGGGTCGGGTTCCAGGGTAGGTCGTAGTTGACCATGATATGGGCGAACTGGAGGTTGAGGCCCTCCTGTGCCGCGTCGGTCGCGAGCATAATGTTCGCACCGTCCTCGAAGTCTTCCATCTCCTGTCGCCGACGGTCCTGGTCGAGGTCGCCATACACTTGGGCGATATCGTAGTCGTTGAGCACCTGGTCGCGCAGGTATTCGAGCGTGTCCGTGTACTCGGTGAAGATGAGGATCTTCTCGTCAGGATCCTCCGATAGGACACGATCGACGAAGTTACGCAGTAGCTGGGCCTTCGAGTCGGTCTCGATCGCCTTTGCTTGCTGCCAGAGCTCTTTGACCCGGTTCAGTTCGGCCTGCATCTGCGACCGGTTCAGTGTGATCGTGACGGTTTCGAGAGCTTCCTCGACGCTTCGACGTTCCGCATCGGTCAGCGTTTCCGGCTCGGTGCTGTACCGCGGGATGAGCTCTTGCACATCGTCCGGCAGGTCCTCGGCGACGGCGTCGTTCTGAATGGCCCGCATTCGGTTCTCAAGCGATTTCCTGATGGCGTATATGCTGGAGACCAACCGCTTCTGATAGATCACCATCGTAAAGCCAGCGGCCTGATTTTCCTCCTGCTGGGCCATGTTGTAGTACTCGCGGATGTACTCGGTAACGTCCTCGTAGAGCTGACGCTCGGCGTCGGACATCTCGACCGGCAGTGCCTCGATGTTCTTTTCGGGGAACATCCGCGTCCCGTCGGTGTCGTGCATATCGTCCTTGAGCCGCCGGATCAGCAGGTCGTCGAGCTTGTCGGGATGGATCTGTGACTCGTGGCTGAACCGGTAGGGATCGAGCAGGCTCAACAGGAAGAAGAACTGGTCGGACTTACCCTTGTGCGGCGTCCCGGTCAGGAACAGGAGCGCGTCGGAGTTATCCGCCACAGCTTCCCCGACCATGTAGCGCTGGGTGCGCTCCATCGAGTCGTCGCTCGATCGTCGGGCAGTCAGGTGATGAGCCTCGTCGAAGACCGCCACGTCCCACTCCGCTTCGAGATTGCCCAGGGCGTCGAGCACGGACACCTTGTCCGACTCGGGGTCATCCGTCGTCTGTTTCGCGAAGTCGATCGACGTAATGATCAAGTCCTCCTGTTCCCAGACGTTCTGGTTCGGGTGAGACTGGCGGTAGGTCTGGACTGTCTCGCGATCGTAGATGACGAAGTTCCGGTCGAATTTCTCGCGCATTTCGGCTTGCCACTGGACGGTAAGCGGTGCTGGCGCGACGATAAGTACGCGGTCGGCACGGCCACGAGCGATGAGCTCCTCGATGACAATCCCGGCCTCGATAGTCTTCCCGAGACCGACCTCGTCGCCGATCAAATAACGGTGGTCGTAGGTGTTCAGGATCTCGTAGGCGGCCTGGACCTGGTACGGTTCGATCTCGATGCGGTTGTTCGCGAGCGAGAGAAAGCGGTCGTACTTGTATGCGAGATCGAGTCGAATCGCTCGCTCTCGAAGATCATACTGGAGCGGGGCGTCGGATTGGCCGGCTGCGAGGCGGTCGACGAGCGAATCGAGTTTCTTGATATGGGGGAGGCCGCTAGGGAGTTTGCGGAGTTGTCCCTCCGAGGTGTAGACGTGGAGGAGGTGGCCGCCGTTGGGCCGTTCCTCGATTTTTGTGATCTCTCCACGCCCGCCAGCGAACTTGATATGTTCTCCCGCTTTGAAGTTAGACATCGGTCAATTTGTTGGATAGTGTATTGAGTGCCTGTTTTGCATCTTTGCGATTCGTAAATCCTGTGAGAACTAACTTACCAGAAGCGAAGATCAAGATAACTCCTTGATCTAATCGGTATACTAATCCTGGAAACTGCTCTGGTTCATACTCTACATTTTCTAATCCCAGCTTGACAGCAAGTTCATTAAGATCAATGGACTTGTTTAAATCTGCAGTAAACACGATATTGGTAATCTGAAATCTAGATATCGTTCCCTCAATACCTAAATTAGATATAGCATCCTCCAACATCGACTTGTTTTCATATAATGCTTTCTCAGAGGATGCACCTCGGATGTTGCAGGAACCACTTCTGAAGATCGTGGCTGTTGGGCCTTCTTCATAAAATTGTACATGTAACCCAGAGCGACCTTCTTCATAGTCGTACGAATAACAATCTATATCATTCGCAAGAGTCGCCAAATCGAATTCTCTATCTATCTTTCCAGTGGCGACTATACTAGCAATTGTCAATCTACTCATAGTATTTCGTTGATTCTGTCCCTCCGGTGGACAAGTGTAATGTAGATGAGCATTATCTCAGTCATCTTGAAATGCCGATTCTATTATTTCAATTTCATCATCAGTGAGGTCATAAATTTGATAGACAATTTCGTTGAGGAAGTAATTGATTTTCTCTATTTTTTCGTCCAGATCCTCGGCCTGTTCTTTTACCTCAGTGTACCGACGGAGATCGTCTGTGACATCGTTAGGATCTGGTAGCGTAATCGTTTTCAACCGGTCTGTTAAAGAGATGTTCTTCGTCGCATTATCTCGGAAGCCTGCGAAGCCGTCGCTCTTTTCAACAGCAACCGGAACGAAAGCCTCAATCAGAGTAGCCTCCTCGTCAGTGAGGTTAGTGAGGGTGAATGCCTCGTATTGCTCTGTCTCAGTGTACCCCCAGCGATCGGTTTCGTATTCATCTTCATCGATTGGTTTGTAACGCGCTGTCGCGTGAATACTGACACGGTTACCGCTGCGTTCAGTCATAACATCTCCAACACGCAGTTTCTCGTAGTCCGTAGTAGTAGCATCAAGTATAGTTGAATCGGTCGGCTGAAAGAGACCAGCATCTGGAAGAGAGGGGCCCTTTTTGTAATTACCGAGATAGTCAAGTAAAGAAAGATTGAGAGATTGTCTCTGATCCTTGATTTCAAGCAACTGTTGAACACCATTACAGATACCTTGATATAGATCTATATTATTTTCCTCAAACAAACTATCTGAACTAAAGGTGCTGATATTGATTTCAGAATCTATAGAACTTCTTGGACAGATCGGCAGCTGAGAAACATGTCCACGTTTAACTTGAGCTAATGCTTCACCTTTCTCTGGATTAACAACCTGCTGATAATACCAATTAAGTAATTTTGAATTTAGAAGCCCTAAGAGATATTTGTGATCAAAATCACAATCACACGTTATAGTATAGAGGTTATCTCGGACAATAAATTGATCTGTATCAAGAGTGGCAATAAGTGAATCAGCAGTCTGTCGGATTAGGATTTTTGAAGAAACATCATAATTAGCTGAATAGCGGGGCTCTGCTAACCAATCCCCAAATTTAATCCAATAATTACTATCCCAATTGATTACGTAACGATTTACATGTTTTCCACTTAGAAGTGGCCGAAACTGTTCAGTTTTTTGCTCATCTGATACGTATGGCTTTTTATTGACAATTTCTTGCGTCTGCTCTGGACTTCCTTTTCCAACTTGGAACGGTTTTGTACCTTGGGTCACCTTACAAAACTTATCTAATCGTGGCTGGTTGCGAATTTTATCGCTTAAGCCAATAATTTCTGGTCGTTCAAAAATATTGACCGCCTCTCCACCACGATCAGACCAACGTTCCTGTGGAATTTGATACTCTTCTGACTTGTCATCAACTAACTCAATTTTTATTTTGGAATCTTTGTTGAATGTCTTGTTTTGAGCGATTAGTACAAGTGTATCAACTGTAACATTCTCAAAGACAGGCTTCTGATAGTATCGGATCTTTCGGATTGTCTTCTCTGTAAAAAGTAGTTTTCTAATGCTCTGTAGTTGCAGATTCGAAAGCCATGTATTTGGCACAATCATTCCGAATCTGCCCCTACTACGATTAAGATTTAATCCTTGTTCTATAAACAATAAGTAGGTATCTAATTGATAGTCCTGATTAGGATACCGATCTCGAAGATATGTTTCCTGCGAATCCGAAAATTCAGCCCCATATGGTGGATTACCAATCACTGCATCGAATCCACTATTTTCTTTCCGTTCGCCGTCTTGTTCATAAAAGGCAATTGGGAACTCTAGTTCCCAGTGGAAGAATCGCTGATCCTCTGCCATTGTCTGCGCAGAGCGGTACCAGTCTAGACCTTCGACTTCATTCCACGAATCGCCCCGTAGGGCCTCAGCCATGCGCTCGTAGGCGTCGGCTGGAATATCAAGGCCGAACTGTTCGGCGGTGTGGACGTTTGCCATGGCTATGAGATGCAGATATAGTGGGTCGTCGCGTACATCCTCGTAGACTGCTTCCATCTCTTTGATATCGTCCAGTGTCTCATTGTCGATTGCGAGCAGGTTCTCGAACCGATCGGTGACATGTTCGAGTGCCTGCCGACGGGTTCGGTCGAACGACTCTTGCAGCGTCAACTGACCCTTCTCAGTTCCGGTGTCGGAGTCACCGTTGTCCAGTACCGTCTCAATATCACTTCCTACCAGCGAGTTCCCCGTCTTCAGATGGTGATCGAGGAAGGCCAGCGGTTGCTCGGCCGCGAGCGTCCGAAGCCACAGCGACACCTTCGCCAGTTCGACCGCCAGCGGATTCAGGTCCACGCCGTAGATGCACCGCTGGGCGACCTGCCGGCGGGCCCAGTTGATGTCCCGGTGCTCATCGACTGTCTCGATGCCCTCCTGCGCGGCCTGCTTCTCTTGAGCGTCGATGATTTCGCGAGCAAGGTAGTCGACCACACTTGTGAGAAAGTGACCGCTGCCCATCGCCGGGTCGAGAATTTTCAGCTCGAAGATGCGGTCTGCGAATTCCGTTGCAAAACCGCCCTCACTGTATGAATCATAGCCAACGAGATCCTCGCGGATCTCATCGACGACCGGCCCGAGTGTCTCATCGACGATATACTCGACTACATACTCGGGAGTGTAGTACGAACCGGTTGCCTTTCGCTCCCCGCTCCCGGTGGTGAGGTACACATCATCCTTGTGGACGACAATCTCATCCCCCTCTTCGGCTTCCACGTACTCGCCGTCGTCGAGCGCCAGCGGATCGTTTGCGACGTTGAGCTGGTACTCAAGCAGTCCCTCGTAGATGCTGCCTAGGTGACGGACATCTAGCGAGGAGTAGTCGACGAAGATTTTCCCCTCAGCGTTCGCATTCTGGCTCCGGGTCAACAGCTCAATGACTCGCGCGAGATAGGCGTCGCCGACTTGATAGTCGGCAAGGAACTGTGCCTCCCGGCTGTCGTCCTCGTCGGGGTCGGTGCGGAACAGCCCACCGTTGTAAGCCGGAATGTAGAGGTCCTTCTCCGGAATACCTCGGGACTTGCTCCCTTGGTCGATGAGGGTAAACAGCCCGTCAAGGCTGGACTGGAGGTCGTCCTGCCAGGCGCGATACGTGGGATCCGCGCTGTCGAGTTCTTCGGCGACTTCCTGCTTGAGCGAGTTCAGGCTGTATCTCTGCTCGTATATTTCGTTATTGGTGTCGAGTAGCTCACGACCCTCTGCCTCGGCGTACAGGACGAAGATGAGCCGGTACAGGTAGATGAGCGAGGAGTCGTGGATGAGATCGAGCCGGGCCTCCTCGAACTCCGCGTAGCTGTCGGGGAGGACGTCCTGCTCGACCAGGGTCTCCTCGTCGAGGTCGTTGTCAGGATACTGCAGAAACCCCTCAGCAAGGACTTTTATCGCCTCGTAGATATTGTCTTGGAGGTCCTCCCCCAGCTCCTGGGCGAAGACGTTGGACTCATCGTAAACGTCGTCGAGGAAGCTATCGCCGCCAGCGTCTTCGAGAAACGCGCCGTGGCGGAAGAAGAGGTAGAAGTACTTGAAGTCCTCCAGATCGCCCTTCTCCAGCACAGTCGGCAAGTCGATCTCGTAGTAGGAGTCCAGCCGGTGGCTCGTCGGACCGTAGTAGAGCCGCCACCTCTTCCCGTCGGTCAGGACGGCCCACCGGGCGGGCGTCTCCTGCAGGTAGACGTGAATCTGGTAGCTCGGGTTCTCGAAGTCGCGCTCGTGCTCACCGCTCCCGCGGGTGTCGAGCGGGCGGCCCCACCGCTTGGCGTCGGCGACGGCGACCGAGTTCTTGTAGAAGTCGCCGCCTTCCTCCCGGCGCTCGAACGCGTCACGGGCTGCGTCGTCGGACTCGAAAAAGCCGTAGTCGGGTCGGCGCTGGGTCCGACTTGTGCTTTCTTCGACCTCGAAGGGAATCCCCAGCTTCCGGAACATCGGCCGGATGAACTTCTCTTCGAGCTGGGACTCGTTTCGCTTCGGTGCTGTATCCTTCTCCCGCTCCCAGAGGTCCATGATGTCGTCGTACGCCTCCTGGAGCTCGTCGTCGCTGACCTCGTCCCACTCTTCGGTCTCGGGGAGATGCTTGTCGAGGTAGTGATTGGAAAACAGATCGCGGTTCGTACGATAGTTGAGTGCTGTTTGCATGCGTTAGGCAGGGGTAACGATGAGAAACTCTTCGGACTCTTTGCTGTCGATGAGCGCGTGGGCGATCGTCTTGGCGTCGACGACGTCAACGTCGACCGCGTCGCCGATATCTACTCCGAGTTTGTCCAACTCGGACCCTGAGACGTTGATCCGACCGGAGTTGCCGGTGTTTCGCCCGACTTGTTTCTGCGTCATCAGGTATGGACTTCACGAATCACTGGAGGGGTATAGTCTTTACTTCGACTAGTCAGAAACTGATACTTCTACAGCATACTATCTCTTTCTTGTTCAAGGAAGTCGATGTACTGTTGAACGCGGACATCGGGATCATTTTCGAGCCGTCGGAGATCTGATATAGTTGTCTGATACTTCTCTATGGCAGCTTCGATATCATTGTCTATAGCTAAGACTGTTGCCTCAATATGACCAAGACTCTTTTTTGCTTGCGCCACTTTCCGCCGATCAAAGTCATAACTACCAACTGACTCTCCAGTAGCAATCACTTTTGCATTTTGGAACGCTTCTTGTGCTGCTTGCCAATTTTTATCTCGTCTGTATTCATGTCCTAACGAAATCTGCTCCTCAAATCTTATTCTTTGGTGAAAGAATTCCGGCAGCGGGCCAGTAAGTGTTGTAGCCGCCGAGTACAGCATTGGATTGATTTTTGCATTTCCATGATAATCCGTACCAGCAAATCTCAGGTACTGGTAAGTGGCATAGTGAAAGTTCTCTTCAGCTTCACTACCTGTAACTGCTACTACATCCCCCCAGGATTTCCATCGATCCTCATTGGCATTATTTGCCTTCTCGCTTAGCTTTCCGTAAGATGTCTCATGAGGAACTAGACGGTTCTTGATATAGTCTCTTGCAGCGTCTTCTCCTTCAGTTAATAGAAGATGAGCAATCCAGCTTGCAGGAACGATTGTGTTCCAAGATGGGTCGTAGCTAGTTGGGTTAAATCCTATATCTTGTAATCTCTCTCGTTCATTTGTGAGATAGTTATGAATCCAACCTCGGCCCAGATACTCTGCGAGAATATCATTAATTGAGATCTGTGTTAGATTCTCGGCACGGTTCCACTGATCTACACGGTCCTTTAGCATCTGATACGAATTGATGCCTTGCGGACCACGATCATCAATGCGCTTTGCGAAATAACCAGTGGCCGAACGATACATTACATTCTCAAACTGTCCAGAATATTCTGCAAGTTCATCCATAGTTGTTATAAAAGCCTCGTACTGAAGAGTAGCTCTACAAGCTGTCCGAAATTCCCACTCTAGTCGAGAATCGCCGTAATATCGGTTGAGTACATCAATTGCTTGTTCACCACGTCCATCAATAGCAGAAATCACTGCAAAATATGCTGGAGCCGAAAAAAGCGATATATGATACGACTTCCCAATTGTTTGTATAGATATATTCCCACGCATTTTGCCGCCTTTCTCAAGCTTGATTGTTATTTTCCCTTCTTGATTGTCGACTTGTTCAATAGTACAGAATGGGGGTGAATTAATTTCCAGGGGATCCGGGAGATTATCAAAACGGAGCTCTCCCAAGGTTGATTCAGCCTCCGGTTCTTTGACGTGAGAAAACACATAGCTATTGTGTTGGCCTAAATCATCACGAATTATGTCCATGTGTTAACATTATCAAATACCTCATCTTACATAAACGGCTGGGTCTACAGAGTCAATACGCCATTCCCCCCGAGGAAATCTTGGAGCCGCTGACCCGACCGGGGACCTTCCAGGACGATCGGCTGGACCTTCTCGACGAGAGCATCCAGGACCGGGTTGACGCCGGTGAGACGCTGCTGGCAGTCATCCTGGCCCTCGAACGGGCGGACGGTCCGGTCGAGACCGCCGCCGATGTCCGGTGGATCGTCGTCGGTATGCAGAACTCGGACGAAGTCCCCAGTGAACGGGATGTCAAGAGTGCGCTCCAATTCTTGAGCCACCCGAGTATTGGAGTCGTCGAACAGGCCGAAGAGGGATATCGGATCGTGACGAGCTACGAGAACGCCGTCCAACTCGTCCGGTCGGTCGGGGAGATCGTGCAATCCCCGGACAAAAAATAGGTCGGGGCGGCCGGTCTCCCTCGTCTGTGTCGGCCCCTGCTCTATCGTTCCCTTGGAACCCCCTACTAACTGACCAGCTCCCCCGGCCAACTCCCGGACCAACCCGGCGACGCGGAACGTAGTTGTCTCAGACACCTCGGAACCGAATTCCGACGTTTCGCCCGGACAGAAAGACGGTTTAAGCGATAGATGGACCAACAGTATTTGATACCGAAAGCCGGTTTCGACTCATATCCGTGTATCCCCGAGTAACCCCCGGCCTCGCCGGGACTCGTCCGACCATTCGATCCGATTCAGTAGGTGGTGGATCGGTACTCTTGTATAAGTCGAATACGGCGGTTTCGCCAGGCGAGAAAGACGATTCTGCCGACAGACTGGTATTGGTTCTCTCCGCTCTCTGCTAATTCCTGTTAGGAATAGCCAGTTCTCTGAGACCCCGACTATTTCATCCCGACGGGCCGGGAATGGCCAACCCATGCCCCGGCCATTGGACTTGTGTTCTTAGACCGAATTTCGACGTTCCGCCCGGCCGAGATCCCGGTTCTGCGGATAGTCCGGATATCACTCCCTCGTCAAGTATTCCCCACTGACGAACTCCCTGCTCCCCCCGACCAATTCGACCGGACAATAGGTGGTAATTCGCTACTGTTGTATAATCCGAATATGACGGTTTCGACCGGCGAAAAAGACGGTTCTGCCGACGGACTGGGATCGCCTTGCTCAGGTTTCCACTGAGTCGTTGTTAGAAATACACACTTTTCCGATACCCTCGGCTAATTCGCCCTGACAAGCCGGGAAAGCCCGCCGTGCTCCCGGCCATCTCACTCGTGTTCCTAAACCGAATTTCGACGTTCCGTCCGGCCGAAATGTCGATTCTACGGATAGCTCGGATCACACTTCCGTCGGCAAGCATTCCCCACTGACGAACTCCATGCACCCCCGACCAACTTACCGGGTTCCAGGACCCGGTCCCTACCTATTCGCCGAGGGGGTTCAGGTCATTCCCGACAGAGACACTCGTGAGACACCCGGCTCATGTCGACGAGGTGCCGGTGGACGTCGGCGGCGAGTCGGTGCATCGCCTCGGCTTGCTCTTTCGTCGCAATGCCGAGCCGGTAATAGGTCTTCGTTCGGTTCCGATTCCACAGCTCGGCGAGATCATCCCCGAACGCGTCGTCGTACAGGCCTATCTCGGCCCCGCGCTGGTATAGCCGCCGGTGGCTGCTAATGACTTCCTCGGGGGACATCGCCCCGTCGTGGATCAGCCGAAACTGGATGGTTCGCTCGATCGCGACAAATGCCGACTCGATTACAACGGTGTAGTACCCCTGGTCGAGCAATGTCGATCCGACTTCTAACAGTCGGCAAGCGCGACGAAGTTGGACCAACTCCGCGTCATCTACATCCAATCCTTCCTCAATCGTTCCCGGGCTCCCCTCGAACGTTCGTTCAGCGGCAATCAATTGGTCGCGAATCTCGTCATTCACCATCGGCGTACACCTCCGCCCGGAGCTCGGTGAGTTGGTCGGACTCGACCAACGTGATCCCGTCGTCGAACTGCGCCCGTAGCTGCCCACCTATTCGCCGGGCGCTGTCTGTCGATTCGACGAGCGGCTGGAACGTGTACCTGTTCCCCTCGAACTTCCGGTCCTCTAGGTCGGCGACGATCGACTGGACCGTGCGCCTGGCCTCCGTCTTGTCGCCGTCGACGACCACCAGGAGATCGATGTCGCTGGTCCTGTCGGCATCACCCCGGGCGACACTACCGAAGAGGAGGACCCCGACCAACTCCTCCACCTCTTCCTTGAGTCGGTGCAGGAACGCCCGAATTGGTTGGTGGAACTCCGTCTGGGGAATGGCGAGTACTGGCTCTGGCTTCGTGAGCCGCTCGCGATTGATCTGCACCTGTTGAGCTCGACCGTCCTGTGCAATCTGCACGGCGTCGAGTTCGCCAAGCAGTCCGACTGCCTTGGAGATCGTGCCCTGATTGGCTTCCGTGAGGGTTGCGAGTTCACTTATCGAGTACGCAGTATACGGTTGGTCGATCAGGATATCGAGAATGTCCTGCATCGCCTGATACCGGAATACCCGCTCATTCGGGAACGGATACTCCAGTTCGATCGAAATAGACTCTTTCCTATTAGGCATACTATTCCTAATAGGAATAACTTGAAAACTCTGGTGGTGAACTAGTGGTCCTGTAGAAATGTCGAGTAGCGATCGCTCCAGAGGACCGTGCTGAATACAGCGCACAGATGTTTTAAACAAGTTCCACAGGCATGGGTGGAGAATGAATTATTACGTGTGAGGCAGTGTTCATGTCCATGCCCGGAAATGCTAGCTGGGGAGAATTACTTGTTGGCGCATATCACCAGCTCCTCAACGAATGTGAGCTTGTAAATTATAACAATCGCTCGGCAGAACCAGGAAACCAGATGGAGACTGATGTTCTCGCAATAAAAAACGATAGTGAAAACAATAAACAGCACATCTACGTCTGCGAGGTTGTAACCCATCTAGGCGGCAGTCTGTACTCTGGCACGCCAGATGATAAGGAAGGTTGGTGGATGGACTATTCAAACACCAGTTCCTACCACTACTCCTTAGAGACGCTATGGCGAAAATTCATAGATGCCCATCAGTACGTTGACGAGACCTTTCCCAACGCTGAGTATTCGTTCCAGTTCTGGGCACCAGTGGTGACAGGCAGTCAAAATCACGGATATCTCATCCAAGGACTTGAGAAGCTTGAAGATGAATTTGAGGATGAAACTGGTGAACAGCTGGAACTCATTACCAACGCCAAATACTCCGATCGGATCGAGGATTTACGAGACAAAGCAAAGGATGACACCAGTAATTATGGCTCCCCCGCATTCCGGTTCCTCCAAATCCTGGAAAATCTAGAGTGAACAGCCGATTAGTAGGCCGGACAGATCTCTGTATTTATAGGGTGAATATGATCTCAACAGAGCCGATCTAATCCAATTCACGACGTGCTTGCTACGGATGGCTTCCCGCTATACCTGCATAGCCTCCCCAATACGCGACTCGGTTGGCTCTGCAAGGTAGGGCTCGACGGCGGAGTAGTCAGACCAACCGCCGATGCTCATCATAGTCCGGACATCGACCTGGCGCTCTACGAGATGATAGGTCGCCCAGGAGCGACGAAGATCGTGCGAAGAGACTGATTGCCACCGTTGCTCCCCTGTTTGCTCTGCGATGGCGTGAGCGGCTTCTTTCACCCAACGACGGACGGACGGGGTGCTGGCGTCGACCCACGGCTCGGACGGGCTGAGACCACGCTCACGGCTGAATTTGTGGATATCATCGGCAACGTCGTCGGGCATCCACGCATCGCGCGTTTTCTTTGCTCCACCTTTCGTATTCTTTCCCTGAACCTCGAAGAGCCAGATGTCGCCGTCGTCGGAGTATCGGAGGTTACTGTCGCTCGGGTAGCTCACCTCTGACGCTCGAAGCCCGCACCGGCCCATTAGTTGGACAGCCACCTCACGGGTCCAGCCGTCTTCCCCAGCTGTTCGCTCCAGCTGCTCTAATTTGTCCGGGGAAAGCCAGCACTTCGTCACGTCGTTGCTATCGTCCACACGAACCATAATCGGAAATCACTGCGTATCCGATTATAACTTTGCTTCTTCTCGGGTGGTCTCACCGAGATTGGTGGATCAGAGGGCTGTTTGTAATCGGATTATGGAATAACCCGATCAGAATTAGTTTACAAATACGTGCCTGTCTGGCGAAACAGTTACTAGCGTCACCACACGCGGATGGCCGGAAGAGCCCGAATACGAAGACGGGGTTATCAGTGGCTAGTCGATACCCGTTTACGGAAGAACTACGAGACAACGAGTGAACATAGACATCTCGATTCCACTTTCAGTGTGAGGCTGACCACTATGTACGTGTTTCACATACATTTATTTGAGGAGAACCAAAAACCCCCAGATGTAAAAAGACGGAATCAGAAATATCCAATAACACACCCCTCTATGAATCTGGATCCCGACCGGTACCGAGATATGAGCAAACGGGAGATCCTCCGTGAGTTCATCGAACACGTTGCCACCTCGAAAGAAGACAACGAGGACAAGGAACACCGGAGTGGGAGTTCTACCGATCTTAATCTCTATTTGTTGGACAATCAGGGGATGGAAGTAGGATCACTCGACGACTACATCAACCACATCACCCAAAGTAAACGGGTTCGCGGGCACGCTAAAAAATTCGTCGAGAAGTACACATTCTCAGAGGAGACGCTCGGTGACGATACAGCAATTGTCGGAGTCACCGTTCCGAAAAAGTCACGCACAGATGAATCTGTGTGGATCGCCCATGGCGAGTACATTTGGGTGCTCACGACTGTGCGACAGAAGTGGCGTAAGAAGACGATAGAGAAGCTAATCAAGTACCTCCCACAGGTCGAACGTCTGTATCTCTCGTCAGATTACTTGGATGCAGTTACCGATGATAATGTTATTCAAGACTCCTACGTCTCCGGATTTACAGCAAAATATCACGCTCCATACGCTGAGCGTAAAGCGACCCTCCGGTTCCATGGGGGGCGCAAAGAAGATCTTGAGAAGGCCGAGGAGGTCTTCGATGCGAAGCCAACCCGGATTGAGTTCGATCAGACGAATAGTCCAACCGCGGCTATCCAAGGATCGAGTACTAATGAGGGACGTCTCTCCTTGCAGTCTGTGGTGCGAGGATCGCAAGACAAAGCTGTGGAAACGCTTCTGAGTGTCTCTGAGGAGTACCAAGATCTGGACAAGGCCAGTTTTGAGGTCGAACATGCGCCAACACACAGGAGTACTGATACAGGATTTTCCGTAGACGGGTTTACTGCGATTGAGTTGACTAACCCAGATCGGGACGCCGAGTCTAACGAGTCGTTGATTGAGGAACTCAAGGACAATGTTCTGAACGGGAACCAGTACCGGTTCGGAGAGCGAGAGCGAGATACGCTTAGGGTTTACGACACACACCACGACGAGATATTCGATCTTGCTGTTGAAGGACCGAACATAATCGTATATCCGCGTGAGACAGCGACTTCGATGAGTCTGAGAGATATCGTGCAGGAAATCTTCGAGTACGACTCGACGTACTCTCAAAATAAAGTCGGGAATCCGGTTGCCTCATCGTAATATAAATGTCGGGATCGCCAGAAGTGGATCGGCAACTGAGAGAGAAGCAAACCTACAATCTATTCTACAGTGCTCTGACAGCTCGCGCGTCCCCCTGCCTCGCTGACCATGGATGGCGTGTCCCTATCAAGTTCGGAGAGATCAATGATCCGTACGCTGGTGTTGTGGCTAGACCTGACTTTGTACTGTACGACGGGGACACGTGCTTGCTCGTAGAGGTGAAATCAGGGGACAATATTCGCGAACGAGATATTGGCCAGATGGAGCACTGCAACCAACTCTCTATTGATGGGGTTGAAGAGGAACTGGAAGCGGCGGAAGTACAAGACAAAACTCCGTACAACGGAGAAGTGCAGACCATTGATCGCTGTATCGTCTATCACGATATCGACGAAGAGTGGGTTGAGCAGTGCCGAAACGAGTGGGATAATTGCCAGGAACAACTCGAACGGCTAGAGCAGGAAGCGGCGGTTCTGACACAGGACTTCGGTGGCACGCTGCGTCGTGTTGCTGGAGAGTTCGAGTCCGGGCGTCTGCAACACCGATTTGAGGACGGCATTGAGCTTCCCGTGAACCCCAAGGAAGAGTTTGTTTTGACTGAGCAGATGGAAAAGGAAATTCTAGCCGTTGCAATCTGTGGGATTTGGGGTGAACAGGCAGTTGGCTACGATAATTCGGTGAGGGTAAACGTAAACCAAATTCGCGATCACTTTGCGCCAACATTCAACGTTCCCCCGACACGAGTGAACCGAGTACTATACTATCTGACTGAAATCGATGCTTGCGATCACGTTGAGGACTTGACGTACGAGTTCTCCCGAGATCATATCTCAGAGGTGTTAAGCATCATCCAGACGGTTCGTGATCAGCGTGTTGAGGAGGTTTTGGACGACGTTGACGAGAATCATATTCCGGATGAGCAGCAGGCAACGCTCGATATGGTTTCGGATGAGGTCATGGCCAATGGTAGTGACGAGGATGAGGAGGTTGTTGATGATGGTGAAGGCGAGATGAACGATAATGATGAAGAGTCGGAAGACTAGGAAGAAGACGAGAGCAAGAAGTAACTGCTATTCCCTTTCGATTGTTGTGTAACCTGGCTCTGTTGAAGTCCCCAACCTGTGATAGACCTTGACGGCTGTGCTGAACGTGCTCTTTAAGTCTTGCACGGATAGATCTGCCAAATTCAGAACAAACGACGCTTTTCCGTTTCCCTCGGAGAGATACTTTAAGGAGACGATCCCCAGAATTATCGTTCTCAAATTACGGACCCCATCGCGGGATGGTGTGGTACCCCCATTGTATCCAAAATTATTGGGAATGAATATGAACCATTCAACAATTTCAAGAAAATCAAACTAATAAGAGAAAAGGTAAAATTTAGAACTATTCTCGGTTATTCTTGTCTTGTAAGTCTTCTTCAATCAACTCCATTTCGTCCGACTCCTTTATCATCTGTTTCCTCATTTCCATCATTCTTTCAAGCTTTACTGGGGTTTCCATCGGGTCACTTCTGTCCAGCTCTTCAATATCGGCTTCAGAAAGTTTTCCATGTCTGACTAGAAGCCCAATCTCTTCTGGTGTCAGTGGCTCCTCATTTGACTGGGTGAATTTTTTGTATATCTGAGCAACATCTGGTTCATATTCGATATTGATGTCAACAGAGACAGATTTTATATCTCCAAGCATAGCCCCCTTCTCATTGGTAGCGATCCCCCTAAAGACTCCTGTCCTAACATTTTCTTTCAACCATTCGGCATCTCCCTCAGAACTCTTATATAAATACGAAATTAGTGACGTGACATAATGATCTAATTCATCCTCATCAAAGTCCTCAAACACCTTTTCCCTTTGATCAACATCAAGATAATTCTCTAACAGTTCAAAGTCCTGCAGTCCATTTTTTATACGCTTTCGGATCTCTTGCTTTCTATTTAATTCCGACTGTTTGTGCTCATATTCTCGATTGCCAACAAGATACTCCCGGTCAGTTTTTGAAAGTATACCTCTGGGCCGATCTAAATCAAAAAGACGAGGATTGATATACCTGCCCCGGTCTCCCATAATCTCTTCACTAGTATCTGGCTGATTATCTTCGTCAATCATTAACTGGTTTCTACCTAATATACGGGGAAGATATCATAAAACGGTTTCTCTTAGCCCCATCTGTTGCATCTGGCTCAAACTAGCTATACTGTTATTCGTTGTACATAGAGGGAGTCTACTTCGTCTTAGAGTCGTGGCTTGGCGGTTTTTGAATCCAGCGCGTGGTAACCGATAGAAGGTTGTAGTTCCACGAAATCAGGTATTAGTTATATATGGCCTAATTATTTTTTCAATTAGTCCGAAACAGTTTTACCAGTATGTTACATTATGGTAAATTGCATTGGCATGACCAGATCAAACGAGGCTCGAATTCCGTGTTCCCGCGAGACACGCAAGCTCCTCAAAGCTCAAAAGAGGGGTGGCGAGTCCTACGACAAGTTGTTAGAAAAGATGGTACAACAATACAACCCAAACGACGACGTTAATACCACAGAATAACCGCTGCTATGGAACAGTTCAACAACACGCCCGAAACCTTCCCGGCCAAGGATACCAGTTTCGGGCGTGTGAGGAAATGGATCGGGCCAGATAGACCAGATCCTGTGCTTCAGGCTTCGTCTGGCAGGGATATAACGGTTAGGGTGGAGCCTGAACTCCACCTGATATCCCCTATCGGCTCGATCGGTTCGCAAAACCGATCTAATGCAAAATAGAGACGCTACATCGAAAGCTCGAATCGCATACAACTACGTACGAGACGCTCCGGAGTGGGACGAAGACTATCGTCTTACCATCGACAACTACGTCACAGCCTTCACTTTTGTCGCTGAAACGGGAGCCAGACGAACGGAGGCGGAAAGCGCATGAGCGACGACGATCTTCAACCGCTTCATATTGAGGACGGTATCGATCGTTTCCTCCGACACCACGAGTCGGGTGTCGGCGAGTCGACAATGGCCAACGCCCGCACGCGGCTGCGCCACTTCAAAGAGTGGGCCAACGAAGTCGACATCGAGAATCTCAACGAACTCACCGGCCGCGACCTCGCTGATTTTGTCGCCTGGCGGCGTGACGATATCGCGCCCGTAACGCTTCAGAAGCAGCTGTCCACGGTTCGGATGGCGCTTCGGTACTGGGCTAACATTGAGGGCGTAACAGACGGCCTTGCCGAGAAACTCCATAGTCCCGAGCTGCCGGACGGCGCTGAAGCACGCGATGTTCACCTCGAAAATCAGCACGCTACTGAGATCCTCGAATATCTCGATCGGTACGACTACGCCAGCCGGCGGCACGTCGTCATTTCGTTACTCTGGCGGACTGGAATGCGACGGTCGGCTCTTCGGTCGATAGATCTCGATGATCTTCGTCCAGAGGAACACGCCGTCGTTCTCGAACACCGTCCAGAAACGGATACGATACTGAAGAACCACGATGACGGCGAGCGATGGGTCTATCTCGGCCCTCGCTGGTACCAGATCGTCGACGACTACATCGACAAAAATCGCATTAACGTGACTGACGACCACGGTCGTGAGCCTCTGCTCACCACTCGCTACGGCCGCCCGACCGGCGACACTATCTATAAATGGGTCAACATGGCGACGCAGCCGTGTGAGTACGGGCGAGACTGCCCACATGATCGCGATCCGAAGACCTGCGAGGCTAACTCAACGGACGGCTATCCGAGCCGTTGCCCGTCGTCGAGGTCACCGCATGGGCTTCGTCGGGGCTCGATAACCTACCATCTCACACACGGCACTTCGCCGGAAGTCGCCTCCGAACGGATGGATGTCAGCCTCGAAATCCTGTACAAACACTACGACGCTCGTGACGAGCGCGAAAAGATGAGTGTCCGGAAAGATAATTTACCAGACAAATGAGTTTCCAAGTTATAGCGGAACGATTGGAGAATTGCATATCAAATACTCAGAGGTTCCTCCCCGACGAGTCCATCCGACTTCATACACGTATCGAACTATCCAGTTAGCGGCACGCTCAGGCGTCAGTACGCCAAAGTGCGCACACGTTCTGGAGCGAAAAAACGCTGACTTTGATCGAATTACGTCGGCCGCGGGTTTCGGGTCCGCGCTGTCGGGTGATTTAGTAGAAGGTTTCCGGGGGTGGTCGGCGTGTTGAAACTCGTCACCGAGAGCGACGAGTCCGCCACCTGCCGGAACTGTGGAGCCCACGTCTCGGAGGACTTCCAGCGGGTGTTCGGTGACGAAGATCACGTCGCCCACCGCTGTCCTGAGTGCGATACCAGCCGCCGACTGACCCGCGGGAGTGCCGCCGGGCGCGAGGTTGCGGCCACCGATCCCGAGGATTCGAGCGCGCATCGGAGTAATGAACAGGCCGCGGGGTGGTCGGCGTGACGGACGGACGGGACCCGCGTGTCGAGATCTCCGGATTTGACGACCTCGACGAGGCGAGCGAGCTGAAAGAGTGGCTCGTCGAGAACGCACCGATCCGCAAGGAGGTGATCGACGTTGCCGAGTGATGAGTGCACGCACGGCACCTACCGATGGGAGTGTGTCTGTGGCTGGTCAATCGAACGCGAAAAGCGTGCGTCAAATCTCCCTAAGGAGAACAATGAGCGGATCGCTCGGTCGGTCGCTGAGGTCCACGAGACGCGGCCTCGTTTTGGGGAGATAGCGGACGAAACCCATGCTGTGTCGCGAACGGATACTAACCGAGGGGGTTCTGAGTGAGTCAGAGCCAGCTCCCCGAGTTCGTCGGTGTCCGTCGCGAGGATCTCGACAAGCTCACCGACGCCGAGCGGAAGGCGTACGTAGCCTGTCGGATCAACGGTGTCGGCGTTCGCGAACAGGCGCGCTTCAGCGAGCGATCTCCCGGTACGGTCGGGAACTTGCTCCGGCGTGCCGAGAAGAAGCTCGACCAGCGGGGTGACCGATGATCCCCGAGCGTGGGCTGTGGGCGGCACTCGTCGCGCTCGCTGCCGGTGACGCCGCAACGACGATCACGGCACTATCGCTGGGGCTGCCGGAGGCGAACCCCCTCATTGACGCGCTGGTCGCCTCTCACGGACTCGTCGCTGTCCCGCTATCACAAGTCCTGTACGTTGGGCTGGCGAGTGCGGTCGTCGCCGCGGTCGAGCGCGGGCATCGGACGCCCGTGTTGCTCGCCGGAGTGATCCCGAGCGCGCTGGTCGTTGCGAACAATCTGGCATGGATCATGGCCGCCGTCGCGGGGTGGTCGGCGTGATCCGGAACCCGGAGACGCTCGAATCCTTCCGCGGTTCGCTTCCCGAGTGGCTGATCGACGCCGCGGGGATCGTGACGACCGGCGGTGATTACCTGGTCGTCGTTGCGATTGCCGTGGGACTGTGGCTGGTCGCCGAGCGGGATCGTGGACCGTGGCCGGTCGTCGCCGTCCTCGGTGCGATCGGGCTCACGACGCTGCTGAAGAACGCGCTCGGGTTGCCCCGGCCGCCGGTCGCGGAGATCGGCGGGTACGGCTTCCCGAGCGGTCACGCCCTGGGGGCGACTGTCGCGTACGGTCTCGTCGCCCGGCGTCTCGATGTCGGATCGGTTCGGCTCCGAACCGTGCTCGCCGCCCTGGTCGTCGCGACGATAGCGGCGTCGCGGGTCGTGATCGGCGTCCACTACCCGGCCGACGTGATCGTTGGCGTTGGGCTGGGCCTTGCGTATCTCGCTGGTGTCGAGCGGCTGGTAGCGAGGTGGTCGGCGTGACACACGTCGCGACAGCTCCCCACGAGATCGAGGGGAACCTGAACTTCTTCCAGAATGGGCTCAGTCCGTACTGGGCGATCTCGAAGCTCCTGTTTCACGGCTTCGACGGCTACTCCGGAGACCTCACCACGGAGATCGCCGGAGAAGAGTGGACGATCAACCTCAAGTACCAGAAAGGAGGGATCGCCCCGCGCTCCCAGGACGACGTCGAGGAACGACTGTACGAGTTCCGGATCGGGGCGTACGGGCACGGCGAGCGAAAAGCCAACTTCCACGTTCGCCCGCGGTTCGCCGGGATGGAGCACTACGAAGAGGACAAGAACATCACTTCCCCGTGCGATAGCGATGACTACCCGGACGAAGCGACGAACGTGAAGTTCTCGGGGAGCAATCTGGAACCAGATACCTACCCGGTTCTACTCCGGAAGGTCCTACAGGAGCTGGCCAGCGAAGCCGGGATGGGATTCAATTCGAGTGCCTTTGTCAGGATCCACCCGACGAGCAACATCACAAGCTACGAGCGGTACGTGCGGATCCAACGCTCGATGTCTCAGAAGTACATCCGCTCAACCGGTGCGTTCCGGCGGATCTTCGAACTCCTTGCACAAAAGGAGGGGTCGAGTGTCGTCTACAAACCCGACAACTGTGGGCCGAACAAGGATATCGTGGGCTACAACCACCGCTTGATTATCCCGAAGACCGACGCCCGCGAGTTGATCCCGATGCACACGCGGGGGAAGCAACTGAAACACTACCACCCCGAGTATGTGAACGGCGACGAAGACAACCCCTTGCACCATCCGAAAGTCGGCGTTCTACTGAAGAAGTCGCTGAACAAGAGCCGAGCGTTCAAGTGGGACAACTGCGACGCGCTCCGGCGGGAGATCGACGAGACGCTTCTCAACACGCTCCGGTGGTCGGATATCCCGGTCGGCGCGGGCGGGACCACGTTCGTCGCTGACGATCACTTCGAGGCGACGGCCGCCGAGGAGGACGTCGAGTTCTTCGAGGACCCGACGCCGGAGATCGAGGCGAAACAGGACGCGCTGTTGATCACCACGCTCCGAGACATGACCGAGGCGGATGTCGATTTTCTGGAGGCGCTGGTCGACGAAGGTGACGGCCAGCATCCCCAGGAACTCGCGAACAACGCCGACCGCGGGATCTCGACGCTGTACCGGTTCCTCGACCGGCTCGATGGGCTGGTCCGGAACGACCGTGCCGAAGTTGAGTTCACCAGTCGGAAGATCGAGCAGGAGATTGCCGGGATCGTCGAGAGCGCCGAGCACCGTATCGAAAACGCAGCCGATCGAGCGGCCAAGCTGATGAACGTGAACGTCCGGCAGTCGGCGTCGAGCGCGTTCCAGAAGTGGATGCAGAAGTACGCCGCATCGTTCGATTTCGACCCGGACAGTAACGACACGACGGTTCGGATCGACACGCGACTCGGGGAGTTCAAAGCGTCCTCGTACCCGCTCGTCGAGGACGTCCTCAAGGAGGCAAAGAAGGCCTGGGTAAAGGACAGTCGCGACGTCGCCGAGCTCCTGGAGGCGCGCGTCGAGTGGCTGAACGCGGACGGCGATCGGCGACGCAGTCGGGTGCGTTCGCTCACCCGGTAGCGCCCGACAGTCGAGTGGCAACGCTATTTTTCGACCCCAGTAGTTCAAGTGGAGTTGTAGTTTTCAGGTGCTTAGGTATAGTTTACTTTACTTGCAGGCAGTGGCTACGCGGTGATCGGGCCGCTCGGGGGAGATCTCCAGACGGGAGTGTTCCCACCGAGCGGGACACACCCCTTAGGGAGTGTGCCTAAGGGCACTGGCCAAAAAAAGTACCCCGCACCGCTGAGTTCCAGTTGATCCAGATGATCCACTGGAAATGGGGGCGTCTGAGGGTTGTTTTTAACGGGGGCGATATTCACCTTGAACAGATTTATGTTAGGACGGTCAACAATAGCATATCTATGGTGCAAGATGTTCCACAAAAGTCAGATGGGAGTAACGTTGACGGTGAGATGAAGAGAGTTATGGAACTGATGGAAATGGAACGTGATGTTGAGCACATCTTGTCCTATGATCCAGACTCTGAGCAAGACTCGACGGATCACGTCGTTCAGACAGTCGCAACGAATACTACGAGATAATCTATGCCCACTTGGGGCGAAATAATCGACGAGATTCAGGAAGCACAAGATACGAGTCCGTCACCTTTTGACAGGGTTCGACAGAAATATCTAGAAAAAGTAGCAGACGAGACTGGCCGCGAGGTTCTTCTATATTCATCCGGTTGGACTGAACTTGATGTTGATTCTCCTCAATTCTCTATTACAGATACAGATGTTCAGGGGTTCATGGAAACTATAAGTCGCGTAGATAGTGACGAATTAGATCTTATACTCCACAGTCCAGGGGGTTCAACGGACGTTGCAGAGCAGATTGTTACTTATTTGCGAGAGAAGTTTTCTTCTATCCGGATCATCGTTCCACAGGCAGCGATGTCGGCTGCTACATTGATGTGTTGTGCAGCTGATGACGTTGTGATGGGTCATCACTCTGCATTAGGTCCTACTGATCCTCAAATGCGAATCCCAACAAAAACAGGCCAGCGCTGGGTTCCTGCCCAAACTATCGTTGATCAGTTCAACGAAATTGATGATAAGATTCAAGCTGGAGAACAAATCGGACACTATACCCCGATATTGAGTCAATACGATCCAGGACTTAAACAGCAAGCCGAAAATTCGATTGACTTAACTAATCGATTGGCAGAGCAGTGGGCAGAAGAGTATATGTTTGATTCTGACTCAAATGCTGCAACAAAAGCATCCAACCTATCTAGTTATCTGAGTAATCACACTAACTTCCTCAGTCACAATCGCCGCATTGGACGAAAGCATCTCAAACAAAATACTCCGATGAAGGTGACCAAGCTAGAGAGTAACCAAACGTTACAGGATGCAGTTCTTTCTGTGTTTCATGCAGTTACTGCAACCCATAGTCATCAACAGCATACTAAAATCATCGAGAATCATAATGGCGATCTATACGGACGTCGGGTCCAGAACTAGAATACCCGGGTCATAGCTCGATACTTCACGAACTCATTGATTATTTAAAAACTGAGCGTATCTGTAGCTTCGCCTGCTTGGTCCCACGATGATCACCGCCCCCGTGCCATCGAAGTAACGGGAGATCTCCCGCTCGGACCATCCTGTCGTCGAGCACAGTCAATCCCGACCGACCATGCGGCCGGTACACCACGAAACAGTACCAGCCGTCGTGACGCCGGAGCTTCTCGTGGTACTTCCGATAGACTTTGAAGTTCCCCGGCTGGCCGTCCGAGTGCTCGCGCATCGTGCTTTTGATCTCGACTGGCGTCCCGTTCTGAAACCGAGCATCGTGCCAGCTCGCCCGCTCCAGCGAGAACCGACGCTTCCGCGCCATCCGCTTCTCGCAGATCGTTCCGAAGTGGTTTGCGCGCTTACTCCGGTTCATCGGTGGCTCTCCAGCGGTGATCGTTCCGAACGGTCGCCCGGATCACCACGATAGTCAACCAGCCCAATACGAGCGTACCGAGCCACTCCCCGGAGACCGCAGCAAACACACCGAACAGGAACGTGATCCCGAAGATCATCCAGTTCACTGGATCGTACAGCCGCCAGGCCTCAATACGCGCGCGTCGAATTTTTTCGAAAACCATGATTAATTCTGTTGCTTGAGAAAGGTCATTGATTCGTTACTCACGAAAACCTTCGGACGCGAGCGGGACGGATCGGTCAGCCAACGCACCGCGGGCGGGAGATCGCGTTCGTCCCACGCGCCCCGCGTGCGGTTATATATATTCCTCCGCTCGGTGAGAAGCCAGCCGAACAGCCCATCGGTCGCTTCGCTCCCCGTCCCGCGGGGAGCGAGCGGTGGGCTACGGGCCTGAGTAAAGGGGGGTTGCTTGAACTTTGAAGGTTGGAACCCCGACGCTCTCATGCTATCACCGACTCCACGCTTTCAACCCATTCGCGCTTTTGCTGGTCGCCCGAGTCGTAATCTTCCAACCAGTTGTACACCGTCGTCGACGAGTACGGGACGTACTCGGCCGCCTGATTCGGCGTCATCCCCTGGTCGCGCACCGCCGTTTTCACCGTCCACATGGCGACACGCTTCACGTCCGCCTCCTCGAAGCTCTCGCCGTCGTCGCCACCGCCGACCGGAGCGTCCCACGACCACGGAGCCTCGTCGTTCGTATGCGGCTCGAAGTCTGCGGGCGGGATCCCAGTGAGCGGCTGGGGATCCACGTCCTGGAGCTTCCCGCCGGAGATCCGCTCAGCGATGAGTGCCTTCCCGCGGTTGTTCCGATCCGGCTTTTTGATGATCGTGCCGACCCGCCAGAGTAGCGGGTGGATCGACGACTCGTCGTGGCCGATGTAGATCAGCGCGCCGCCGTACTTGCGGATCTTGAAGACGAGCGGCCCCATCAGCTTCCGGACCTTCTGACCGTCCTTGCCCGAGCCTGAGGCGTTCGTCGAGAACTCATCACCGATGAACAGCTTTGGCTGTTGGGCGTTCTCGACGGGATCGCCGTCCTGCTGGACCCACTCACTCAGGAGTGGATAGTTCGGTATCCAGCCGTCCTCGACGCTCCCGTCGTCGCGCACCCAGTCGTCGTTGCGCGGGAGCGTCCGAATATTCGAACCGACCATGAGATTCCCGTCGACCCAGCGCTCGCGGAGCTGGGCGAGCAAGCAAGCGAAGTTCGTTTTCCCGGCACCCATCTCCCCGAGCACAACGATCACCGGGGCGGGACCGGCGACGATCTGCCGGAGCCGGGAGATCGCCTTGATGCCCGAGAGGTCCGCCTCCTGACTTGGGTCGCCGATATAGTGCTTGAGCGTGAGGGTATCCCCGTTGTCGAGCGCGTTCCGGGCGGTCGTCGCCCCCTCGGCTTTGAGGATGTCGCGGTTCTTCCCGACGTCCATGTACGTCGCGGCGGCCTTGCCGTCCCAGCGGTCGGGATCGTGGTGGACCGCCCGCATGGTCATCTGCCGATCGACCTTCTCGTCGCGGACAAAGCCCGAGTGATCCAGCACCTCGTCGGGATCCCGCGCGAGATTGCCGTCCTGGTACTCCCGAAAGCCGCCGACCGTGAAATTGTCCTGTTCGTCACTCATTCGTACCACCGTCCGTGGCCGCCTGCTGGCGGGTCTGTGGCGGTCCGCCGACCGCGTCGATCCCATGCTCGTCGGTGTACTCGTCGACGTAGTCGTTCATGTCGCGGATCTCGTCGATCGAAGCGTCCTCGACGTCGTCGCGCGCCGACTCGAAGCGCTCTTTCACCGTGGTCCGCGGGTTCATCAGCCCGCGCTCGTCGGCTTCAGCCTCCTTGTTGACCACGTCGCTCTGGATCTCGACGCCCATTTTCGAGATCCGCCCACGGAGCCGGTTGCTGGCGATGAATTCCTCTATCAGATCCCCGTGAATGTCTTCGAGCATCGCCTTCACCGTCACCAGCTTCGAATCGGCGAGTTGCGAGAAGTAACAGCCGCGCACGCGGAGCTGGTCGAGTTCCTCGTCGTACTCGAACTCCCGAACCTCGTAGGCGTCGCCGTCGTTCACGGGATACGGGCTCGGGCCTTCGACCTTCTTTGCGTCCCACAGTTCCGGCGCGACGTCGAGCTTCCGGCGCTTGTCGGTGACGCCGTTGATGTGGTGTACCTCGACCATGTGGCGGTTCCGGAGCTTGCGCGCGCCGGTGACGAACATCGCCAGCAGCGGCGGCCCCAGAATCAACAGCGCGGCGAACCAGCCGAACGCGATCGGCGGAACGCCTGGCACTGACGGCCGGAACCACAGCAGCAAGACGCCGATGCTGAAGGCGATCCCGAGCACGACCAGCTGGCCCTCGGCAGCGATGTACGTCAGTCGGTCGGACCACCCGCCGAAGGTGCCTGAAGTGTCCCCGCTCATTTCTCAATGACACCCCGGTTCTCGGAGCGCACGACGTAGCCAGCAGCGAGCCCCGCTAGCAGGACGGTCATGCCGACGCCGGAGAACAGTCCCGACGTGCCGCCGAAGTGCCGGAACGGGTTCTCCTCGACGTCGGTCCCGGTCGAGAGGTACGCACCGGTCCCCTGCGCGAGACTCTCCTGGGTCGAGATCGTGACTGCCGCGCCGTTCCCGTCCCGCGTCGAGAAGGTGACCGTCGACTCGCCCTCGGGGATCTCGACGGTCTCGAAGTTGTACGATCCCGAGCCTTCCTCGAAGCCGCCCGCTTCGGTGATCCCCAGCTCCGTGTCCTCGTCGGCGTCGACGGTGATCGTGAAGACACCGCTATCGTAGGACCACTCGACGACTCGCGTCTCGGCGTCGATCAGTTGCTCGTACTCGTCGCCGAGGTCGTCCTCGAACTCGTCTGTCTCGTTGGTCGGCGTCTCCTGTGCGGTGACGCCCATAACACCCATGCCCACCGCCAGAGCTACCGATACCGTCAGTAGCGCAAAAAAGAAGCGGCGCATGGTCAGTTACCGATGAACGGAACGGCGTCACTCACGACCGACCAGATTACCGAGACCACGATCGCGGCGATCACGGCGAGCCCGGCGAGTTGGGCACCGAAGCCGTCGCCGCCGAAGTCCGGCCCCGAGACAGACGGCCACCAGTCGCCCCCGTCGTCGTCATCGTCGCTATACAGGTCCGTTTCCTCAATGATGTAATCGCCGACTTCGGAGATCTGGATACCGTACTCCTCGTTATCCATCGAATCGTAGTCGGGAGCCGACCAGTCGGTCGAGTCCGTCTCGATCTCGCCCCCGTCGAGTTCTTCGGCTTCGAGGATCAGGTTCAGGTCGTTGAGGTCAGTGATGTCGTCGACGCTCTCGATCTCCTCGATGTCGGCCACGATGTCCTCGATGTCGCGGTCGGCTTGCGCCTCGATGTCGGTGATCGTCTGGTCGGTGATCGGCGAGATCTCTTCGCCGTCCGAGTCCGTCATCTCGTCCAGCGTAAACGTCCCGAGTGGCAGTTCGATCTCGCCGGAGTCGAGTGCATCATACATGAGCGCACCATCGACAAGACCGTCAACATCTGCGGCGTTTGGAGACGGAACAGAGAATCCGGTCGCCGGTTGATTGTTTTCTTTGAATATGCTGGTTACGTCAGCAGTGTCCACGTCGAGGATCCGACTCACATCATCGCTGTAATCCTCGGCGATGAAGTGGGATTCATCGTACCGGAGCGAGACAGCCCTGATATTATTCGTGCCGAACTGGTTTTGCGAGTTGATTTCACCGTCAGCGGTATCGACAGTGAAAACGTAGCCGTCGCCATTGCAAGCGGCGACAACATCATGCCCTGCGTCGAGGTCGTCGATCCGGTCGGTGAAGTGGTTTACAGACCACACTTCGTCAAGCGTAGACCACTCATACTTGACGAGGTCGTCGGTGTCTTGGTCAACTGTGTAGAGGTAATCCCCGTCAGGAGATGCAGAGCCCTCACGGAGTCCGTTTGCTACGGTGGCTACAGTCTCGAAATCACCGTCGTAGATGGTAATTTCGTCGTTTCCACCAGTTGCGAACTCAGTCCCATCGGGGTTTGCGAACAGACCGTCAGGATTGAACGATACGCTTTGTTCATCGACCACGTCGGCAGTTTCCCGATCAATTTTGAGAATCGGGTCGTCGGATAGGTAACCGGACGCCATTAGATGACCGTCTTCCATCACGCAAAGGTGGCGGACGAAATCGTTGGCGTAGTCTTCTTGCCAGTCGAGTGTACCGTCAGCGGCGTTAATCCGTTCGACGGTAGTGTCGTAGCAGACGTATATCGCGCGATCTTCGGGAGAATACACCATATCCTCAAGACCACCAGTATCGTGGCTCCAGAGTTCTTCGCCGTCGAAGGTGTGAAGTGTCACAGTGTCGTCGTCGTTCGACTGTCTGAAGTAGTACTGTCCGGCGAGGTATTCGCCGCCAGACTGAAATCCATCGGCAGGGGTTTCACGGGCGAATAGTTGACCCTCGTAGGTCTGTGTTTCCTCAGTTTCGTCGAGTAGGACCTGCTGGCGGTCGCCGCCGTCGGTGCTCTCAAAAGTCCGATCAGTAAACCCATCGTAAGAAATCACCATACTGGCAATTTCAGAAAGGTCAGACTGATCGAGGCCGAGGATTTGCAGGAGCGAGAGGCGGTACCGGTGCTCTGTTGCGTCGGTCGATCCCGACATGAAACGCGCCTGACCTTCGACACCACGGACTTGCGAGGCGTCGATCGTGCCGTCGTCGAGGCCGTCGAATAGCTGCTGGACGAACTCAGTATCGTAGTTGGCGACGATCTCGTCGCTCTGCTCCTCGATGGTGTCGAAGTGTTTGACGTACTCCTCGGTCTCAAATGCGATTAACCCCGACTCGTCGATTTCAGGGACGTTCGGAGTGGTGAACTGGCCGTTTGTGGTCCATTCGTGGTTGTCCCCCTGGATGACGACCTCTCCGGCAGTTTCGTCCCACGAATTGATGAACTCGGAGAAGGGGACCTCGTAGCTATCACCCCCAGAGGTGAAGAAGCGCATCTTCGTGTAGTATGATAGCTGGTAGCCGTAGCCGTTGTGCAGGTCGGCGGATTCGACCGGACCGTCGTAGTCGTCGGCGTCGGAGTCGGCGACCCATTCCTCGTTGGTTGGTCGGCAAAAGACGTGCTCGTCGGTGCCGTCGTAATCGGCAAGAGCAGTTGCCCAACCATTTTCCTCGGGTAGTTGGTCCTCGTCAGTCCCAGCTTCGGCGATGAAACCGAGTTGGACCATGGTGAACACGCCGATCTCCCAGTGGTTCGCCTCGATGGGTTCGTAGTAGCCCCGAATACGTTCGAGAGCGCGAGCGTAAGCGTCACTCGCTGCCTCGCCGTCTTCCCATCCCGAGGCGATCCCGTGGCGGGCCTCGATGTTGGCGATAGTTTGGGCGTCAGTGAGGCGGTTCGACAGCATCGCCTCGAAGTTATAGAGTGCCTGCTGTGCATCCCGTGCTTCCATCCAGAGAGTGGCGGCCTCGGCGCTTTCGAGGTCGTCTTGATCGGGACCCCAGATATATTCGCCGAGGAGATCTACACCTTGCCAGAGCACCCACGCAGGCGGTGACGCGGCGAACAGTAGCCCGGACGATAGGTCCCGAGGATCATTGCCGCCGTCGGTGGTGATCCAGAAGTCCTCGTCGAGATCCTCGTCGATCTCATCGCCCTGGACGCCGTCGTCCTCGTCGTCAGCTGTAGCCGTCCCCGCAGCGAGTGCAGTCCCGCCGGCCGCCGCGGTCCCGCGGAGGAACGTCCGGCGGTCGAGCACGGTGCTCGGAATCGGACCCCCCTCTGAGCGGTGGGCCGTGGGCGTGGGCGGTGGGCTCTCGTCGTCAGTTGGTTGTGTACTCATACTTGGGACCTCACTTGTAGGCGATCAGGTAGAACGCGGCGCCGTTGAGCATGACCAGGAACCAGCCGAGGAACCACTGCGCTTCGACCGTGTTCGAGACCAGTGGGACCAGCGCCATACTGACGTTCAGCACGATCGCCAGCAGGAGCGTGATCGTTTCGACGTCGGTGAAGTCGTCGACGCTCGTCTGGCCGTTGGTCACCCAGGCGGTGACGATCGTGATCATGGTCACGACGAAGCCGAGGGTGATCTCGGAGCCACCCGCGGCGTACAGGATGTCTTCGAAGCCCCAGTTGATCGGATCGTACAGCTCGAGCGAGCCGACCGCGGCCGTGCTAAAACTCGCCAGCACGAACAGCGGAGCGAGTACCGCGTCGATCAGGTCGATGCCGTCTTCTCGTCGGACCCCGTCAGGGATCCAGTTTGCATAGGACATTGCGACGAGACCGGCCACGCGTGCCGCGGAAAAACTTAGGATTTCCTTGGTTTGACCACCGTTTACCCTCTGGTTACACCACTTTTATTAGACCGTACGTTGCCCGCTCAGTTATGGCAGTCAACAAACTCCGACAGCTCGACTCGAATAGTGCCGGTGTGACGATCCCGAAAGACGATCTCCGGCTTGACGGGCTGATCGACGAGAACGGCGAGATCGACGGCGAGCAACACGCGCATATCCGACGCGAAGGACCTGGGAAGTGGACCGTCGAAGTGGTCGAGGATCTCTAAAGATCCAGCTCCACGTCGGCAGTCGGTTTGTTCGAGGCTTCCATTCCCGCAAAATAGGCAAGGCTCTGGTCAAAGTTCTTGTCCCGCATCTCCTTCAGCTTCTCTTCATGGGACTCCAGATAGTGCTCTTTGAGTTGGTCTTGCCTTTCGTCTAAAGACAGGTTTTCTGGGTCTTCGAATTGGTCACACCAACTGCAATAGAATCCACTTTCTTCAGTCATAGAAGGGGAATTGAGTAAGGTGATCAAAAGTTCATTCGATGTCTCATAACCAGCCGACTTTCCCTCTTTCTCGCTGTTGGGCTTCCGGCGAGTACGTCCCGCGGTAGTGTTCGAGAAACGTCTCCAGATCGTTCCACCCGCCCCAGTCGCAGACCAGCAGGGCGTCGACGTCGGCGCTGGCGAGCGCGGTCGCCCAGGTACGCCGGAGATCGTGAAAGCCGAGATGGTTCCACCCCTCGTCATCGGTTTCGTCCTGGAGGCGATCGGCGGCGTTCTGGATCCACCGCCGAAGCGAGCGCGTCGACGTGATGTCGAGCAGCGACGAGTTGGCGCTGGCGTCGCGCACGTCGTCGATCGTGCGGATGGTCGTCGCGAGATCCCGCGGCACCGGTGTCTCCCGATACTGGTCGCCTTTTCCATGCCAGACACGGAGCATCGTTCCGGCGTCAGTGTCGACGACGTGCTCCGGCGCGACGTCGAGGACCTCGTGGCTTCGAAGCCCGCACCGAGCGCCGAGCGAGAAGGCGATCCGCTGCTGGGTGCCGTCCGCCTGATCGATCAGTTGGTTCACTTCGGACTGGCTGAGCCAGACCTTCATGTCGTCGCGTTGGGAGTGGGCTTTCAGATTCATGTCCGGGTAGCCTGTAACCCGGACGGCAACGCGGGGGGTAATGTCGTTTTTGGTGGGGTTTCCCGGCGTGATCGGGGCGGGATCCGTCCGACTTTCCCTCTCTTTCCGGACGAGTTCTCAACAGAAGAACTAGTCATTTATTGGACAGGGGTAAAAATCACTGGCCATGGCTAACAGCGTCACAAGTCGAAGAAAAATACTCGCTTCAAGTGTTGCAGTATCAGTTCTCAGCGGTTGCCTCGGTGCTGATGAAGGAGATGAAAATGAAGATGAAAACTCTGGGAATAATGAAGAAGAAAATGATTCGACAACCGAATCAACTGTCCCACAAATGGCTATAGACTTTGATTTCGAGAATAGTGGCGAAGGGGCACTAACTCATTCAAGTGGAGATTCGGTTGAAGAGCCAGACTCTCTGGAAGTCATCATTAATGGAGAATCTGAAGATTGGGTCACTGAGTCGAATCCGACCGTCTCAGCTGGAAGTCAGTTTGACCTCGGCTCTCATAGTGCAGTCGGGGAAGAATGGTCAGGGGAGACAATAACGCTTGAATGGGTCTCTGCGGACGAGAGCGATTCTGCCACAATTAGCACCAGTACTGCGCCGAACGAGTAATCTCGTTATTTAGTCAATAAGCCTGATCAAAATGGCCGGGAGTTCCCGTATAGAGCATCGGCCGCCTCAGCTGAAAGGTAGATGTTCTTCTCGCTGACGGTAACCGACTCGCCGGCGACGTCTTCGATCAGGCTCGCCAGCTCCTGCAGGTACGCTTTGGATCGTTGCTCTCGAAAGCCCATCACCAGCCGGTCGTGGTCCGTGTAGCGGTTCCGAATGTAGACGTCGACAAACTCGGCGCGGATCTCGTCCGGCGCGTTGTCGAGATACTCCGGCAGCGAGAACGCCGATTGGTCGCTCTTTTCGCCCTGAGGCGCGCCGAGGACGACCAGCGCCCGCCCGAGTACGCTGGCGTGGTCCGTGGGCACGATCTCGGTGGCCCGGTCCGACTCGTCGGCGCGCTCGCGTCGCCAGTCGAGCCCCAGCGTCTCCAGCGCGTCGGTCACCCGTGACTCGGTCGCGTCGTCGACGGCGAAATGCGGGACGAAGGTCTCCGAGGAGATCGACCCCCCGGAGAAGATCCACGCGACGAGCTGGTTCAGCGCCGCGAACTCGTCAGTTTCGGGGCCGCCGAACCAGTCGCGGTGCTCGGCGACCTCGACGGCGCGGGCGGGATCGGGCTTTGCTCCGTTCTCCCACGAGCGGATGCGCCCGCGCGGCATCTCCAGTTTCGACGAGAGTGCGCTGGAGCCACTGTCTGGGTTCTGGGCGGCGACGTCGAGATACCGCTGGTAGTCCTCTACGGCCTCCCATGCGTCCGAACGGTTCTGTACGTCGTAGGTGCGCGCGAGAGCTTTGGGCGATAGTCCGGTAGTATTCATTTTATTATAGACACATGCTAATTAGGGTCCATTTATGTAGTAGTTCATCATATTTGGCTCAAGTTTTATTAGGGGTGGATGTCTTCCTACGTGTAACGCCGACAGCACGCGAAAGGACAGGCGAGGAGGGGTGTTGTAGCCCTCGACCCCTTGCCTCATCTTACACCACGCAAGTGTAAGATATTAATCCTTTGGCCGCATGTCGGCGCAACCAACGAAAACTAAGGAAAACTATGGATTTCAAAAAACTATTCGAAACAGACGGCGACGAACGGGCTGTTTCTCCGGTTATCGGAGTAATTCTTATGGTCGCCATAACAGTAATTTTGGCGGCTGTGATCGGTGCGTTCGTGATTGGGATTGGTGACGATCAGTCAACCGTCCCACAAGCGAGTTGGGACAGTAATCAAGATAATCAAGTAGATAACGGCGAAGATGTTGAAGTTGAGATTACTCATCAGACCGGTGCCACCATCGATGAAAGCAACTTAGCGGTTACAATCGATGGCGATGACGCCGACGACTGGGTGACTAGTACTTCCAGTCTGAGTCCGTTTGGCGATCCAGTAAGCGCAGGATCTACCTATACGATTACAGATGACGACGATAGCGGCGATAACGACCTAAATGAAGGAGAAACAATTCGAGTAGTGTGGACCTCTGATGACGGCGGTGACTCGTCTGTACTATTCGACTTTGAAGTCCAGTAAACTATGAATATCAAAAATATATTCGTAGACGATTCGGCTGTATCGCCTGTCATAGGGGTCATATTAATGGTCGCCATAACGGTGATTCTAGCAGCTGTTATTGGTGCATTTGTTATCGGAATCGGCGATGATCAGTCGACAGTTCCACAGGCTAGTTGGGATTTTGACCAAACAACTGAAGAGATCGAATTTGTAAGTACAGAGTCGGATGCAAAAACTGTAACAATCACGCACAGTACTGGAACAACTATTGACGAAAGTAATCTAGAAATCACCGCCGAAGGAGAGACTGCTTGGGATAGTGACGGTAGCGGTCCGGCGGCCGATACAGTTGGTCTTTGGGATGGAACAGGCTCTGTTAGTGCTGGTCAGAGTGTCAGAGTTGTTGGATATGACGATACAAAATCAGATAGTGAAACCTTCGATGGAGATAGCGAGCTATTAACATCTGGTGACACCATCCGGATCGTCTGGACATCCGACGATGGAGGCGATTCGTCCGTCCTGTCTGACTACGAGGTCGGCTAATCCGACGGATCCTCAGTAGCAACCAATGCGTTCCATTCTTTCAGACGACAGTGCCCAATCATCAGTCATTGGTACGATCCTTCTCGTCGCGATAGTCGTCATACTCGCGTCAGTAATCGGTATCTTCGCAATAGACCTGTACCAAAGCGCAGGCGACGTCGAGGAATCACCCGATGTCCGATTCGACGCCGAACAGTACGGTGGGGATCACGATCAGTTCGTCCGCATGTACCACATGACCGGAAACACGATCGGGGACCTCGACACGATCTCGGTCGTCGTCGACGGCGAGACCGTCAGCGAGACGGGTGCCGACTGGTCGAACTCCAACGAGGGGCTTCGGTCACAGAGTTCACTGTACATCGCTGCGGACGGAAGCGGATTCACCACTGCTGATAACGCCGACTTCGGCGGGAGCAGTCCCGATGAACTCGACCCCGGCACCGAGATCAGCGTGATCTGGAGCAGTGCCGACGCCGACACGTCGGCGACGCTGTTCGAGTACGAAGTCGAGGATCGATAACGCGCTCTCTTTCTACTCTCTCCCAGCCCACGTAGCGACAGCTACACTCGGCGCGGGCGGGGTTGATGCTTGGCGTCGAGATCGCCAGCGAGATACCGCTCGCCCTCGCAGGTCAGCTCGAAGGAGGTGGTCCCGACGCGGTGGACCAGCCCGGCATATTCGAGCTTTGCCAGTCGTTCGGCGACGTGGCCCGCCGAGACCTGCCGGAACGCCTCGCGGGAGATCAGTCGTGCGCTCGCCATGTCCTCGGAGCCGAGATATTCGAGGATGCGTTCGTCCTCGCGTTTCATCCAGGCAGCGTTGTGCCGGCCAGTCATCAGATACCACCTGGTGACGGTACGCCGTCGTCGTTCTCCTCCCCGCCGTTCTCCCTGATCTCGTCGGGCTCGTCCTCGTAGGTGGAGATCTCACCGTCGAGATAGCCCTCTCCCCTCTCGGTGATAATATAAACGCCGTTCCCCAGCGGCTTCACGAGCCCACGCTCGCTGAGTTTCTGGAGTCGTCGCGAGACCTGTGGCCGCTTGACCCGTATCTGTTCGCGTTCGGCGAGCTTCGAGGGCGTGCCGGAGTCCTCGTCACGTAGAATTTCGAGGATCCGGTCGTCCCAGATCGTCATCCACGCACCAGACCGTCTCATTGAGTACATAGATACACCCAACCAATATAACAATCACGTAGGGTTATTCAAAACACGTTAAGATGTTTCTAGAACATTCCGTACATTTATGTACGATACGTTCTTTGTGTGTCTCACGGGACCACCCCCGCCTTGGCTACACCCGTAGCTGAAAGTGGTGGGATACCGGGACGGCGCTAGGACGCCGACCCGGAGAAGGTGGTTCCGGGGTGCTCCTATGCACGAAACCACTCAAACGGGCGAAAACGCCCGCACGGCTAGCGATGAATCGCTGATTGAAAAGTATCCCGTCCTTGAGATCCTGTCGGAGGCGGAACTCGAAGCCTACGAGGCGGTCGAACTCGGGACCAGCGGGGTCCGGGAGTTCGCACGCCAGACCGACCGGAAGCCGGGAACGATCTCGACGCTACTCCGGCGTGCCCGCCGGAAGGTGAAACTCGAAGTGCTGGATGCCGAGGAAGTGGCGTTCCCCGGAGACGAAACGGAGGGGTCGGCATGAGCCTGTTCGGCGAGTGTGACGACTGTGGCGAGGCTGACCAGCTCCGGTACAAGCCGGACGTCCCCGCGGACAAGCAAACCCGCCCGTCGATCTGTTCGTTCTGTCGCGACGATCGCGAGGCGCGGATGGTCGAGCAGCGCCGTGAGCGTGGGCTGGAGATCCCCCCGCACGTCGACGCCGGAGGTGAGGACCATGCCGAGTGAATCCGCCAAAGGTACTGACAGAAGCGACGAGCGATATCCTGACGCCGTACTCAAGTCGCGGTGCCGGGAGTGCGGAGAGGCGTTCTATCCTCGGGCGCATCCGAATTACTGCGTATACTGCGGAGCCGAGGATCCGCTGAACGAGGGCAACGGAGTCGTCTGCCACCATCCGCCCCGTCGATCACAAGACACGGAGCCTGAGCGCCCGCCGGAACTCCCAGTAGGTCTCTCTGTCTTCACTCCCCAGGGTACGGATACCCCTGTCCTGCGGACCCCCGACGACAATTACAGGATGGATCCGGAGCGAGCGAGAGACCTCGGTCGGCTTCTACTCGCTCGAACAGAGGATTCGACTGGCGCGGAGACCGAACGGAGGGGATCGCAATGACCGCGCTCGACTGCGATTTTTGCGGTCGTGACGTGACTGCCGATGACCGGGTGTGGATCAAAACCCCCGAGTTCTCCGAGGGTGTTGCCGCAGGCCTGTGGGTCTGTGCGGAGTGCCGCCCGACGCCGGGACCGGAACGCCGGGACAGTGTGTTTTCCGAGATCCTTCGGACAGCGCTCGCGGAAGAGATCGACGTCGATGTGACGACCAAACAGGCGACACTCGTCAGTGACGGTGGTCGATCTAACCAAGGTGGGTCCGAGTGAACCCGCTCGACGACCGTCACTGGAAGCGGGTGCAGACGATCGCCCGCGCGGCGTCCTACCAGCTCGCCAGTGGCGCGGCCGAGGATCCGGCGAGCGCGGTCGCGCAGGTCGACGACTCGGTGAGTCCCGCCCGCCGTGCTGACGCCGAGTGGCTGGTCGACCAGCTCAAAGACCAGATCGTCGAGGACGACTTTCCGGCGGCGAGTGTCGGGGAGGGATCCGCGTGAGCGAGGACCTGGAACACCTCTCTCCCGAAGAAGGCGTCGAGCGATTCATCCGACACCGAGAGCCATCGATCCGGGAGAGTTCGTTACAGAATACACGAACGCGCTTGAACGCGTTTCTGGAGTGGTGCGATGAACGGGAGATCCACAACCTGAACGAACTGTCCGGTCGTGATCTCTCCGACTTCGTCGCCTGGCGTCGTTCCGACGTCGCGGCGATTACGCTCCAGAAGCAGCTGAGTAGCGTTCGGGTCGCCCTGCGATGGTGGGCTGATATCGAAGCCGTCGAGAAGGGACTGGCCGAGAAGCTACACGCTCCGGAGCTGCCGGACGGGGCCGAGTCCCGAGATGTGTTTCTCTCGCCCGATCGGGCAAAGCGTGCACTGGAGTATCACGACCGACATCACTACGCCAGCCGAGATCACGCCTTGCTTGCGCTGCTGTGGCGGACGGGGATGCGTCGCGGTGCAGCGCGCGCCATCGATGTCAACGATCTCGACGGTGACGATAACGCGGTCTACGTCGAGCACCGTCCGGAGACCGGAACGGGACTGAAGAACGGCGACGACGGAACACGCTGGGTGTATCTGGGGCCGCGCTGGTTCCAGATCCTCGACGATTACGTCTCGAATCCCGACCGACCAGAAGTTACCGACGAGCACGGTCGCCGCCCGCTGTTCTCGACGCAGATGGGAACACGAGCTTCCGGCGGATCGATATACAAGTGGGTGATTCGAGCGCTGCACCCGTGTACGTACGCGAGTTGCCCCCACGACGAGACGCCGGAGACCTGCGATGCTCGCGGACGTGACGCGGTTCCGTCGAGGTGTCCGTCCGCCCGATCACCGCACGCGGTCCGCCGGGGAGCGATCACGAACCACCTGAACGCTGAAACTGCACCGGAGACGGTGAGCGAACGGATGGACGTCTCGCTCGACGTTCTGTATCAGCACTACGACGCGCGGACGGAACGCGAGAAGATGGCAGTCCGTCAGCAAGACCTTCCGAAATAGATCCATGATTCACAAATCCACGCGACTCGTAAGGGTTCGACCATCCCGACGAGTCCGTATGCTCTCCGCACGCTCGGTAATCGCAATAGGGCGTTTATTTTTTATACGATCCAGACACCAATTGAGCAGTGTATTCGCTCCGTCGCCGGATATGATTTACCGGTAGTGTTTTGATGATTTGTCAGTAGTACCATCTCCTAACTTAACTAACCAGAGTATGTCGAGAATCTGTAGTTGGTCCTATCCGGTTGGTTCGTGCAAAACGGTTATGAGTGGTCGGCGCGTTGGACGATGTATGAGTCAAGGCAGAGATGACGCAGGGCGGTTCAAGGAGACCGTCTCGGAACAGGAGATTCTGAAGGTGTTTGATTACGAGGATGATCCGGTTCTCACCGCGCCGGAGGTTGCTGACGGGCTTCGGCGCTTCGGGAAGCGGATCACACCTGAAGGCGTCCGGAACCGACTCGAAACAATGGACGAGAAGGGACTGGTGAGTCGAAAGAAGCTCGGTGCGCGAGCGGTCGGCTGGTGGGCCGAAGTCGCCCCGGAACTCGATGTCGATACTGCCGCCGAGGTCAACGCGCGAAAAGACTCCGACGAGTGGGAAGAGCTGTAACGACGAATGGCGACGGTTCTGTTACATCCCGACGTTCAGAAGAAACTGGAATCGCTTCCGAACGATATCGAAGATCGGATTCGGTCGAAGCTTGAAGAAGCGGGGAACAACCCCGACCGGCACCTGAAACCACTGTCAGGCCGTGACGACTACTCCCTGCGAATCGGGAAACGGCGCGCAATTATCGACTGGGACAAGCAAGCCGATGAACTCCGAGTGCTGAAGATCGATACACGGGATACCGTGTATCAGTAGCCTGTTACAGCCAGTCGACCTTTCCTCGTTCTCGCTGTTGGGCTTCCGGCGAGTACGTCCCACGGTAGTGCTCCAGAAACGTCTCCAGATCGTTCCAGCGGCCCCAGTCGCAGAGCGTCGACGTCCGCGCTGGCGAGCGCGGTCGCCCAGGTCCGCCGGAGATCGTGAAATCCGAGATGGTTCCAGCCCTCGTCGCCGGTTTCGTCCTGGAGGCGATCGGCGGCGTTCTGGATCCACCGCCGAAGTGAGCGCGTCGACGTGATGTCGAGTAGCGACGAGCTGGCGCTCTGGTCGCGCACGTCGTCGATCGTGCGGATCGTAGTGGCGAGATCTCGCGGGACCGGCGTTTCGCGGTACTGGTCGCCTTTCCCGTGCCAGACCCGGAGCATCGTTCCGGCGTCAGTGTCGACGACGTGCTCCGGCGCGACGTCGAGGACCTCGTGGCTTCGGAGCCCGCAGCGAGCACCGAGCGAGAAGGCGATCCGCTGCTGGGTGCCGTCCGCCTGGTCGATCAGTTGATTCACTTCGGACTGGCTGAGCCAGACCTTCATGTCGTCGCGTTGGGCGTGGGCTTTCAGATTCATGTCCGGGTAGCCTGAACCCGGACGGCAACGCGGGATAATGTCGTTTTTGGTGGGGGTTCCCGTCGTGATCGGGGCGGGATCCGTCCGACTTTCCCTTCATTTCCGGACGCGGTTCTTCTATCCGTCGTACATGAGTGTTCAACTGGAGTTAAAACCGACTACGGACGGTCGTTAGCTACAGTCTTATTCAGCTCAGAAGCGAAACTCTGTTTGTCCAATGGAAGTTTGACAGAGGTGTTAGAGAGACTATTCGTGGTGTGAATATCGATCTCAATATGTCCCTCGTCGGTTTGATGTGCGTCGTAATACTGGTCGACAGCAAGCGTGCCCAATAAAATCCCTACTCCTATTACCGCCATAATCTGAATGGGCGACAAGGAATCAAAAAATCCTACAAGCATCACAAGCGACCCCAACGCTCCGAAGCCAAAAACTGCCGCATTAGCCAATTTGTCCGTATCAATGTCTTCAGGACCAAGTGATGTGACTTCGACACTATCAATGCTCGATAGAAAAATAGATTCAATCGATTGAGTCTCTCGCTTGGTCTCCGATTGATCCTCGATAAAGAGAAGCCGTTGATCGGTGAGGACTAACGTGTCTGAATCCGTTTCTCTGTATGCTGTTTTTATTTGTTCAGATTCGCCGGTATGGGTAGACGCAACCTCACGATGGGATTCAGCAATTGCCATAGGTTATGTGTCTGACAGCAGATGGCGATGGAATTAACTTATCAATTGTGTTTCCCAAATACAGTTCTGAATTATCCAGATAGGCACACCTCAAAACGGCCGAGAATTCCCGTACAGCGCGTTGGCCGCCGCGGCCGAAAGGATCACGTTCTTGTCGCTGACCGTCACCTGTTCCCCGGCAACGTCCTCGACGAGCGCCGCGAGTTCCTGGAGGTAGCGATCGGCGCGTTCTTCCCGGAGTGTCAGCGTTCCCTTGTCGTCGTGACTTTGGGCTCGGTTCCGGAGGTAAACATCGACGAACTCGGCCCTGATCTCGTCTGGGGCGTCGTCGAGGTACTCCGGCAGGGAGATCTCGGCGTGGTCGTTCTTGTCTCCGATCGGTGCGCCGAGGACCGACAGCGCCCGCCCGAGTATTGAGGCGTGCTCCGTGGGGACAATCTCGGTCGCCCGATCGGGCTCGTCGTCGCGCTCGCGTCGCCAGTCGAGCCCCAGCGTCTCCAGCGCGTCGGTCACCCGTGACTCGGTCGCGTCGTCGACGGCGAAATGCGGGGCGTAGGTGTCCGTGGAGATCGACCCGCCGGAGAAGATCCACGCGACGAGCTGGTTCAGCGCCGCGAACTCGTCGGTCTCGACACTCCCGAACCAGTCGCGTTGCTCGGCGACCTCGACGGCGCGGGCGGGGTCGGGCTTTGCTCCGTTCTCCCACGAGCGGATCCGCCCGCGCGGCATCTCCAGTTTCGACGAGAGCGCGCTGGAGCCACTGTCTGGGTTCTGGGCGGCGACGTCGAGATACCGTTGATAGTCCTCTACGGCCTCCCATGCGTCCGAACGGTTCTGGACGTCGTAGGTGCGCGAGAGCTTTGGGCGAGAGTCCGATAGTATTCATTTTATTATAGATACGTGCTAATTAGGTGCCATTTATGTAGTAGTTCATCATATTTGGCTCAAGTTTTATTAGGGGTGGCTGTCTTACTACCTGTAACGCCGACAGCACGTGAAAGGACAGGCGAGGAGGGGTGTTGTAGCCCTCGACCCCTTGCCTCATCTTACACCATTCAAGTGTAAGATATTAATCCTTTGGCTGGATGTCGGCGCGAACAACGAAAACTAAGGAAAACTATGGATTTCAAAAAACTATTCGAAACGGACGGCGACGAACGTGCGGTGTCACCGGTTATCGGTGTTATACTCATGGTCGCAATCACGGTGATTCTCGCGGCTGTGATTGGTGCGTTCGTAATTGGTATTGGTGATGATCAAGAAGCTGTTCCGCAGGCCAGTTTTGATTTTGATGACGAGGGAGAAGATGGTGATTTGACAATCACTCATTCAGCTGGCGATTCGATTGACGAGTCGAATCTGGACGTGACTAACAACGGTGTTGAACTCACGACACCAAGCTGGAGTAGTGACCCAGTAAGTGCTGGCGCAACTTTCGAGATTCCCAACGACAATGACGGTGATGACCTCAACGATGATCCAACTATCCGTGTCGTATGGGAGTCTGATAGTGGTGGAGACTCATCTGTACTTGCAACCTACGAAGTAAGCAGATGATGAATTTCAAAAATTTCTCATCTCAAGAAAATGCGGTCTCGCCAGTCATAGGGGTCATCTTAATGGTGGCAATAACCGTAATTCTGGCCGCCGTAATTGGAGCGTTTGTCATTGGTATCGGCGACGATCAGTCGACAGTTCCCCAAGCGAGTTGGGACTTTAGTCAAAGTACAGAAGAATTTGACACCATAGATGATAACGCTGATCCTAGCGTGGCAACTGTCGTAGAAGTCACACATCAGTCAGGATCTTCGATTGATCACAATAACCTCGAAGTAACTGTAAATGGAGATGAGGCTTTTGAGATCAGAGACGAGGCCACACCCGGCAATGCTGATGCTATCTTCGATGACGGTGGCCAAGTGTCTGCCGGCAACTCTGCTACCATTGCCGCATCTGGTGATATAGACCCGGCTGGTGGTAGCGGCGATGAAGTTACGATCGCTAACGATGCGGACTTCACGATCGATAACCCAACCGACGCAAGTGAGCTAAGTAGCGGAGATACAATTCGAATTGTCTGGGAATCTGATGACGGGGGCGACTCATCCGTCCTCCAGACTTACGAAGTGAACTAAGCTGGATCACATCCAGTTCCAGTTCCCAGAAAAAAACATGACGCGACTTCTTTCAAACGATACTGCACAAAGTAGTGTAATCGGCACTATCTTGCTGGTCGCGATAGTCGTAATCCTCGCCTCAGTTCTCGGCATCTTCGCCATCGACCTCTACCAGAGCGCGGGCGATGTCGAGGAATCACCCGACGTCCGATTCGACGCCGAACAGTACGGTGGGGACCACGACCAGTTCGTTCGCGTGTACCACATGTCCGGAAACACGATCGAGGACCTCGACACGATCTCGGTCGTCGTCAACGGCGAGACCGTCAGCGAGACGGGTGCCGACTGGTCGGACTCCGACGAGGGACTTCGATCACAGAGTTCGCTCTATATCGCCGCGGATGGAAATGGATTCACCACTGCTGATAACGCCAACTTCGGCGGGAGCAGTCCCGATGAACTCGACCCCGGCACCGAGATCAGCGTGATCTGGAACAGCGCCGACACCGACACGTCGGCGACGCTGTTCGAGTACGAAGTCGAAGATCGATAACGCGCTCTCTTTCTCTCTCCTTGCCCACCGAGCGACGCCTACACCCGCCGCGGGCGTGGCTGGTACTCGACGTCGAGGTCGCCGTCGAGATACCGCTCGCCTTCGGAGGTCAGATCGAACGAATCCATTCCGGCGCGGTGGACCAGCCCGGCGTGTTCGAGCTTTGCCAGTCGCTCGCTGACGTGGCCCGGCGAGACCGTCCGGAACACTTCGTTTGCGATCAGTGACGCCGGGGCCATGTCCTCGGTTGCGAGAAATCGCACGAGCAGTGAGGAATCGCCGACTAATAAGTATCCTGTCCGACGCCGAACGCGAGGCCTACGAGGCGGTGGCTCTGGGAACGACCGGCGTTCTAGAGTTCGCGCGCCAGACCGACCGGAAGCCCGGAACGGTCTCGACGTTGCTCCGGCGCACGCGCCGGAATGTGAAACTCGAAGTGCTGGATGTGGAGGACGTGGCACTTCCCGGAGAGGAGGGGTCGGCATGAGCCGGTTCGGCGAGTGCAAGGACTGTGGCAAGGCCGACCAGCTCCGGTACAGGCCGGACGTTCCCGCGGACAGGCAAACCCGCCCGTCGATCTGTTCGTTCTGCCGCGACGATCGGGAAGCCCGGATGGTCGAGCAGCGCCGTGGGGGTGGGCTGGAGATTCGTAGCGAGTCTCGCCATCGGGTTCAAATCCCGGAGCGGCAGCGCCGCTCCGACCCTCGCAGAACCTTCGGTTCTGCTCAGTCCCGACGAATCACCGACTATTACTATCTGTGGGAAGTAAAGACTGTAAACAGAATCTGTTCCATGAGTTCAACATATCCCTGCCTGACTGGTGGTGTACAATGAACCCGAACCGTATCGATTTTCTCGTCGACATGGCCTACGGGCTCCTCTTGCTCGCGGCGATCGCTATTATTGTACTCGTGGGCACAGAGACCGGCGTCGCGTTCGGCCTCGGTATCATCGCCTCGTATGTCATCCACGTCGTCTGGAAGATGGGTCGGTTTGATCCGGACTGGATGACCAGACAGGTCCAGGAAGAGGTCGAGCAGAAAGTCTCCGAGCGCGTCGAAAAGCAGGTCGAAGAAGAGGTCGACGACGTCCGGAACCAGATCGACGAGGTGAACCAGCGTGTCGACCGTCGGCCGCGCGAGGAAGACGTCCAGCATGCAGTCGGCGAAAAAGTGGAGGAGACGGTGGATGAAACGGTCGAGCAGAAGGTCGAGGAAACGACCGAAAAGAAGGTCGAGGAGACAGTCGAAGAAACGGTCGAAGAAACGGTCGAAGAAACGGTCGAGCAGAAAGTCGAGGAGACGGCCGACGAGAAAGTCGAAGATACGGTCGACGAGAAAGTCGAACAGAGGGTCGAGGAGACAGTCGACGAAAAGGTCAAAGAAACGGTCGAGCAGAAAGTTGAGGAGACGGCCGACGAGAAGGTCAAAGAAACGGTCGAGCAGAAAGTCGAGGAGACGGCCGACGAGAAGGTCAAAGAAACGGTCGAGCAGAAAGTCGAGGAGACGGCCGACGAGACGGTCAAAGCGACGGTCGAGCAGAAAGTCGAAGAAACAGCTGAAGAAACGGCCGAAGAGAAAGTCGAGGAGACGGTCGAAAAGAAAGTCGAAGAGACCGTCGAGGAAAAGGTTGAGGAAACGGTCGAAAAGAAAGTCGACGAAACGTCAGAAGACAACTGATTCAGGGTTATTCGACGGCCTCGACCACCGGGGTCTGACCCCCTCGAAACAAATTGATTCCATTCACGCTCTAGTTTTTCGGTACCGCCTCGATACGGCACTGATATTCCGGGGAGGCCTGATCGGGGGGTGCGGACGATTCTTCGCGTATGTGTCTGCCAGAGACACGCAACGGCTTCGACTACACCCTGCTTGCCCCATTCCTTCCTGATAGCGCTCGACGACGAGAAACGATGGCTCTCGGTAGAGCCACGCCGATGACGCTCCGTCGGAAGCGATTCGTCTTCCCAGAGTGGTCCCGTTCTGTCACCGCGTTCCAGTACTTCTCTGAGCTCGTGCTGTCGTTGTCATTGCAAACAATATGGTCGACCCGCCGTCCATCCCATCCTCCATGTACGCATGGCCGACGTCGAAACAGACCGCCGTATCCGTCTCCCTACCGAGGTCGCCGAGAACGCTCAGCGGGAGTCCACGCTTCTGGTGGCCGACGTTCTCCCACCCGTCAGAGACTACTTCCGACACGTCGTCAGTCTCGATCCAACAATCGGGATCGCCGGTGGTGTCGTTCGTGCAGCCTGCCAGTGCTGTAGTGCCTGCTGTTCCGATCGCTACTAGGTTCGTACGGCGATGCATCGGCCTCTGGTCTCTATCTACGGGTCAAACCCTTCGTGTCGTGGGCCCGTCAGGGGACTGTTTTCCAGCGTCTTTAAGCTCAGTTACTGACCGATCTTCTTCGGTATTATATTTTTGTTTATACATTGGCCATATATACGTGCCATCCAGTCTCGGCTCCACCTGCGATTGTTGACGACAGCGTCCCAGTGGTCGTGTGTAAGTCGCCGGATACCCGGGTCAGTGCACGAAAGTGTATGGCCCGTACTCACGACCAGCCCCACCCACCCGTCGCATATCTGTGATCGATCTCATTCTACCGTCGTGGGGGATTAACAGGGAGACCGTGATAGTGCCAACCGAGTAACCTCACGAGGGCCATCTGATCCCCTCCACGATCCTCCCCGCCACGGTCACGCACAGCCACTCGACGGGACTGGAGCCAGAACAGATCCGTGTCACGCTCAGAATCCGTTTCCGCTTCCGAACAGGACGCCGACGAGCACTGGCACGTCCACCAGCTGGAGGACGTATACGACGCGCTGGGGACGGATCGAGAGGGTCTGGACAACGAAACGGCCCAGCGTCGGCTCGACGAGTACGGCCCCAACGAGATCGAGAGCGAAGAAGGGGTCTCACTGTTGCAGATCTTCATCAACCAGTACAAACCGGCACTAATCTGGGTGCTGATCGTCGCTGCAGCGGTGATGGCGATCGTGGGGCACACGATCGACGCTGGGGTTATCGCCGGTGTGGTCGTGTTTATCACTGTCTTTGGCTTCCTACAGGATTACCGCGCCGAGCAGAGCATTCAGGCGCTTCAGGAGATGTCGACGACGTACGCGCTCGTCAGACGGGGGGGCGAGAAGACCGAGATCGACGCGACGAAGGTCGTCCCCGGCGACGTGATTTTCGTCGAGTCGGGCGACATCGTCCCCGCGGATGCCCGCATCGTCGAGGAGTCAAACCTGAGAGTCGACGAGGGGGCGCTGACAGGCGAGAGCATCGGCGTCTCGAAGGAGGTCGGTCAGATCGGCCAAGAGACCGCGCTCGCCGAGCGCAAGAACATGCTGTTCAAGGATACGGTCGTCCAGCGCGGGTCGGGAACCGCGGTGGTCGTCGAGACCGGGCCCGAATCCGAGATCGGCCAGATCGCGACGGCCCTCGAAGAGGCCGAGGAGCGCGACACGCCGTTCGAGGCCGAGATGGACCGCCTGGGGAAGATCATCGCGGCGGGTGTGATCGGCGCGGTTGCGGTCATCGCGATCAGCGAACTGGTGATCGGCGACACCCCGCCGCTGCAGGTCTTCCTGACGGCGGTCGGCATCGCCGTCTCCGCGGTTCCCGAAGGGTTGCCAGCGGTCGTCACACTCTCGCTCGCGCTTGGGGCAAGGCGGATGGCCGAGCAAAACGCGCTTGTCCGCCGGCTTCCTATCGTCGAGGCACTGGGATCGGTCGACGTCATCTGCACGGACAAGACCGGCACACTCACCGAGGAGGAGATGACCGTCCAGCGGATCGTCGCCAACCGCGAGACCTACGAGGTGACGGGAACCGGCTACGACACCGACGGCGAGTTCCGTCACGAGGGGGACCCCGTCGACGACGAGCGCGTGGCCGAGGTGTTGCGGTGTGGAATGCTGTGCAACAACGTCGACGTCGGACTCCGGGAACGGGACTCGGACCGTCCCGATGCCCGGGTCGAGGATGGCGCGGCGGGCGCGAACGCTGACGTCGAACGGACCTACCTCGGCGATCCGACGGAGATTTCGCTTTTCGTCGCCGCCCAGAAGGCCGGCTTCGACCACAAGAAACTTGCCGAGGAGTACCCCCGAACTGGCGAGGTCGACTTCACGTCGGCGCGAAAGCGGATGACGACCGTCCACCGGACGCCAGACGGCAACACCGTCGCCTACATGAAGGGTGCGCCAGAGACCGTGGTCGAGCGGTGTGACCGCGAACTGGTGGACGGTGAACTCGTCGAGCTGACCGACGAGCGACGAGCCGAGATCGAAGCGCACAACGAGTCGTTCGCCGAGGACGCCCTCCGCGTGATGGGCTTTGCCTACCGGCCGGAGGTCCCCGACGATCAGGTCGAGACGCCGAACGAGGAGCTCGAACAGTCCATGGTCTTTCTCGGCCTGCAGGGGATGCTCGACCCCCCACGGCCGGAGGTTCCGGGCGCTATCGCGGGCTGTCTCGACGCTGGCATCAACGTGGTGATGATTACCGGCGACAACGCAGTCACCGCCCGCGCCGTCGGCAAGGAGGTCGGGCTCCGGTCGACGCGGGTGATCACGGGCCCCGAACTGGAGGAGATGAGCGACGAGAAGCTCCGGGAGATGGTCGATGACGTCGACATTTTCGCCCGGACGTCGCCGGACCACAAGACGCGCATCCTCCAGACGCTGCAGGCGAAGGGCCACACCGTCGCGATGACGGGCGACGGCGTCAACGACGCACCGGCGGTCAAGAACGCCGACGTCGGCGTGGCGATGGGCATTCGGGGCACGGACGTCACCGAACAGGCCTCAGACATCGTCCTGCTCGACGACAACTTTGCGACGATCCGCAACGCCGTCCGGGGCGGCCGGCGGATCTTCGACAACGTCCGCAAGTTCGTCAACTACCTCCTTTCGGGTAACGGCGGCGAGGTGACAATGATATTCACAGGGACGCTCGCGGGGCTCGGACTGGTCATCACGCCGATTCAGGTCCTCTGGATCAACGTCGTCACCGACGGTATCCCCGCGCTCACGATGGGCGTCGATCCCGCGGCAGAGGACATCATGGAGCGTGACCCGCGACCGCCCCAAGAGGGCGTCATCACGAGACGGATTCTGGCCTCGATCGTGGGGATCGCGCTCTTCATGACCGTTTGCCTGCTCCCGCTGTTCACGCTCAACTTGTACGGTGAGTTGATCCCAGGATACGACGTCACGGACGCCGTATTCGGCTGGAGCCCAGGGTACGACGTGGGACGGGATCTCGCCCAGACGATGGTGTTCACCGGCTTTGTCCTCATGGAGATCGTGCGGATCCAGGCAATTCGGTTCCGGTACGACCTCGGGCTCTTCTCGAACTCCTGGCTCGTCCTCGCCGTCGGCATCGCGGTCACGCTCCAGTTACTCGTACTGTACACGCCCACCGGCCAGCTGCTATTCGACGTCGAACCGCTCCAGCTTGTTCACTGGGCCCAGATCCTTGTCTCGGCGGCGGTGTTCGCGCTGCTGATGGCGCTTTTCGTGAAAATCCAGGATCGATACTTCGACCGGTACTGACGGCAAGCTATGTTCGACTATCGTCGCTGCGGAGTCGAAGTCCCGGTATCAGGTTTTAGTTGGCTCCCGTGGTATGCCACGATGTCACAATGGTGTGACACAGCTATGAACTACAAAGAATTCGTCGGACAGGTACAGCATCGACTGGAGTATGCGCAGTTCGGACAGGCCGTCCGGGCGATACGGGCGGTCCTGGTGACGCTTGGCGAGCGGATGCCCGAAGGGGAAGCGACGGATCTCGCAAGCCCGCTTCCGATGGAGATCGATCGGTACCTGATCGAGGCCGAACACGGCCAGCGCTTCGACTACGACGAGTTCCTCGACCGGGTCGCCGAACGGGAGGGCGTCGATCGTCCCGACGCTAACTACCATGCACAGCAAGTGATTGCAGTCGTCGCGGAGGACGTCCCGGCGGGCAACATCGAGAAGGCTCGTGGGGGCCTTCCCGAGGACTTCGACACGCTGTTTGGGTTACTGGACGCTGGGGTGGACGACTGACCACCGTCCGCTTCGCTCGCTGGGGAAAACGTGACTCGTGGACGGTGTTTTCTTCAGGCGTGCTCGATTTCGATGTGCCACTGGTCCTCGTCGACCAGTTCTGTAGCGTGTGTCAACCCGCGCTCTTCGAGGACGCCGTACAGTGGCTCCGGCTCGAGGGGTGTCTTTCCCGTCGCCGCTCACACCGCGAGATGGTGCTCGATCCGATCTCTGGTATCGCTCAACAGCCCCACATCATCGGTGAACACCTCGACGGCGACCGTTCCATCGTACCCGGGGAGCTCTTCGGCCACGATATCGTAGTCGATCTCCCCGGCCCCGATCGGCAAGTGCGTGTCACCACGACTCCGCGCATCGTGTACGTGGAGATGAGACACGAGATCGTCGTAGCGGGAGAGGAATCGGTCGACGCCATCCATGCCGTCCTCCATATACGCATGGCCGACATCGAAACAGACCGAGGTATCCGTCTCCCGGGCGATATCGCCGAGGACGGTCAGCGGCAGTCCCCGCTTCTGGTGGCCGACGTTCTCGACGACGAGTTCGACGTCTGCGTTTGCGGCGGCGCGGCCGATCGCCTCCAGCTGGTCGGCGAACACGTCCCGGAGATCCACATCGTGTGGATTCCTCGCCGTGCCGTGAAGTACCGCCTTCTGCGCCCCCTGTTTCCCGGCCCACTCCAGCAATCGGCTCTGGTAGTCGATGATCGCCTCGTTGATCTCCGGAACAGGCGTTACGACGACCTGTTGAAATGGGAGGTGGACACAGAGGTCAGCAGCAGTCTCAGTGAGAGCCTGTTCGAGTCGCTCGGCGTCGATCCCGTCCGGATCAGTGCCCTCCCCGATCGAGAACTCGGCGAAATCGAATGCCTCGACTGTCGCCTCGGTACGTGCGATCGAATCGCCGACGGTCAGACCAACGTCCATACTGACTCTCTCGTCGACCGCCGGAAAAAGGTCTAGTACGGCGGTCGTTGCGCACGCACTACCGACGCGAGTTCACCGTGCTCGTCGGCGAGCAGTTCGTTCAGGTCGTCCGTCGTGATGATACCGACCAGTTCCCCGGCCCCATCACAGACGGGCAAGCGCCGCACACCGTGCTGGGCCATCAGCTCGGTAGCCCGGTAGAACCCGGCAGTACGCTCGACCGTGCATAGCTCGGTCGTCATGACGTCCTCGGCGCGGAGAGCACTCGGATCGCGCTCCGCAGCCAGCACGCGGACGGTCAGATCCCGATCGGTGACGATCCCAATTGGCGTCTCGCTGTCAGTGATCACGACGCTACCAACCTCCTCGTCGTCCATCGTTGTCGCGAGTTCCCGAATCGATGCATCCGGCGATGCGGTTACAACAGCACTCCGTGCGAGGTCTTCGACTGGCATTGTATCTCCCTCACTAGAACAGGCAACGAGGGTCACAATAGTCGTTGGTGTCAGCGATGACGCCGTGGCGGGTCGGTCTCACCGCTCGAATCCCGGCGGAAGCCCGGTATGTTTGACGCCAGTCTGGGCATCGATCGTAAACTCGTAGAAGCTGACATTGCCCTCCGTCGATCCAGCAGTGAACAGTTCGGGACGCCAGCCACCGTCCGTCGCGTCCCCGAGCGCCTCCCACTCCGACGGAGAGAGCGCTTCGATTTGGCCCTCCAGCAGGACGCTCTCCCAACTGAACGCCGAATCGGCTCGATAGACGAGGAAGCTCGCCGCGTCAGCCCTGTCGCTCAGGGAGTCCTTCCGACTCCCTGGGCCAACGAAGTACGTGAAGTACAGCTGCCGATCGCCGTCGAAGCCGTAGGACATCGGCAGGAGGTACGGTACCGGCTCGTTCGGTAGTCCGAGGATGCCGACACCCTGTGCTGTGAGGAAGTTCCCGATCTCCGTTTCGTTCATCTGCTCGAGTCCGTACTCTTCGAGCGCGTCGATGGACATACATACGATAATGGCGCGGGGACAGGACAAAAATCCCTGCCGCGGACGAGTGACGGTTCCCCGTTTCACTCCCCCACGAGTTTATAACCGATCGGGCGGCGATCCAGCCCATGCGCTGATACCCGCCCGGAGCGATCCGTGACGGCTCTCCGTCGTCGGGGATTTCCCCAGAAGTGTGCGACACGTCGCTCCGCGGTAGCCGCTCGTCGCCTGTTCGCCCTACTCCACGACCACGGCCAGCCCGCGCGCCGTCATCTCCTGACACTCGTCCGGCCATCCCATCTCGATCCGATCCCACGTCACGCCCGCATCATCCGATCGGAACAGCCCCGTATTCGAGAGCGCGTAGAACTCGCCGCGCCGCTCCCCCGGGGACAGCACGTAGCGGTACACCCCCTCTCCAGTCGGAAGGCCACTTTCGGCGACCACCGCTTCTCCGATTCGGGACCACTCACCGTCGCCACGACGACGGTAGACATAGGACTCGGGAGTTCTGTGTGCTGCTCTTGCCCCCGACGCCGCCGAAACGAGGACTGTGTCCGGATCCCCGGGATCAACCGCGACGCTCCAGACGTAGCGGTGGCCAAGCCCGTCCTGTGGGTGCGTCCAGTGCTCTCCCCAGTCGTCCGACTCTGCGTAGCCATCCCCGGCGGCCGAGTACACGCGTCCGGATGTATCTGCGTGGGTTGCAAGCTGGTGGTTGTCCAGTCGAGAGCCGCCAGGCCGATCGATCCAGCTCTCGCCACCGTCTGGACTGATCACCAGCGCTCCCGCCTCGACCCCGACGTAAAGACGCCCCGCGTCGTTTGGATCCTGCTCGATCCAGCGGACGTGATGAGTCTCCGGTCGTGGCGGGAACGACCAGCTTCCAGCGGACGAAAGCTCGGTCAGCCCGTCGAGTCGCTCCCAGCTCTCCCCCGCGTCGACGGAGTGAAACACCCGGCTCGGCTCGGTCCCAACCCACAGTTCGTCCACATTGTGCGGGGAGAGTTCGACGGCAGTAACGGAGTCCGGCAGCGTCTCCATCCCAACGCGTCCCCACGATCCCTCATCGTCGCGACGAAACAGTCCCGACTCGAACGTTCCGCAAAATGCCCACGAATCGTTTGCGTCGACGCACTCGATCGCATGTCCGACGAGATGTGTGGTGGCTCGTGGCTCGTCAGTCCGAACGGAGAACAGTCGGTCGCGCATCGCGGCATACACGCGCATACGATACGATCGGTTTCGGGTGGTGATAGTCGTTTGATGCGCACCGAGCGTCGGTCAGCAGGTCATCTCGGCGACGCACCCTGCTCGCCGCTCGTATCCGCTTCCGTGGAATCGTCGACCGGCTCGCCGGAGCCGCGAATTCGGGCCCACAGCAGTGCCAGTGGTACGGTGAGCTTCTTGGCCCAGCCAAGCTTCACGAGGCCGTACTGGCTGAGCGTCCCGACGGCGACAACCGCGATAAAGGCTGGCGTCGGATCGAACAACACGGGCGACGGATCGAGCGAAGACGCTGCCTGAGAGAACGCCTCGACGGTCCAGGCCTGTGTCACCAGTGCTGCGCCGACAAAGGCCATCAGGATCGGCAGGACCTTCTTGAAGAGGAGCCCGGCGGCCGCCGCACCGAGGATGCCGCCGAAGATCGTGATCCCGATTGGTTCGAGGCCGAGGTTCGATCCAGACAGACCGACAGCCGTCCCAGCGACGTACGAGCCGAGCAGGAATCCCGGAATGGTTGCGACAGTGGTGATCAGTGTAAATGCAAGGAAAACACCAGCAAGTCCGGCGACCAGCGCTGCACCCGCCAGTATCAGCGGGTCCAGTGCGAGGTACGAAGCAATGGCGTAACCACCTGCGGCACCTGACAGAAATCCGATCAGCGTCACCGTGTATTTGAACAGCGCTGCACCCGCGAACGCGAGGACGATCCCAGCAACTATCAGCCCTATCTCGATCGGTGTCATGGCCCGTAATAGGCAGAGAAGCCGCAAATACCTTTGGCTAAAAAAGGGTACCCGTGAGTAAACGTACGTATCGAGAACTACCGGGCGGTCCGCGGGGTTCGATCGCTGCCCCGTCCGCTCAATCGTCGGTCGGGGCCGGTGTGGTCGTCCGGTCGGCTCTCGGACCATCAAGCTTGACGGCGGGGAGCAGGTCACGAAGATACCTGCCAGTATGTGACTCGTCGTTTCGGGCGACCGCTTCCGGCGTTCCGGTCGCCACGACCTGCCCGCCGTGTTCGCCGCCTTCGGGTCCGAGATCGATGACGTTGTCGGCATTTTTGATCAGGTCCAGTTCGTGTTCGACGACGACGACCGTGTTGCCGTTATCGGTCAGCCGCTGGAGCACTTCGATGAGCTTTCGCTCGTCGGCCGAGTGCAGGCCAGTCGTCGGCTCGTCGAGCAGATACAGCGTCTCGCCGGTCTGTTTCTTGCCCAGTTCCTCGGCGAGTTTGATACGCTGGGCCTCGCCGCCCGAAAGCGTCGTCGACGGCTGGCCGAGCTTCATGTAGTCGAGTCCGACGTCTTTCAGCAGTTTGAGCCGGCGTTCGATCCGCGAGTCGTGCTCGAAGAAGTCGTAGGCCTCCTCGACTGACATCTCCAGCACGTCGGCGATCGTTTTCCCCTTGTACTCGACGTCGAGTGTCTCGTCGTTGTATCGCGCGCCGCCACACTCCTCGCAGGGGACGTACACGTCCGAGAGGAAGTTCATGTCGATCTTGACGGTACCTTGCCCGCCACACTCCTCGCAACGGCCCCCCTTGACGTTGAACGAGAACCGGCCTTTCGCGTAGCCACGGCGCTTGGAAAGCTCGGTCTGGGCAAACAGTTCACGGATGTAATCGAAGACGCTCGTGTAGGTCGCAGGGTTCGACCGTGGCGTCCGGCCGATCGGACTCTGGTCGATCAACCGGACCGTTTCGATGCCCTCCAGGCCGGTGATCGCGTCGTGCTCGCCGGGGTCGACACTCGTGTTGTCGTTCATCTTCCGGGCCAGCCCCTTGTACAGCACGTCGTGCATCAGCGTCGACTTGCCCGAGCCGGAGACGCCGGTAATCGCGGTAAAGCAGCCGATCGGCAGGTCGACGTCCAGGTCGTCGAGGTTATGTTGGCGCGCCCCCTCGATGGTCAGATGACCGTCCGGTTCTCTCCGCTCCTCGGGGACGGGGATCTCCGTCCGTCCGGCGAGGTAATCGCCGGTGATCGAATCCTCCGCGGCCATGATTTCCTGTACGTCACCCTGGGCGACGACTTCGCCGCCGCGTTTGCCGGGGCCCGGGCCGAGGTCGATAACGCTGTCGGCCCGGCGCATCGTCTCCTCGTCGTGCTCGACGACGAGCAGGGTGTTCCCCAGATCCCGGAGCTCTTCGAGCGTGTTCAGGAGCCGGTCGTTATCCCGCTGGTGGAGACCGATCGAGGGCTCGTCGAGCACGTAGAGCACGCCGACGAGCCCGGAGCCGATCTGGGTAGCAAGGCGGATCCGCTGGCTCTCCCCGCCAGACAGCGTGGAGGCCTCCCGATCGAGCGTGAGATACTCCAGGCCGACCTCACACATGAAGCCGAGTCGGGCGCGGATCTCCTTTAGGATCTCCTCGGCGATGGTTCGGTCCCGGTCGGACATCGTCGCCTCCATTTCCTCGAAGTGCGCCAGCGCGTCGCCGATGCTCATCCGGTTGACTGCGCTGATCGGCGTCTCGTCGATCAAGACTGCCCGGGAGGCGTCCTTCAGCCGGGTTCCCTCACAGGCCGGACACTCGGTGACTGACATGTACTTCTCGATGTGATCCCGGGTGCCCTCGCTGTCGGTCTCGACGTATCGCCGCTCCAGATTGGGGATGACGCCCTCGAACCGTTTTCGTTTCTCGCGGGTGCCGTTTCTGGTCTGGCGTTTGAACAGCACCTCGTCGTCGGTACCATAGAGGAACTGTCGACGGATGTCGGCTGGAAGCTCCTCGAACGGCGTCGAAAGCGAGACGTCGAAGTGTGCCGCCACGGCGTCGAGCCGGGTCTGATAGTACGACCGACTGTAGCTCCAGGCCTCGAAGACGTGTTTCAGCGGCTTCGAGGTGTCCCGGACGACGAGTTCCTCGCTGACTTCCTTTGTGTGGCCGATCCCGTCACACTCCGGGCAGGCCCCGTGTGGCGAGTTGAACGAGAACGATCGGGTCTCGATCTCCGGCAGGTCGATCCCACACTCGGTACAGGCCAGCTCCTCTGAGAACTCGACGACGAGCCGCTCGTCGGCGGTGTCGTCTTTCTCCCCGCCGGTCCCCAGATCGCCGGTCGACCGCGCGGTGGCGCCGACGTCGATGTCCTCGGGCGGGTCCGGGAGGATGACTTTCAACACACCGTCTGCTTCCTCCAGGGCGGTCTCGACGGAGTCGGCGATCCGCGAGCGGGCCTCGGGCGCGATCTTCACGCGGTCGACGATCACGTCGATCGTGTGATCGAAGTTCTCGTCGAGCTCCGGCCGGTCGAGCGTCAGGTCGTGTTCCTCGCCGTCGACCTCCACGCGGGAGTACCCCTCCGAGACCAGTTCGTCGAACAGCTCCTCGAAGGCCCCTTTCTGATCCCGGACGACCGGCGCGGCGAGTTTCGCCTTCGTTCCCTCGGGGAGATCGAGCAGGCGTGTCACCATATTCTGGGCGCTCTGCTCGCCGACCTCCTTGCCACACTCGGGACAGTGGGGCGTCCCGACGCGGGCATAGAGCAGCCGGAGGTAGTCGTGGAGTTCGGTGACGGTGCCGACCGTGGAGCGTGGGTTGTTCGCGGCGTTTTTCTGGTCGATCGAGATCGCCGGGGAGAGCCCCTCGACGGTCTCGACCTGCGGTTTGTCCATCTGCCCGAGGAAGTTGCGGGCGTACGCTGACAGGCTCTCGATGTAGCGGCGCTGGCCCTCCGCATAGACGGTCTCGAACGCGAGCGAGGACTTGCCCGACCCCGAAAGGCCGGTCACGACGTTGAACTGCTCGCGCGGAATCTCGACGTCGAGGTCCTTGAGGTTGTTCTCCTCGGCACCCCGGACCTCGATGTAGTCCTTGCTCATTCTGGCCGCAGTATGGACCGGAATCGGGTATACCCGTCGGTTCCGGTTCCGCGAGAGGTAGACCTTTATTCGCATGTTCCTTTCGTTACTTCGATGAAAGACGCCGGGGATACTCGACGCTTCTCTCGCCGTCGACTGCTGTGGACAGGCACCGCGTTCGCGACCGGCGTAGCGATCACTGGAGTTGGTAGCGGAGCCGGTGAGGGCGACACGGGAGAGCACGGAGCGGTTAGATGGAGCGAAACGTACGATCGGCCGAACCAGTACGTCGAGTGCAACGCGGTGGTGACCGCCGGGGACGGCTATTATCTCGCGGGAGAGACGGGGTATCGAACCGGTACCAGTCACGGCTGGGTCCAGCGTGTGGACGAGCGTGGAGAAGTAGACTGGGAGTTCATCGACAACCGTCCCGGTGACGAAGCACCGCTCCACGCGATCAGCGCAGCACCCGACGGCGGCTGTGTAGCTGTCGGTGACGTGACGACGCATCTCACCGACGAGTCGAACGTCACGGCGGTCGCTCTGGGACAGGAGGGGGAGTTCGGCTGGGCAACGGAGTTCGCCCGGCCCTGGCACGTCTCGATGTCGACGCTTGCATCGACTGAGGACGGCTACGTGATCGGGGCGTACGCCCGCTCGTATGCGACGCAAGGAACGCGGATACTGCTCCTCTCGATCGACAGCGAGGGGACACAGCGCTGGATGCGAACCCTCGGCGCAGAGGATGCTGTCAACGTCTGTCGGGCAGTGCTGCCAGTGGGTGACGGCTATCTCGTGGCTGGTTCGACCGATCGCGAGGACGATTCCCGTATCTTGCTCGTCCGTACTGATACACAGGGCAGACACCAGTGGGACGCCACGTACGACGTCGAGGGAGCGTACTCGCTCGCACACGCGGTCGTCCCCACCGAGGACGGTGGATACGTACTTGGCGGCCGAACGGGTAGTTCGACGCATATTTTTCGAGCCGTCGTTCTCAAGGTCGATTCCGAAGGGAACGAGCAATGGCGATGGGTCAACCACGTTGAATCCGCGTGCTACGACCTCCTCACGCGGGCCGCGGGGGGCTGTGTGCTTGCGGGACGCCGACTCGAAGACGGCTGGCTGGCCGCACTCAACGACGACGGCGAACTAATCGCCTCCGAGTCGTATTCCGGCGATGGTGACGGCACGTTCGAGTCGCTGGTCCCGGCGGAGGGAGGCTACGTCGTCGGGGGGCGAACCACCGAATTCGACAGTAATGACACTCGTGGGTGGCTACTCTCGGTCGGGCAGATCGCCGAACCAGGCGCTGAACCGATCGAACCGGAGTACTCGATCGCCGAGCAGGAGGACGATTCGCTCCCCGGATTTTCCGGTGGCGCGGCTGTACTTGGACTCTCCGCCGGCTATGCGCTGTCACGTCGGTTACGCAGCGGTCAAGCCGGCGGCTCGCGGCGTAATACTGGCAGAGAGGAGTAAGCCCCCTTCTGTTCGGCCCGGCATTCGGCTGAGCGTCGACGCCTATGTTCTGGCTACCGTTCGACGCTCTCGCGTCGGCGGCGTCGACTTGCACCGATGGGGATTCGCCGTTCCATCGATCCTCGACCGTCGTCTCTCGGTGGGTTAGCTCCTCCTCGCTTGTGATCGCTCGGAGTTCGCACACCGCATCGATCGGGTCGAGACGTGTCGTTTCTGTTCCAGAGCCGACGGTTTCCCGCCCGGGGCTTGCGCCCCGTCACCCGCCAGAACGGTGGGGGGACTTTCCTCACGTCTGCACGCGGAGGCCGGGCTCTCTCTACCAGCTAGTTGTAGACGAGTGTGCCGTTTAAGCCTGTCGTGGCGTCCACTGGGGCGCAAAAAAGAAAATCGGTCAGTCTGTTGTTCGTCGCGACGTCGTCGATTCAGTAGGTTTCGAGGTACCGGTCGATCTCCCACTGGGAGACGTCGACGAGGTACTCCTCGAACTCCTGGGTCTTCGCTTCGACGAACTTCTCGCTGATGTGTGGGCCGAGCCCGTCGAGGATGACCTCGTCCTCTTCGAGTGCGTCGACCGCTTCGCCGAGGTTCGACGGCAGCGTCTCGATGCCGTACTCCTCGCGTTTCTCCTCGTCGAACTCGTAGATGTTCTCGCGGACCGGGTCCGGGGCGTCGAGGTCCTTCTCGATGCCTTCGAGACCGGCGGTGATGAGCGCAGCCAGCGCGAGGTACGGGTTACAGGACGGATCGGGGAAGCGAGCCTCGATACGCGAGGCAGCCGGGATCCGTGCTGCCGGCTTACGGATGAGCGCCGAGCGGTTGCGGTCGGACCAGGCGACGTAAACGGGTGCCTCGTAGCCCGGAACGAGTCGTTTGTAGCTGTTCACGGTCGGGTTGGTGACGGCCGTGATCGCGGGCGCGTGTTCGAGGATGCCAGCGAGGAACGAGTGAGCCGTGTCCGAGAGGTCGAACTCGTCGCTCTCGTCGTGGAACGCGTTCTCGCCGTCCTCGGTCATCAGCGAGATGTGGGTGTGCATCCCGGAGCCGTTGATTTTCGGAATCGGCTTGGGCATGAACGTCGCGTGCTGGTCGTGCTGTGCCGCGATGGCGCGGACCACCGTCCGGAACGTCCCGACGTTGTCTGCCGTCGACAGGGCGTCGTCGTACTCGAAGTTGATCTCGTGTTGGCCCTGTGCGACCTCGTGGTGACTGGCTTCGATCTCGAAGCCCATGTTTTCGAGACCGTAGATGATGTCTCGGCGGACATCGCTTGCGAGGTCCTTCGGCGCGAGGTCGAAGTAGCCACCGTGATCCGCGGTCTCGGTCGTCGCGTAGCCGTCCTCGTCCTCCTCGAACAGGAAGAACTCCGGTTCTGGCGCGGCGTTGACCGTGTAGCCCATCTTGTTGGCGCGGTCGATCGCCTGCTTGAGCACGTAGCGTGGGTCGCCCTCGAACGGCTCGCCCGTCGAGGTGTTGATGACGTCACAGATCATTCGGCCTGCGGCGGCCTGATCGTCCGTCCTCCACGGGAGCACGGCGAACGTCTCGGGGTCCGGTTTGAGCCGCATGTCGGACTCCTGGATACGAACGAACCCTTCGATCGAGGAGCCGTCAAAGTAAATGCCCTCGGTGAACGCCTTCTCCGCCTGTCGGGCGGGAACCGCGACGTTCTTGACTGTGCCGAGAATGTCCGTAAACTGCAGTCGCAGGAAATCAACGTCCTTCTCTTCGATCTCGTCGAGTACTGCCTGTTCCTCCGATGTGAGGCTTCCACTTGTCATGTTTTGTCGTCAGTGTATCTGTAGATAGCCAGTATTAAAGCCCTACTGTTCTGCGCAATTCTACCGCGCTCGCTGAGAAATTGCATATTCGTAAAATTATAATGGCTGGAGTGGATTGGGGAGTACAATGACGTACGAAAATCTGGATGCAAAACTAGTGAATGCACTTCTGGGCGACGGCCGAGCCAGTCTCAGAAGCCTCGCCGAAGAGCTCGACGTCTCCGTCACCACCGTCTCGAACCACCTCAGCGATCTGGAAGAAGACGGTGTCATCGAGGGATACACGCCGAAGGTCAACTACGGCAAGCTCGACTACGACGTCACCGCGATCCTGCAGCTCAAAGTCGAGGGGAACGCGCTCCCGGACATCACCGAACGGCTCGAACAGGAAAAGCAAATGATCAGCGTTTACGAGGTGACTGGCGGCTACGATATCATCGCCATCGGAAAATTCGAGGATACTGACGGAATGAACGAGCAGATCAAAACGTTGCTCACCGACCCCGACATCCGTGAATCGAACACGAGCGTCGTCCTCAATGCGACCAGCGAGAACGACCAGTTCGAGCTGGACGTCGACCGGGAGTAGGCTTCAGTCGCTCGATCCCCGCTTTTCGAGTGCGATCCGATAGTGTGCGGTATCACCGTCCCCGTGGTCGACGTCGACGACGGTCCAGCCCGTCCCGGTCGTCGCTTCGCGAACCCGATCGGGACTGAACAGCCTGAACAGCAGCGGCCGCCCGAGGACGCCGTCGTACTCGAACTGAAAGAGCCGATAGGCGAGTCCCGGGGTCGGATCGGAGCGATACCCAAGAAGTTCCTCGGTCGCCGCCTGCGTGGGATCGTAGCAGTCTAGCACCGCCGTCCCATCCCGCGTCGTGACGTATGCAAGGTCGGCGAGGAACGTCCGGAGGCCAGCCATCGACCGGGCGAGGCCGAGTTGGGTGCCGTACGCGAGCGCCGACCCGAACCGATCCGCCTCGAACGAGTCCCGAAGGACGAACATATCGGCCAGCCGGGCATCCTCGACGCCCCGATCACGCATCGTCTCGACGAGCGGCTCGCTGTGCTCGATCCCGACCGTCTCAAAGCGAGACTGGAAATAGCGGACGTGTCTCCCCGCCCCTGCGCCCATGTCGAGCAGCGGACCGTCGAGCCATGTTTCGAGCCACGGATCGTCCCCAGCCTCGTAGGGCTCGAAGTAGAACGCCTCGATCGGATGATCGAGCCGCTGCTCTCCGTCACGCTGCACGAGCGGCTCCGAGCGTGTCCCGTGATAGTGATCATGAATGGCGTGGCCGAACGGGTCTGCCATAGCTCGGCAGACGGTGTCCAGCCAGATATATTTTGTCTGCACCAATCGTGAGTAAAACGGGGAGAGATAGAGTATTGGTCAGCGATACGAAGACGCTACAAAACGACTCAGTGGGCGTGCGGTCGGCCTACATCATGCCGCCCATGCCACCGCCCATACCGCCCATGCCGCCGGGCGCACCGCCGGGGCCGCCTGCCTCGTCGTCGCCCTTGTCGGTCGACAGCTCGCCGGCAGAGATGATGTCGTCGATCTTGAGCACGAGGTTCGCGGCCTCCGTAGCGGAGGTCAGCGCCTGCTCTTTGGCGTGGGCCGGCTCGACGACGCCCGCGTCGTGCGTGTCGACGACGTCACCGGAGAAGACGTTCAGGCCGGCGCGCGTCTGGCCGTCCTCGTGGGCCGCGCGCAGGTCGACGAGCGTGTCGATGGAGTCCAGGCCGGCGTTCTCGGCGAGCACGCGGGGGACGAGTTCGAGCGCATCGGCATACGCCTCGACTGCGAGCTGTTCGCGGCCGGAGACGCCGTCAGCGTAGTCACGCAGACGTCGGGCGACCTCGACCTCGATCGCGCCGCCACCGGCGACCACGCGGCCGTCGGAGACCGTCTGGGCGACGACATCGAGTGCATCGCTGATACCGCGTTCGAGCTCGTCGACGACGTGGTCGGTCGAGCCGCGAAGCAGAAGCGTCACGCCGTGCCCGTCACCGGAGACGTAGAAGAGGTCGTCGTCCTCACCGCGGACGACGTCGCCGTGGCCGAGATCGGCAGGGTCGACCGAGGAGAGGTCCGAGACGACGTTCGCTTCGAGCACTTCCGTAAGGAACTCGATATCGGACTTCTTGGCTCGGCGGACGGCGAGAATGCCCTCCTTGGCGAGGTAGTGCTGGGCGAGGTCGTCGATGCCCTTCTGACAGAAGACGACGTCAGCGCCGGAGTCGACGATCGCTTCGACTTTCTCTTTGATCTCGTCTTCCTCGCGGTCGAGGAACTGCTGAAGCTGACTCGGGTCGGTGACGCTGACCTCCGTGTCGGTGTCGGCCTCGTCGACCTCGATCGGCGAGTCGAGCAGCATGATGTCGGCGTCCTCGACCTCGCTCGGCATGTTGTCATGGACGGGATCCTTGCTGACGACCGCACCGGAAAGCAGGTCGGACTCGCCGGCGGCGCGACCTGTCTGTGTCTCGATGTTGAGGAACTCCAGATCGACGACGTGCCCCCCCTCATCATCCTCGACGGTGACTTTCTGTACCGCATCGACGATCAGCTGTGCGAGGTGTTCTTTGTTGAGCTCCGCGCCCTTGCCGGTCATCGATGTCTCCGCGACCGAACGAAGCAGGTCCTCGTCGTCGGGATCGACATCATCGGAAATATCGCCGACCTCCTCGCGCGCCTGCTCGCTCGCGAGGTGGAAGCCCTTGATGATCGCCGTCGGGTGGATATCCTGTTCGAGGAGATCCTCGGCGTTTTTCAGCAGTTCGCCCGCAACCGAGACGGCGGTCGTCGTCCCGTCGCCCGCCTCGTCCTCCTGCGTTTCGGCGACTTCGACGATCATCTCGGCCGTCGGGTTGTCGATATCCATCTCCTTGAGGATGGTGACACCGTCGTTCGTAATCGTCACGTTGCCCATCGAATCGACGAGCATCTTGTCCATCCCTTTCGGGCCGAGCGTCGAGCGAACGGACTGCGCAACCGCGCGTGCGGCAGAAATGTTGTAGTCCTGCGCGTCGCGATCCTGCACGCGCTGTGCGTCTTCACCCATTACGATCATCGGCTGCCCTTGCTGCATTCGCTGGCTCATAGTCAAGAGTTTGGTTGATTGCGATTCTATATAAACCTGTCTTTTCTAGTGTTAGTAGCCAGTCATAGCAAACGTATTGATTCGACACAAAACCAGATATATCGACATCGTGGCCGGTATACAATCCGGGAATGAGTTTCGTTCGAGATTCGAGACAGACTAACATGCATGGCGGTTTATATACTCAGCCATCCGCCGAGTGGTACGGAGCGCAAGCAGGTGCGATCGTCCCTGCCCAAAGACTGATAGGACGACCGGAGAAACCTACGCCGACGCGATGGTCGACACGATAGCATACGCGCTCCTGTACGTCCTCTCCGGCGGGGTCTCACTCGCCGTCGCTACCTGGGTCTGGTCGCGGCGCAACCAGCGTGGCGCACGCGCATTTATTGCGCTCCTGTTTGCGATCGCCACGTGGGCGTTCGTCGACGCGCTCGCGATTCTGACCGCGTCATCACCGGACTCGTGGCTCGTCTGGCAGAAGGTCCGCTGGAGCATTGCCGCGTTCGTCCCTGCGCTCTGGTTCGTGTTCACGCTCCGGTACACCGACCTGTACTCCCAGTACGTCCGGCCAGTCACCGCGATCGTGCTCACGGAAGCCGCGATCGTCGCAGGACTGACGCTGACGAACGCCAGCCATCAACTCGTCTGGGAAGCGGTCACGCTACAGGACGGCGTCGCACCGACTGTCGAAACGACGGCCGGGCCGGTGTACATCGTTCACCTCGCGCTTGCCGCCGCGCTCGTTCTGGGAGGGATGGTGTTGCTACTGCAGGTGCTTGTCAACGCCCGGAACGCCCACCAGTCCCAGCCCGCGATCCTGCTCGCTGGCGGCAGCCTCGCCGTCGTCCTGAGTGCCGGATCGACGTTCGGGACCTTCCCGCTCGGCAGTGCCGACGTGACGGCGCTCGGCTTCGGGCTCGGCAGCGGCCTCATCGGCTGGGCGCTCTACCGGCACCAGCTGTTCGATATCTATCCCGTCGAGACTGACACCGTCATGACCGCGATGCGGGATGCAGTCATCGCGGTCAACGACGAGCGACTGGTCACCGACATCAACCCGGCGGCCGAGGATCTGCTCACGGCCGAGGAACCGCTCGGGAAGTCACTCTCTGCTGTTCTCCCAACGGAACCGGACGATGCGTGGTTCTCCGCCGAGCCGGGAACCCACGAACTGACGATCGGCGAGGATGGCGATCAGCGATACTACTTGCTCGACGTTACACCGCTGCCCGACGATCCATCCCAGCGCGGCCATCTCCTGATCTTCCGCGACGAGACGACGCGCCGAAAACAGCGCCGCGAACTCGAACGACAGAGCGAGCACATGGAACAGTTCGCCAGCACGGTCTCACACGACCTTCGCAACCCCCTCACCGTCGCCGAAAGCGGGATCGAACTCGTCGAGCGCGAGGCCGACACCGACCGCGTCGAGATCGTCGCCGACAGCCTCGACCGGATGCGAACGATCATCGACGAATCGCTCTCCTTTGCTCGCTCCGGCCAGCGCATGGACGAGGCGGACCTCTGGGAGGTCGAACTCGAACACGTCGCCACCGCCGCGTGGGAACACGTCGACACTGGCGGGGCAGCGATCGAGATCGAATCGTCATCGACACTCGTCGCCAACGAGGACCGGCTCACTCGCCTGTTCGAGAACCTGTTTCGCAACAGTGTAGAGCACGGAGGTGACACCCCCACGATCCGCGTCGGAACGCTCGACTCTGGCGGGTTCTACGTCGCCGACCACGGGCCGGGAATCCCGGAGGAGATGCGCGAAGAAATCTTCGAGCGAGGGTTCACAACCGAGGACGACGGCACCGGCTTCGGTCTCGCAATCGTCGACGCCATCGTCGGCGCACACGACTGGTCGATCACCGTCACCGACAGCGAAACCGGCGGTGCTCGATTTGAGATCGAATCGTGAACCTACTCCTCGCGAAGTGCCTCGGCGATCGCTTCCAGTTGCGCTTTCCGGAACGCTCCTGAGGCTTCCTCGGGATCGTTCTCGTCGAGTTCACCGATAGAGAACAGGATCCCCGCCCGCATGTCGGGTTTCGGCGGGAGCGATCCCGGACCGATCTCGTAGCCAACCGCCTCACAGATCGCTGCCAGCGCTTCCTTGGTGAAGGCAGTCGATTCGACGCGCTCGTATCGGCCCGTTTCGACGCGAATCTCGTTTCTGAGTTCGTCGACCGTGGGAGACATAGTTGATGATCGAAGAGTGCAGGAAAGAACGTTTCGGGGACACGAGCTGAGCCGACAGAGCCGGAACACCCTTGCTCGCCGAATCGACTATATATTTGACGGCGTATAGGATTATAATAGATCGCATGCACAGGGAGAATCTGCTCGCACTTGGGATCATGTCGGTCATCACAGTCGGTGTTGTCGCTGGGTATCGATCGTTCGAGTTCACAGTGTTTGCCCTTGCAGGTATCGTCGTGACTATCGCGATCGTATCGACTGCAATGATGCGATTGCTCGCAGTCTCGGAGGGTATCGTTCTCCTTGAGGCGACCGTGCTCTCGTTGACTGCCCCGTTGTTATTCGAGCGATCGCTCCTGTTCGAACTCGTCGGTGTTGCAGTCGCATTAGCGTTTACAGCAGGATTGTTTTTTCACCTCGCTCTCGATGGTGCGGACTCGTTCGACACCGTTCCGACCGAGCGCGCTGATACGCCCGACATCCCGGAACGCTCAGAGTAAACCGGTGAGGACTAGCACACCGATCACCACAAGCACGAACGACACGAGTCGAGACCCGTACTCCTCGAACCGTGTAGCCAGTACGGGACGATCTGCGAGCCATCTGGCGATGAGCACCCAGATACCGACTGCGCTCAACAGGATCCCGACCCCAAACACCGTCTGGCCCGGCTCAAGAACCGCAAACAGCGGAATGTACACGGCGAGGTTGTTGGAGCCGTCAGTGATCGCAACACCGGAGACCAGTCCAGCACGCGACCAGGACGTCGAGTTGCTACTCGCCTGATGATCGGTACCAGTCCCGATCGAGTGGGCTCGTGAGCGGAGGAACCAGGCGACGCCGACAACGATCGGGAACAGGCCAAGCCACCGTGCGTAGTCGCTGAACAGCCTACCGACCATCGTTCCCCCGACGAGGCTCACCGCGAGCAATACCCCGAAGCCGACGTACTGTCCCACGAGAACCTCGCGAAACCGATAGCGCTCGTAGCCACAGAAGGCGGTCAGGAAGACGAGATCGTCGAGACTCGTGACGATGAACGCGACGACGAAAAGGGAAAGGAGAGTGAACATCTGCAAGCCCTCGGATTCAGATACAGCGTTGATACTTTAATATATTCGTGGCGAAGTGGATGCAGTAGGTTCTCTGGAGTGGAGATACACAGTCAAAACGTCAGGAGAGGGATTTGCCACTCACGAATTGTTCGTCAGGGCGTCATACAACGGTTCCCATACCTGCTAGCACCGCCCCGAATCGGTCAATTCAGACCATCTTTTTCCCACTCGGGTATCCTCGCTCGCGGTGCTCGCTGCGGTACCGCTCGCGGCAAAAACATGGGTGGAAAAGCCGGACTCGCTTCGCTCGTCCGGTGAATCGTGCGACCTACCGGGTCCTCCGGACCGCTCGGTCGCACGAATGCTACTGTTCAATACGCAAGAACGATGTAACAGGCAATTCAGCGTTGAACCTGCGAAAACAACACCTTGTGAAGCGTTCTATGACACCCTGGTTGTTCGTGGCAAAATACGCCAGGACAGGGATTTGTACCCGATGCCAGACGTGCTCACATCCGTTGCGCGCGTCTGCCGTGGTTCAAATCCCCCTCGTTCGGTTTTCACGGAGACAGCTCACTCGTCGCTATCGCTCCTCGTTCGTGTTGTCTCCGTGAAAACGCCAGGACAGGGATTTGAACCCTGAATCCCGAAAGGGAACACGCTTTCCAGGCGTGCGCCTTACCATTCGGCCATCCTGGCTCGTCTCAACCTAACCCCGTGCCGTGTTTAAGCATTTTCTTTCCGCCTCAACCACCAGCCCTCGCTGTAGTACGTGGTGCCCGCGGAGACGACGCCGACCAGCACGGTCACGAGGACGATCCCCCACAGCGGAACGAACTCGCCGTCCAGCACCAGCACGTAGGCGTTGTTCAGGACGAGGAAGGCAAGCGCCCCGACCACACCCCACAGCAGGCTTGACTTGACGCGCGGCCTCACAGCTGTGTTGCGATCGCCTCGATCTCGACGCCGACACCCTTCGGGAGCTCGTCGACGCCGACGGCGCTCCGGGCTGGCGGCTCGTCCTCGAAGTACGCCGCATACGCCTCGTTCATCGCGTCGAAGTCGTCGATATCGTCGAGGAAGACGGTCACCTTCAGGACGTCTTCGGGACCGAGCCCCTCGGCGTCGAGCACGGCCACGAGGTTGTCCAGAGCCTGCTCGGTCTGAACGTCGATCGGCTCGTCGTCGAGTAACTCCCCATCGGGGGTCAGCGGGATCTGGCCTGCGGTAAAGAGCAGGTCGCCATTCGTGGTCGCCTGACTGTACGCGCCGACCGCGGCGGGTGCGGCGTCGGTGCTGACGATGCGTTTCATGCGAGAGTCGTCGAGCGGCGTCGACAAAAAACGGCCGGTTGCGCCTGTGGACTGACGGCGAAACCACTTACCGACACCGGAAGAAACGGCCACCCGATGACCGACCGACGCGAGTACGACAAACTGGTACGTGACAAGATTCCCGAGATCATCCGCGAGACCGGCGAGCGACCTGTCGTTCACGTCGCCGACGACGCCGAGTACGCTGATCGGCTTGCTGACAAACTCGACGAAGAGACCGCGGAGTTCCGCGAGAGCGGCGAACTCGAAGAGCTCGCGGACGTGCTCGAAGTCGTCCGGGCGATCTGTGAGCATCGGGGCGTCGAGTTCGAGGACATCGAGACGCTCCGCGAGGAGAAAGCCAGCGAGCGAGGGGGGTTCGGCGACGGAGTCGTCCTCGATGCCGTCGAGTCGGACTCTCAGGAGAGTAACTCGACCTCGTAGCCACGCTCTTCCATCCCGGCGACGAGTTCGGCGACGTGGTCGGGTCCTCTGGTCTCCAGATCCAGCTCGACTTCCGCGGCGTTCATGCCGATATCCCGCGAGGTCCGGTCGTGCTGGATGGCGTAGATGTTGGCCTGCTGGGTGGCGATCACGTCGATCAGGTCCTCCAGCGCGCCGGGTCGGTCCTTGAGCACCGTCTTGAGCCGGACGTACCGCCCCGTCTCGACCAGCCCGCGCATGATGACTGTCGTGAGCGTGTTCAGGTCGATGTTCCCGCCGCAGAGACAGGGAACGATCGTCTCGTCGTCGTCGTACTCGAATCGTCCGTTCAGTAGCGCTGCCAGCGGTACTGCGCCCGCCCCCTCGACGAGTGTTTTCGAGCGTTCGAGCAGATAGGTCAGGGCAACGGCGATCTCGGAGTCGTCGACGGTGACCACCTCGTCGACACGCTCGTCGATCACGTCGAACGTCAGGTCGCCAACGCGGCGGGTCGCGATCCCATCGGCGATCGTGTCGACGCTTTCGCGTTCGTAGACCTCGCCTTTCTGCAGGGACTGGGCGACGCTCGATGCGCCTTCGGCCTGCACGCCGATCACGCGGATCTCCGGGTCGAATCCTTTGAGAGCCGTCGCGATCCCCGAGATCAGGCCGCCGCCACCGATCGGGACGACCACGGTGTCGACCTCGGGCAGGTCGTCGACGATTTCGAGGCCGATCGTTCCCTGTCCTGCCATGATCGCGGGATCGTCGAACGCGTGGACGTAGGTCCGGCCCTCTTCGTGTTCGATCTCGTGGGCACGTTCGGCCGCCTCGCTGTAGTCGACGCCGTGGAGCACGACTTCCCCACCGTAGCTTCTCGTCGCTTTTACTTTCGCGATCGGTGCGTGTTCGGGCATCACGATCTTGCTGTCCACGCCAGCTCGCGAGGCGGCGAGCGCGACACCCTGTGCGTGGTTACCGGCGCTCGCCGTGACGACGCCAGCCGTGCGCTCCTCGTCGCTCAGCGTGGCGATCCGGTTGGTCGCACCGCGGATCTTGAACGCCCCCGTCCGCTGGAACGTCTCCAGTTTCAGATGGACGTTCGCGCCAGTCATCTCCGAGAACGTGTGTGAGTATTCGAGCGGCGTCCACCGGGACGTCTCGCGGACCCGTTCGCGGGCGGCGCGTACATCGTCGACATCGAGCATACGAGGTGGTACGAACGGTCCCGGTAATAAGCTACTGTCGGACCGACGCACTCACTGTGAGTGACAGGCGACACTCGTCACACACCCGTCTGACAGCGTTTTCATCGCGGTGCAGTACTGCGATTACACTTTCACTCCGGCTGGCTGGGGTTTAAGTTGTACTGGCCTCCTCTATTGCATTGCACGTCACACGCGCCGTGCAATACTCCCCTCTTCCCCTTCGAATACCCAGAGAGCTAACAGTGAAATGGCTAGGTACCTGAGACGTTAGTATGAGTATCGACGATGCCGCCCGCGCTGCCTACCGTGGGTACCGCGCTCGCCCCTCCGACATACTGCCGTACTACCTGATGGCACTGGCGACCCCAGCTGTGGCTCTGACGGTCATGTTCTTCGGCCTGCTGAGCGGCTATCTGGTGATGACCACCCAGAACACCCTCGAACCGATCCTTGCAGAGTTAGAAGCGCTCGGGCCGTTCTCTCTCGACGACCCCCAGGTCGAGACGACCGAGGTCAACGGCGAAATCATCATCGACGGCGAGTCGACAGAACCGCTGCTGTCCGCGCTGGAGAGCGCGGCAACCCTCGAACTGCTGGCGGTCGGCGCGCTGACGATCGTGGGGATGGCGCTCGCGCTGTTGGTCGCCAACGCCATCATCAGCACCGGGCAGGTTCACGCGGTGTACGCCGTCCTGCGCAACCGCTCCGGGCTCCGCGCCGGTGTCGACGGCATCGCGCGTGACTACCGGCGGTTCGTCGGCCTCACCGTGCTCGAAATCGCGCTGATGGCGCTCGTCACCGGGCTCCTGATCGGCAGCGTGGTGCTGACCTGGCTCCTCGTCGGCGACGGCGCGGCGGTGCTGGTCGGACTGCTCGCCTCCCTCGCCTGGCTGCCGCTGATCTTCCTCATCTGGGTGTCCTTTCTGTTCTCGCGCCAGGCGGTCGTCGTCGAGGACGTCGGCGTCCTCGCTGCCATCAGGTCCAATCTGAGGTTCATCAGACACAATCTACTGACGACCGGTCTCTACGTCGTCTTGCTGATCGCCGCGGGGGTCGTCACCTCGACACTGGCCAGTCTGTTTCAGGTCGTTGGGACCGCACAGGTCGCGGCGCTTGTCAGCCCACTCCTTGTCCTTCCGTTCCTCGACTTCGTCAAGATATGGCTGTTCGCCCGCGAGCGAACCGACTACGATCTCATCGCTCAGCCCCGCGAACGCTCGCTCCGGGAGCGCTTCGTCGCCGCGCTCCGCCGTGGCTGGGTCGAACTCCGCTCGTTCGTCCGCGAAACGCCGACGTATCACGCCATCAGCACCAGCGTGTTCTTCGTGAGCGGCTACGCCGGCTGGGTCCTCAGCGTTCGCCTCGACGCCATCGTGGAGGCCTCCATCGCGAACCGGCTGGTCGGCTGGTTCCCCCCCGCCGAGGCGATCAACCTCACCGCAAACAACTGGCAGGTCGGCGTCGCCGAGGTGTACTCCGGACTCGCTGCGGGGATCCCAAGCATCATCGTGTTGATATACAACGGCATCTTCCTCGGCGCGCTCACCCGCTTCGAGACCGATCGGCTCGAACTGCTGGCCTTCGTCATCCCCCACGGAGTCATCGAGATTCCGGCAATACTGATCGCCGGTGCGATGGGGCTGTATCTCGGCCACTCGATGATCCGGCTCGTTCGTGGCCGACACGGTCGCGACCGGATCACTGCCGACATCGAACGCGCCTACCACGTCATCGTCGGACTCCTGATCCTCTTTGCCGTGGCGGGCGTCATCGAGGCGTTCGTCAGTCCGTACTACTACGGCCTGCTCGGGATCTGACAATCGGAACCGCTCGATCGGCTATATCGATTGTAATACTCCTCTGTGTCCAAAAGTAGATGCCAGAGGACGCTACAGCCATTACTACACTATTCGAAGCCATTCACTACAAGTATTGTAGTATTAAACTACAGCATTCGAAGTATTGTCTGCCAGCCCACCAGTAGCCGCAAAACAGGTCAAAAACAGGGTCGTACCGTGTCGACCGTTATCGCTCGTCGACCGGAACGAACGTCTGGTCTTCGGGGCCGGTGTAGCGGGCGCGAGGGCGGATCAGGCGGTTGTCGTCGAGATACTCGACCACGTGGCCGACCCAGCCGCCGACGCGGCTCATGGCAAAGATCGGCGTATAGAGATCGATCGGGATGCCCATCTGGTAGTAGGTCGTCGCGGAGTAGAAGTCGACGTTCGGGGCGATCCCCTTGTTCTCGGCCATATACTCCTCGATGGCGACGCTCATCTCGTACCACCTGGTGTCACCTGCGGCCTCCCCGAGCGCCTCGGATTCCTCGCCGAGGATCTTCGCACGAGGGTCCTTGACGTTGTAGACGCGGTGGCCAAAGCCGGGGACACGGCGTCCCTCGTCGAGCGCCTGGATTACCCAGTCGACGGGCTCTTGCTCGGCCGCGTCAACCTCTTCGAGCATCCGCATGACGTTCTGGTTCGCGCCGCCGTGGAGCCCGCCCGAGAGCGTCCCGATGGCGCTGGTGACGGCGCTGTGGACGTCCGCGAGCGTGCTCGCGGTGACCATCGCGGAGAACGTCGAGGCGTTCAGGCCGTGGTCGGCGTGGAGCACGAGCGCCATGTCGAACGTCTCCGCGAGGACCTCGTCGGGCTTCTCGTCGTTGAGCATGTACAGGAAGTTCTCGGCGTGGCCCAGATCGCTGCGGGGTGCGACCGGCTCATCGCCGTTCCGGATCCGGCTGAACGCCGCGAGGACGGTCGGCATCTTGGCGGTGATCCGGCGACCCTTGCGCAAGAGCGCCTCGTCGTCCTCGGTGTCGTAGCCGCTCCCCTCGGGATCGTACGCCGAGAGCATCGAGACGATGGTCCGAAGTGCCGCCATCGGATCCTCGTCCTGTTCGGCGAGTTCGCGGACAACCTCGATGACGCCGTCGTCGACCTCGCGTTCCTCGGCCATCGACGCCTCGAACTCGGCGAGTTCATCACGGTCGGGCAGCCGACCGTGCCAGAGTAGATACAGCACCTCTTCGTAACTCGCCTGGCGAGACAGATCTTCGATGGCGTAGCCGCGGTAGATCAGCTTCCCGACGTCACCGTCGATGTTGCTGAGTCCTGATTCCGCGACGAGGACGCCCTCCAGCCCTTTTTTGACCTCGTCTGACATACCCGTACGGTTTCAGACGGTAGGGGAAAAACATTGCCGTTTGTCCCTGATAATTCCGACAGTCGATTGGATGATCGTGCACTTGAGACGAAGCGAAACGGAGATTTCGACCCAATACGCCGGAATTCCCAACGTACGGAGCCAATTCAGGGGTCGTTGTCCTCGCGTACGAGCTTCCACGCTGAATAGGCAGTCAACACCAGAGTAAACGTCAGCGCCAGCGCGAACCAGATCACTGCGGTGAGTCCGGCGTACAGGACAGGATGGTGGGCCGTTTCGGCAGGCGTGATAACGAACGTACCGTACAACAAGGCCGACAACACGAAGCTCACGGCGATAGCGATCTTCGCGTTACGGCCGACGCCCAGCGCCGCGGCGAACCGTTTCGTCCCGTCGTGGTCGGGACCGGTTTCCGTTCGCTCGAACTGTTCCTGTGACACGGTCTGAGGTAGGGAGAGCACCCACTAATCCGCGTCGGTTTCGGTCGAAAAGAGAGGATCGTCGCCTAGCTTCCCGTCGTATAGGCCTCGAACTCCTTGCCAAAGAGCAGGAAGTAGCCCGTTCCGACGAGGCCGATCATGGTGGCAATCGAGAACGCAAGTACAGGATCACCCGCGAACAGTACGTCGCCAGTCAGTGGGTTCGAGAACCCACCCCAGAGCAGTCCGCCGAGCGCCGCACTCGGGATGACGACGACGTTCCGGAGCAGATAGTACGACCCGGTGACCCGGCCGCCAGCACCCTGCTCGGCGGGGCCGACGATCAGCGCCTTGTGGGCGGGAAGGCCGGCAAATCGGAGCCCCGAGAACGCAAAGAGCACCGCCAGAGCGAGTGCACTCTCGGGCGCCCCGATCAGCATGATCGGGAAAATCGCATAGACGAGAAAGCCCGCGGCGACGACCGGTTTCAGTCCGACGCGCTCGGCGATCTTTGCGGCCGGGATCATCACCAGCAGCGCGACCAGCATTTCGAGACCGAGCAAGATCCCGAAGTACGCCTGTGGGGACAGCGATATGTCGCCGATTGCCGGCAGCGAGAGCGAGAGTCCGACCTCGAGGAACTGCGTGACGACGAGGACGAAGAAGATATAGACCATCCCGTTGGCAAAGCGAACGAGGATATCGCCCACGAGCAGCGGTCGCAGCGGCTCCGGCAGGTTCCGCAGATCTTCACGGATCTGACTCACTCCCTCGAACTCCTTGCCAAAGCTATCGTCCGAGGGGTCGTAGAGGCGGTGCTGGGTGAGTGTTCCGATCACACCAAACACGATTGCTACGACCAGGATCAACTGGAAGGCGAGCACGACGTCCTCCGAAGCGCTGGTAAAGGGCGCGAAGATAGCGGCGGCGATCAGCGGCCCGACGAGAAACGCCGTCCGGCGAAAGCTCTCGGTGCTCGCGAATCCCGCAGCGAGGCGGGAGGGCGGAACGGCTTGCTTGACGATGGCGTAGGTTGCGCCGAGCCCGAAGGATTTCCACGCCTGTGCGAGCACGAGGCCGACAAAGATGGCGACGATCGACAGCGAGACAGGTCCGACCGTCACATCGAGCAACGGCGCAGCCAGCCAGATCCCAAATCCGAGCGTCGTCACGAGACCGAACGCTGTCAACGCGTACCGTGAGCCGAGCCGGTCGGAGATCGCCCCGCCCGGATACGGGTAGACTGCACCGATAATATTCCCAAAGGTGCCATAGAGCCCGATCACGAGCGCCGTCGCGCCCAGCGCGCTCATGTACTCCGCCATATACCGACCGGTCATCTGAAAGCCGAGGCTGAAGGCGAACATCGCCAGCGAGAGCACGAGGACGTCCCGTTCGAGCGCGAAGAACTGCCTGAACGGGTCGAAGACGTCCGGCTCGGTAGCTTCAGTTTCCTCGGTTGTCATTCGTTCGCCACGTTCTCGAACATCGGTGAAGTGGTTTCGCCCGGCGGCAAAGCGGACGGTGCGACCACAAGACGTTCATACCAGCACGACACAGAACGGGGTGATGCGCCTCGCGGATCGTCATCTCGTCGCTCTCTCCACGCTCGCGATCGTTGTCGTGGCCGCCCTGCTGACCTCGAAAGAGACGGTACTCGGAGCGGCGGAGACGGTCGCTGGCGATCCACTCCTCTTTGCCGTCGCGATTGCCCTGCTCTATACCCTCCGCCCGCTGGTCCTGTGGCCAACCACGCTCGTTGCGGTCGCGGTCGGCTACGGCTTCGGCATCGTGCTTGGATTCCCCATCGCGCTGGCCGGTGCGGTCGTCACGTCGATTCCCGCCTACTATGCCGGACGCTGGGTCGCCGCTGGCTGGGACTGCGGCGTCGCTGCACGGCTGGCCAGCGCCGGGAGCCGGTTTTTCGACGCGACCGGTGATCTTCGCGGCGTCGTTGCCGGACGGCTCGCACCGGTTCCCGCGGACGCCGTGAGCGCCGCTGCCGGAATGGGTGGCGTCCGCCTCCGCACGCTCACGGCCGGGATCCTCGTCGGCGAACTCCCGTGGACGATCGCCGCCGTCGTCGTCGGTAACTCCCTGCACACCATTTCGACAGCGGGACTCGGCAGTGTCGGAACACAGCTGGGCGTCGTGACGACCCTCGCCGCACTCCTCTTGCTCGCCGGACCGGCCTACGAGCACTTCGTTGATGGCGGCAGTACGGTCGGTCAGTAGAAGGTGTCCGCACAGTCGTAGACGACGCCGTGTTGCGGGCAGACGTACTTGCAGTGCCGGTGGTACATCGGCATCTCGCAGTGAGGGCAGGGTCGCCCACCCTGTCCGTCCCCGGTACGTCCGTCGGCGTCATCCGTCATACCCGCCTGTTGTGGGTCCGGCATCAAGGCTGTTCGCCCTCTGTCTGGTCGGGAGCGGCCGACGCTCAGTCCCGACTCGGTAGCCGCGTCACTCGCCCTGGCGTCGTGTTGAATCGCCAGACTCGCCGTCCCTCCCGTGCCGGATGAACGCGGTCGATCTGTCGGAGACCGTCTTTCACGCAGTCCCACCACGTCTCGCTCGTCTCGTACCCTGCCGGATACTCCCGGTACAGCGCGTCGACGAACTCGTTTCGCTTTGCCTCCTCGCGCTCGCGCAAGAAGACAAGTGCCGCGCCGACCGCAATCTTCCGGCGCTCGATCAGCGTCTCGTCGTGGCCCGGCACCTCGATGGTATCGAGGTCGGTGATCGCCTCGCCCGGTCGGTCGCCGTCGTCGAGGTCGGTCGGTAGCTCGTAGTCGATCCCGCTCTCGGGGCTGCCGTCGAACGACTCGCCCGTCTTCCGGACTGCCGATCGTGCGAAGGCGTCGAGACGTTCGTTCTCCACGCCGGAGAGATCCGTCGCGAGCTCGTTCACCGTGTCGTCCTGGATCCGCGCGGTGCGCGGTTCCCTGATGGGCCCCTCGCTCTCGCCATCGTTGTCCTCTGCGGACCCCCTCGTCAGTGTCCCCTGTCGCGTCGAATCGCTTTCGCCCAGCACCGTCGCAGCGTCGTCACCCTCGTCGAGTTTCGCCTCCAGTTCCTCGACGCGCTCGGTAAAGGCCGACAGCACCTGATCACGGTCGGAGCCGACCTCGATGTCGGTCCGGTGATCGACGATCCAGTGGAGGTACGCCTCGCGCGAGTCAAAGCCCAGCAGCTCCCGCTCGGTATCGAGGCTCTCGGCGAGCGCGTCAGGGATCTCCAGACGGATCGTCGGTATCTATCGGCCGTATGTCGGCGGAGTACAAAAAAAGCGCGTCAGACGTGTTCAGTAGCTCTCGATGTCGACGCCAAGTCGTTCGAAGTCGGATTCATTTCGCGTCAGCACGGGTTCGTCGACGACCTGTGCCGTTGCAGCGATAATCACGTCACCGTCACCTATCGGCGTTCCGTCGTTCGCCAGTTCGCCCGAGAGACGACCTGCCTTGCGCATCACTGCGGTATCCGCGGGATGGATCGGCTTTGATGCGAGGACCGACTCAACCGTTTCCCGCTCGTCCTCCGATCGGCTCGCACGGGCAACACCGTAGTACAACTCGAACAGGGTCATCGCGGAGAGGCGCTGCTGGACGAGGTTTGCCTCTAGCTCTTTGGCCTTCTCGACGGCACCCTCTTCGCCGTTCATCAGATCTATCAGAAAGGAAGTATCGAGCAGCACGACTACGCATGCTCCAGTTCATCCGCGATGTCTTCCAGTCCGTCGGCTCGCCGCTTTCGCCGCTCCGCGACCGCCTCGCGGAGTTCGTCGGCTTCCTCGTCGCTGAGAACGCCAGCGATTTCGAGCAGTGATCGCTCGCCAGCGAGGCGCATGACGACATCCGAAAACGTCTCGTCCTCACGTTTGTGTGCGGCTAGACGCTCGTAGGCGTCCTCCGAGAGCCGGATACTCTTGGACATATGCATACAGTTGTATGCAGACCAAAATAGCTCTTTTGCCGGGGCGTTGCGATCGTGCGAAAAAAGGGCGTCAGACGAGGCTACGTCAGCACTCCGACCAGCCACACGACTCGCAGGTCTTGCAGCCTTCGGAGTAGTACAGCGACAGCGAGCCACACTCGGGACACTCGGGGCTCTCGCCCGCGTCGATCAGGTCCTGTGAGGCGTCGGACTGCTCGGCTTCGGGGCCGTCAGGTGCTTCTGCCGGGGCGTCGGGCGTCCCGACATCGACCTCGGAGCGGCTCTCCGCGCTGACGCCGCCGTCGGTTTCGGGAGCCTCGTCTTCGAGTTCGGTGAGACTCTGCTGCTGTGGGTAGGCCTTCTCGATCTCGCCGTCGAGATACCGGCGCATCGCGGTGCCGATGGCGTCCGGGATCGACTGGATCTGTTCGCCCTTGTCCCAGGCGACTTTCGGCGAGCGGATCCCCTGCAGTTCGTCGGCGATCTCTTCGGGATCGACGCCCGAACGGAGTGCCGTCGAGATGGTCTTTGCCAGCGCCTCGGTGAAGGAGGCGGTGAAGCCACCGGAGTTGCCGATGTTGGCAAAGAGCTCGAACGGTCGCTCGGCCTCGGGATCCTCGTTGATGTTGACGTAGAGCTTCCCGTAGCCGGTGTCGATGCGCTGGGTGACGCCGTGGAGCACGTCCGGCCGGGCGCGCTTGCTGGCGTACTCGGCATCGAGATCTTCGCCGTCCGCAACGGAGAGTAGCTCTTCGACCTGCTGGTCGAGCGCGGCCTGTACGTCCTCGTTCTCGAGGAACCCTTCGAGGCCGCCGAAGACCTCCTCGATCTGTTCGACCAGCGCCGCTGCGGCCTCCTGCTCGTCGGCGAACTCGGTGTTCTGGGCACGCGTGGTCAGCACCTGCTTCGAGCGGGTGCCGTCACGGTAGTAGGTGACGCCTTTCCCGCCGTGGTCGTAGACCCACTCGAACACGTCCTTGGCGTCGTCGACCGTCGAGTCGTTGGGCGCGTTGACCGTCTTCGAGATGGCAGAGTCGACGCCTTTCTGGCAGGCACACTGGATCGCAGCGTGCTGTTTGGCGCTGAGATCGCCCGTCGTGACGAACAGCTCGCCGATGGCGTCCGGGACGGTCGTCAGGCCGTCCACGCCGTCGAACTCGTTGGCGGCCATCTGTTCCTGTGCCTCCTCTTTCACCGCGTCGACATCGATATCGTTGTCCTCCAGCGTGCGGAGGAAGTAGTCGTCGAACTCGACGAGCATCTCGTCGCCCTGAACGTCGCCGGAGACGTTCTTGTAGAAGGCGACGTTGTAGATCGGCTCACAGCCACCAGTCGTGTTGCCGATCATCGAGGTCGTACCGGTCGGCGCGATGGTCGTCGTGTTGTGGTTACGCATCGGGTAGCCGTCTTCCCAGTCGTCTGCGTCCTCGCCGGTCTGGCGCTCGAACCACTCGCGGTACTCGGTCGGGTTGGCGTACTTCGAGTCCTCCCAGTCGGCGAAGGGACCGCGGTCCTCGGCGAGCTCCCGAGAGGCCGCTTTCGAGCCGTGGTTGATGTGGGTCATCAGCTGGCTGGCGACCTCGTTGGACTCCTCGCTACCGTAGGCGATACCGAGCTGAATATACAGCTGGGCCAGTCCCATGATCCCCAGCCCGATCTTGCGCATCTCTCGGACCTTCTGTTCGATCTTCTCGACCGGGAAATCCGACATCGTGACGACGTTTTCGAGGAAGCGTGTCCCGTACTCGACGCGGTGGTCAAGTTCCTCGAAATCGATCGCCTCCTCAAGGAAGGCGTTGATCGCCGCCTCCTGACTCTCGTACTCGTCGCCGTGTTCCTCGGACCAGATACGCCAGTCCGGGGCGTCCTCGTCGGCGAGCGTCGAGAGGTTGATGTGGCCGAGGTTACAGGCCTCGTACTCTTCGAGCGGCTGCTCACCGCAGTTGTGAACGACGAGACCGTTAGCAATGAACGAGCTCGTGTCAGGTTCGGTCAGGTCGTAGACCGCTTCGTGGCCATCATGCTCGACCGATTCGACGGTCGCGTCGAACGACTCGCTGTACGGACCACGGTCGTATGCATCGATCCGTTCGTCGAGTGCTTCGTTCTTCGAGTCAAGCATGAAGCCGATCTCCTCGCGGAACCGAAGGAGATCGTCCTTCGAGATCAGGAGATCGTGATCGGCCTGACGCTCGTATTCTGCCGTGCCACCGTTTCCATCCGGCATCTCCTGAAGCCCCGCTTCGTGACGCTCCTCGTAGATTTTACTGAAGATGCCGAAGTTAAGTAGTAGGCGCTGTACGTCTTTGAGCAGGTCCGTATCGGTGCTCGTCAGTCGCACCGAGACGCCTTTTTCGACGTTGCCCTGTACACCGCCGTCGGCGGTAAACAGCGCACGAAGGAATTCCCGCGCCATCTCTTCGCTACCGCGCATGACCGCGTCGGGAACCTGTAACTTGTTCTCCGTGAGCCCGGCCTGTTCGGCGAACTCGTAGAGCCGGGTCGATCGGATCCGCTGCTCGATCGCCTGCGGCCCGCGATAGTCATCGTCTCGCGAAATCTCGTTGACGCCGATCTCGTAATCCGCGTTACCGGTCGGCTCACGTACGACAGTATTAGCGTCGTCTGCGAACTGTCCGGAGATCTCGGAGTCTTCGTCGTAGAAGTTGAGAACGGCGCGCTCTTCGCCGTGTTTGAGGTGGCCATCTCCGACGAGCCATCCAAGTACGCGACCTTCCTCCGCGCTACCGTGCTGTCCGAATTCACCCTTGCGGTTCTGGACGTTGATGGTATCACCTGCATCGAGGTCCTGAGCTTCGACCCAGCCATCAGCCGTCATTACCCGGTGGTCTGCGGTTAGACGTAGCTCGTATCCTTCCTCAGTTGTCAGCTTGTAAATGTCTTTTTCGCCGGTTTTGTAGACACTGGACGCTTCTTTTATGCGGTCCTCGCTGAGTCGCCCATCGACGACGACATCCCGCGCAACACCTTGCTCATACAGTTCTTCGGCCGGAACGAGCCCGTTTTCGGTGCTGATCAGCGTCTCTCCCGTAACGCACGGGTTCGTCGCGAGGATCTGATGGTCGGGATGTTCTTCGACGTCGAACGAGTGGCGTTTGTTCACCCGTTCGAGGTAGATGACGCCCGGTTCGCCGTTCTCGTGGGCACCCTGGATGATCCGCTCCCAGAGCGCCTCGGCGGGGATCGAGAGTACCTCGCCGACCTCGACGTGCTCGCCGAGATCGAACATGTCGTAGAGCTCCTTGGTTTCGGGCGTCGCGATATGGGGCTCCTCGGTGCGTGGGTTGGTGAAGGTGAACTCCTCACCGCTCTGGAGCGCGTCCATGAAGTCGTCGGTGATGCCGACGGAGATGTTGAAGTTAGAGAGGTGTCCCTCGACGGCGTTGCGAAGGTGTTTGGGAACTTTCCCTTCGTCGTCGATCAGTTCACGGGCCTCTTCGAGCGCGTCGGCAAAGGAGTTGTGCGTGAAGTCGTCGGGGTCGTTCAGTCGCAGCGTCTCGGCCAGCGAGACGTCCTTGTTCTTCGAGTGGATGAACTGGATAACATCGGGGTGGGAGACGCGCATGACGCCCATCTGTGCGCCACGACGCGCACCCCCCTGTGCGATCGTTTCGCACATCTGGTCGTACGTGCGCATGAATGTGATCGGTCCCGATGCGATACCACCGGTCGAGCCGACCGGATCGCCGTACGGGCGAAGCTTCCAGAAGGCATAGCCCATGCCGCCGCCGCTCTGGAACACCTGTGCGGCCTCCTTTGCGGTCTGGTGAATGTCGTCGATGTCGTCGCCGGGCGAGTCGACGAAACACGCCGAGAGCTGCTGGAGCTCGTCGCCCGCGTTCATCAGCGTCGGCGAGTTCGGCATGAAGTCCAGATACTCCATCATCTCGACGAACTCGTCGGCGACGCCCTCGACGTGCTCGCGCACCTCGGCGGGGAGTTCGGGAACGATCGTCTCGTAGGCGAACTTGTTGACGTTGTACACCGAAAGCGTCGTCTCGGCGTCGTCTTCGGCGGTCGTCCCTTTGCCGAATACTTCCGCTGCTAGCTCGTCGCGGCGCGGATGACCGGGTTTGAGCTGGTCGGGCGTAACGGTGATCTCCGTGCCCTGTTTCTCGGCCTCGAACACCGCCTCGGCCAGCGCGACGTTCTCGCCGACGCGCTCGAAGAGCTCTTCGGGCGTCTCGACGAGTTCGCCATCGGCGTCCTTGCGCAGGTAGCGAGCCGGGAGAATATTGTTATAGGCGTTCCCGGTGAGTCGATCCTCAAGCGAATCTCCGACCGTCCGCTTGATCGGCAAGGAGAGGTCGTCCGCTGAGAGCTCCGCGTCGCTCATGCGGCGCTCACCACGGTCGAATAACGATACTGTCCGGCAATTTTGTAGTTTGTGTGCGTCATAGTTCGGGGTAATCGGTGACGGACCATTGGTACTGATTCCATCCTCATAAAACGACTGAATTGGGTTGTGTTTGCACTAAAACAACTCTGATTTCATAGATACGTCTGTTTTATGTCAACGTGCGAACTGTTCCCCCTCATAGTCGCTGGCCCGAGTTCGTACGTACACTAACGGTCGGGCGTATTAATACTAGGTCATTCGCGGAGTGAAAGTGATCCTATCGTCGCCGATCACGGAGCCCTCTTTGGGTTTCACTTTCGACGATTGGCTGACATGGTACGTGCCAGTTGCCGCCCACAAAGGTTATCATGCAGGCCTGATAGGTACCCTGCATGCTCAGTGCGATCTCCCCTGCCGCAGTACCACTGGTCGTCGACGCAATGCCCTCGGACCCGCTCGCACAGGCGCTGGTGGGCATCGTGCTTCTCGCACTCGTGACGATCGTCGGCCGATTTCTGCTCAGCCTCGCCTGGAAACTCCTCACCATTGCTGCGGTCGGCGTCGCCATCCTCTACGGACTGACGCTCGTCGGTATCTAGAGGCCGTCGAGGAAGTTCTCGATCAGATCGTGACCGACCCCGGTCAGGACGCTTTCGGGATGGAACTGGACGCATTCGATCGGGTACTCGCGGTGTCTGATTCCCATCACTAGCTCTTCGCCAGCGTGCTCTGCACTTGCCGTCACCTCGAAACAGTCCGGCACCTCCGTTGCGACCAGCGAGTGGTACCGACCGCCCCGAAAGCCCTGGTCGAGCCCGTCAAAGACGCCCGAGCCGTCGTGCTCGATCGACGAGGCCTTTCCGTGAATCGGTGAGGGCGCACGGCCGACCGTCCCGCCGTACTCGTAGACCGCCGCTTCGAGACCGAGACAGACGCCGAGCGTCGGCATCTCCGGGCTGATTTCCCGGAGCACGTCCATCGTGACCCCGACATCCCGATCGTGTTTCGGATGGCCCGGCCCCGGACTGATGATGATGGCATCCGGTTGCTCGGCACGCACGTCATTTAGCGACGCGGTATTCCGCAGGACCGCGGTATCCGCGTACTCGCTGACGTACTCGACGAGATTGTACGTAAAGGAGTCGAAGTTATCGATGAAGAGAACCGTCGGTCGGTCCCCGGTGTCGGTCGTCGTGGGCGATTCCGCGGTACCGCTCATCGGCTCACCTCCGACGCCGGGGTGGGTGTCTCGATCTCCTCGATCGCTGCCAGAACGCCACCCATTTTCTTCTCGGTCTCCTCGTACTCCGCTTCCGGCTGGCTGTCGGCGACCAGTCCCGCCCCCGCCTGTACAGTGATCCGATCCTCCTCGCCGTGTTCGATCGTCGCGGTCCGGATGACGATCGCCATGTCGGCGTCGCCGGTCCACGAGAAGTAGCCGACGCCGCCGCCGTAGATCCCCCGCGGTTCGCGTTCGAGATCGTCGATGATCTCCATCGCGCGGATCTTCGGCGCGCCCGAGAGCGTTCCGGCAGGAAACGAGGCACGAGTGGCGTCGAAGGCATCTGCATCGGCCGCAAGCGTTCCCGTGACCGTACTCTCGATGTGCTGGACGTGGGAGTACTTGAGGACGTTCATAAACTCGTCGACCCGAACCGATCCGGGTTCACTCACCCGCCGCACGTCGTTGCGCGCGAGGTCGACGAGCATCGTGTGTTCGGCCCGTTCCTTGTCGTCGGCGAGCATCTCGCCCGCCAGTCGGCGGTCCTCGACCGGGCTCTCGCCACGGTCGCAGGTCCCTGCGATCGGGTTCGACGTCACCGTCTCACCCTCGACCGAAACGAGCGTTTCGGGGCTCGCACCGACGATGGTCAGATCGTCGTAGCCGAGCAGGTACATGTACGGCGAGGGGTTGATCTCGCGCAGAGCGCGATAGAACCCGAGCGGGTCAACGTCGCCGTAGAGCTCGCGTTTTCGAGAGACGACGGCCTGATAGACGTCACCATCGAGGACGTGTTCTTTGGCCGCGCGTACCGCGTCCTCGTACTCGTCTTGCGGTCCGGCGACCTCGCGATCACGAACGAACGGTCCACAGTCGGGCTCGCTCGCGTCGGCGAGCAGTTCCTCGACACGTTCGGCCTCCGCCACGAGGTCGTCGTAGATCGCGTCGGGGTCGTCGCCCTCGCGTACGACCGGCGTGAAAACGAGCGAGAGCGACTCTGCGACCTCATCGAAGATCAGCGTCTTCGTGTTCAGGACGAACTGGGCATCCGGAAACCGCGAATCGGGACGCTCGATCCCAACGTCGTCGAGCCAGAGATCGTAGACCGCGTCGTACGCGAGAAATCCGACCAGCCCACCATCGAGCTGGCGGCGGTCGCCGTTCTCGAACCCCGTGAGGGCGGCGTCGGGCAGGGCCGAGCGGAGCGTGTCAGTAGCATCCTCGCCTGCAGGGTCGATCAGGTCTGCGTAGCGGTCATCGCCGAGGACCTCGACCGTGGTCTCGTCGGGGTCCACGGTCACGACTGCCGCCGGGTCGTAGCCCACGAAGGAGTAGCGTGCGTGTCGGTCCGCGGTCGCAGATGCCGGGCGGAACGCGCCATCAGGATCGCTTGACGCCGTCTTCTGGGCACTCTCCAGCAAGAACGCGTAATCGGCAGACGGGACGTCGGTCGTCCGACCCGTCAGCGCCGCATACGCCGACAGGGGCGAGACATCGACGTCGAGATCGACCGCCGTGCGCACGACGACCGCGTCCGTTTCGTCGTCAGCGGCGTCGGCGACGTGCTGGCTGAACTCTTCTCGGGTGGGCGTGAGTTTGGTCATGCTATCGTTGCCTCGCTGGTCGCGTTCGCATTGGCGACAAAACGCGCTACTGCATCGGCGTCCTTCCGCAAGCCCTCCGCATCGGGGTGCTCGCGCTCGACGCCGCTCGCAACGTCGACGCCGTACGGGGCGACGGTCTCGACCGCTTCGCCGACGTTTTCGGGAGTGAGCCCACCGGCCAGGATCACCGGCACGTCGAGATCGGCGACGACTGTCGCGGTGCGCTCCCAGTCGTGGGTTTCACCGGTGCCGCCCCCGCCCTCGCCGTCGACGGAGTCAACGAGTAACGCGTCGACCGAATCGACGTATTCGGCGCAGCGCTCGGGCTCGTCGGCGTCGACCGCCTTGATCGTGGTCGCCAGGACCTGATCAGTCACTGCCGCAGCCTCCGCGGGCGACAGGTCGCCGTGGAGCTGGACGGTGTCCGGCTGAATCCGCCCGACGAGTTCGATTGCGCCCTCGGGCGTTTCGGGCATCGTCACGAGCACCGTCGAGGCAAACGGCGGGACGGAAGCGACGAGTTCGGCGGCACGGTCGACGGTCAGCTCCCGGGGGGTATCGACCGGCACGTCGACGATGAAGCCGAGCGCGTCAGCACCAGCGTCGACCACCGTCTCGACGTCTCGCTCGCTCGTCAGCCCGCAGATCTTGACCCGCGTCATACGCCCGTCCGTAGCTGTTCGAGTTTGTCGGCCGCCGCGCCAGACTCGATCGCTTCGCGGGCGGCGTTGACACCGGCTTCGAGCGAGTCGGCCTCGCCTGCGATGTAGACCGCCGCGCCCGCATTCGCGAGGATGATGTCGCGTTTCGCGCCCTCGACGTCGCCCTCGACGATCCCGCGCATGTCGGCGGCGTTCTCGCTCGGCGTCCCGCCCGAGACGGCGTCAATCGGGTGAACGTCCAGCCCGAGATCGGCGGGCGTCAGGGTGTACTCCGTACTCTCGTCGCCGGAAACCTCCGCAACGGTCGTCTCGTCGTGAACCGTGATCTCGTCCATGCCCGCGCCGTGGACGACGAGCGCGCGCTCGACGTCCATCTGCGCAAGCGCCCGGGCCAGCACTGGCACGAGCTCGGGATCGTAGACGCCGACAATCTGTGCGTCCGCCCCCGCCGGATTCGTCAGCGGCCCGAGCACGTTGAACACCGTTCGCATCCCGAGTTCCTTGCGCGGGCCGATCACGGCCTTCATCGCCGGGTGGAACACCGGCGCGAGCATGAAGCCGATCCCGTCGGTCTCGATGGCCCCCTCGACCGCCGAGGGCTCGGCCTCGACGTCGACGCCGACCTCCTCCAGGACGTCCGCACTGCCCGAGTTCGACGACACCGAGTAGTTGCCGTGCTTGGCAACGGGGACGCCCGCCCCGCTGGCGACGATCGCGCTCGTCGTCGAGACGTTGATCGTATCGTAGTCGTCCCCGCCCGTGCCGCAGGTGTCGACCAGCGGCGTCCGATCGGGCGTGATCGTCCGTGCAGCATCGCGCATTCCCTCGGCAAAGCCCGCGATCTCGGTCTCGGTCTCGCCTTTCGCCCGAAGCGCGGTCAGCAGCGCCCCGATCTGTGCCTCCGTGGCGTCCTCGAACACGGCGCTTGCGGCCTGCCGTGCCTCGTTCTGTGTCAGGTCCTCGCCCTCGGTCACGCGTTCGATATACTCTTGCATTAGAGACCACCAATGAACTGTTTAGTCTTACAATGTACAAATTCGTACACTGACTTAAGCGTGTCGCACGACTTGCGTGTGGGGAACCCGCAACCGGCGGCCGAATCCGAAACCTTCAATTGTATCCCCGGGATATCTGTGAGTGCAGAAAGAAGCGCACCAGACCGGGTTTGTGGTCTAGTCTGGTTATGACACCTCCTTGACATGGAGGAGGCCGGCAGTTCAAATCTGCCCAAACCCACTGAATATAAAAGTAAAGCGGCGTTTTTCGCCGCTTTTCTTCCCGCTGTTCCAAACTCCTCAGAGACGGGTCACTGTTCGTGGTTCGATACTTCTTCCTCGTGAGGTGGTCCTGTGACCGGGACGCCCACGTACGGCGTTCCCGGCTACTGCGCGGAGTGCGAAGAGTACAGCGAGGAACTCGTTCGTACTCACGCGGGCGAGCGCGCGCTCTGTCGCTCCTGCTACGACGAGAGTGACGCAACACCGATCGCGTACGATGACCTCCGCGCGTATCAGTGCGGATGCCGTCGATACGAGATCGCGGTCATTGGCTCGCTCGAAGAGCAGATCGATCTCTGCTCCGGTTGTGTTCGAGCGGCCAAGCAAGCCGCGCTCATCGATCTCCGCGCACCCACCGATCCCGACGAGTTCACAGCTCGAACCTCGCGGTGCTACGAGGACCTCGAAAGCTGATGTCGACGGCCTCGATCGACACCTCAAGATGTAACACATCCACCTTGGTGGACTACCTGTCCGATCGAGGACTCACAGCCTACGGCCAGACCTCCGACTCCGACGAACTGACTGACCGCAACCGCGATCGCGTTCGACTCCTCAAGTTTCTCGCTCAACACCCAGAGGGCTACCTGCTCACCAGCATGACGCATCTGGTGCTGAAAGGCAACAGAGCGAACACTCACACAGAACCCGAGTTCCTCAGCCCATCCGCCGAGCAGCGGTACGACGCCGCGATGAATCGCATTTACGACGAAAGCGGCTGGACCGCGCTCGATGGCTCCGACGACGACTACCAGTTCACCCTCCGCTTTTTCGAAGAACTCGCTCAAGACCACGATCTCGTCCGCTTAGAGGACTCCAACGCCGGACGGGTCGCGCATCCCACACTTGAGTTACTTGACTTGATTTCAGAAGGCATTACTGAAACAGACACAGAATCGAACGAACTCGTCTACGATCGAGAATACTGCCAGAACCTCCTCAAATCCACTACTTCGGGACTCAAACAGCTATCCGACTCCCAGAAGGAACTCTTTGCGAACAGCTTGCGTCGTTACATCCAACGAACTAACGATTACAGACTCGTCTTCGACGTTCACTTTTCAGGAAGACGAACCGGCCAGGACAAACGCCGGATGACGAAACGTTTCAATACCCGATTCACCTCCGAAGGTCGCGTCAACAAAGCCTTCGCGCGCTTGCAGTCCTCCCTCGAATGGGGCTACGAACACGGTGACAACGGTGTTTTCTGTACTCTCACCACCGATCCGAAACAGCACGACTCGCTCTGGAGTGCGATTCAGGATATCAACGAGAATTTCCACAGACTCACGCAGTTCCTCAAGTCTGATCCGTCGACGGTGAAAGACACTCGGCGCGAGGGCGTGCCCTCCTGGAGCTCGGCACTCGACTCCTCGAACTTCCACTTCGGTCAGGAGGGAGCCGTGTCGGGACGACCTCGGCAACGACTGGAATATGTGAAGGTCTTGGAGTTCACCAGCGCGGGCTATCCCCACCTACACGTCCTGTTTTTCAACGTCCCGACGCGCGACACCGACGGAATGCCGTGGCTGATCGACAAGAACGAACTCTCCGAATACTGGGACCGCTACGGCCAGGGGAAGATCGTTGATCTCTATCCCCTCACCTACCGCGACGACCTCGACGAACTGCCCGACGCGCAGTTCAACTCCGACGAAGGCTTCGTCAGCTGGTACAGGTACGGCGATCACGAGCATTCCGAAGAGTGGATCGAGGACAAAGCGCGCTGGCACAAGAAGGACGGGTTGATCAACATGGACGGCTCCGACGAAGTTGCCTATCAAAAAACGGCTGGCAGCTACATCGGCAAGTACATTTCCGAAACCTACGCCGCCCTGCTCGATAGTACAGACTCACTCGAAAACGGCGACCATGAACTCGACGACGACGGGAAGGCAGCGTTCTGGAAGCTGGCGATGTACTGGTGTACCCAGCGGCGATTTTGGTCGATCTCGAAGACTATCGAGGAAGACATTGCTCTCGACGATCAGCAGTCAGACGAAGTTCGTCGAGCTGTTCACGAAGCTACGAAAAGCTCAGTCCTGTACCATGCTGATCTCGCTCACGAGTCTCATGCTTGCTATCCCGAGATCGATATCGACAGTAATCGGGCTCAGTCAACGCTTCATGACCTGATTCGTGGGACGCTTGTCGATGTTGAGTTTCTTGGAACCTACGCGTATTGGGATATGCCCGCACCCAATAACACGGTGAACATTCAGGTTCTCGAAGAGCTAGCACATGATGATTGTTCATCAATCTCGTACCGTTCAACCGGTGACCGACCCCCACCCGTAGAAGCGGTATGGTGAGTTTCATGGAGCTTGATGTATCGAGTCCCATCTACAGCCCACAGTACTGGGGTACTACAGTAGTTGGGTGTGAGTTCAATTTGACATTTTGACCTTCACATCGATAAATATCCAACAACGGGTATCTGATTCACTTGTCGAGAATATTCTTTAGTTATTGTATTCTATTTTTACTAAGGTGTGACCAAGTTTATTACCAAGGCCTCATACCGTATTGACATGACTCCTGATTTGATGGACGAGATGGCCCTCGATGATCAAGCCATCCGGCCAATAATTGAAGGTTCGGACCTTGTAGGCGGCATTTATTATATGAATTATGACGAAGGCGTCATCGTCAGTAACGACAAATGGAAAGACGATGCTGGTGGAATACCTCGCCATTGTTACCTCCTCGCCACGGCGACAGACTGGGAAAACCCAGATGAATTCGAGGAGGAAGACGCATACGCTGTACTCCTTCGTGCCACAGGCCCGGAAAAACTTCCGGCAGAGGACGATCTTATGAAAGTTCGTGAGGAGGCGATGCGCAGAAAAATAACGAACGACACGGGAGTTGACACAAGGAATGTACCGGGTTCGAGCGAGGAAATCATGGATGTTCTCACAAAGAACGAAATCCAGTTCTCCGGGATCAACGCAAAAATACTGGGAACGATATATGAAACCGACGACGGTGTCCAGTTTGGCAGTGACGTTGAAACGTTCTATTCTTCGGCACGGTACAAGGTATATAAACCAAGGCCAGAAGCACTCTCAAAAATCTTCCAACTGATTCAACTCGATCAGAGTGAATCAGACGACTCCGTAATTCGGCTTGGGAGGGTGCGTTATACCTCCACTGAGCGAAACTCGGAGCTCTATGATGCCACCGTACCTCTTGATATCAACGACGTTGTCGGCAATAAGACAGCCCTGTTTGGGATGACCCGTACAGGAAAGTCGAACACGATGAAAGTGCTCGCAACAAATATTTTCGAGCACGCTGTTGAGACCGATCAAGAGATCGGGCAGCTCCTATTCGACCCAGCTGGGGAGTATGCAAATGTGAATACTCAGGACGACGAAACCGCTTTAGCAGATATTCATGATGATGTTGTAACCGTTTACAGCTGGGGTGGAGGAGGAGACGATGTCGAATCACTACAGATCGACTTCTTCGATTATCAACAAATCGATGAAGTATGGCAAACAATCAAACTTCATCTCACCCGAGACAGAGACTACGTTAATTCGTTCAAAGCAGCTAACCCTGTTGCTCCGGAACAACAGGATGATAACCGGGGAGAAGTCAATGAGGCGGTCAGATGTCAGTCTGCCCTGTATGCTTGTCTGATCCGAGCAGGATTCGAGACTCCAAATGGTTTCAGTACCCCGATACCGACGAATGTCAACGTCCGTAATGCGGTAAATGCGCATTTGGATGACAACGATCCAGACTTCGAAAACTCTGACTTCGGCCCATCAGGCTGGTCGTTTGTTGATGAGAACCGGCTTGAGGAATTCTGGGATATCGTCGCGAACAACCGCGAGGACATCAACAACGCCGATGAAGACTGGATCACCAACGATGTTGAGGCAATGTTAACGATGTTTAACCAAGAGGCCGGTAATGGTTATCAAATATTGGAAGAGCTACGGCGATATCACGATCCGGGTACACAGGGCTACTATCCGGATATCATCTACGACAGTCTCGCTGATGGAGATATCGTGATTGTTGATCTAACCAGTGGGACAGATGAGATCAATCAGCGAATCTCCAAAACAATCGTCGAACGAGTCGTAGAGCGACAGGTGGACATGTTCACCAACGGTCAGGAACCGCACAATATTGAGGTCTATGTCGAAGAAGCACACCGCCTATTCGGCAGCGACTATCTTGACGATGCAGATGCTACCGACCCGTACGTCCGGCTAGCGAAAGAAGCTGCTAAGTACAATATTGGCCTGATCTATGCAACCCAAGAAGTCAGCGGTGTCGATGGGCGTGTGCTTGCGAACACAGCTAACTGGATTGTAACTCACCTCAACAATCGTAACGAAACCAAAGAACTCTCTAGATACTACAATTTTGAGGATTTTGAGCGGTTAACTCTCGAAGCTGAGGACGTAGGGTTTGCCCGCGTAAAAACCCTCTCTGGGCAGTTCATTGTTCCAACGCAAATAGACAAATTTGATCAAGACCTCATTACTCGAGCCGGTAACCGGTACGAACAGCGTTACGGAGACGGTGACAGCAGTCGGCAAGAAACCCTCTAAAAATGCCACAGAAACGAGGAGATATCTACGAAACCGCTCGTCGTCTAGGACACGTTCCCATCATTGAAAATGAACTCGTCCAGGAAGAACTAGAAAACTTCGAGACAAAAGAAGTTGACCCGGACGAAGCACCAATTGAAGAGAACTCCGTCGATGTTGAAGACTTGCCAAACGAAGGCGAAGAACCAGAATATCTCTTATCCATTGATGGTTCGCTCCAAGAAGTCCCCGTTAACGAAGAGTATCCGAGTAGTCGAATCGGATTTATACAGATTGCTGCGGTTCTCACGAAACTGGATATCCTCGTAGAACAACAACAACAACGGTTTGTAGATCCATCTCGAGTGGAAGACCTCGAGGAGAGTGTCTCCCAGCCAATCATTCTTCCAAGTAGCAATTATACAGCTGGAGACGCTGAGACAACTTTGGATAGTTGGCGACAACACCTTTATAATACGTTTCTGAGTCGTGAGATCGAGGGGAAAACGTACCTCGAAATATTTATGGATGTCATTCAGTCCGACCCACGTCATATCGACAGTAGGACTGTAGATGTTTACCGGTGCCCGAACCCGGACTGCCCAACAGAAGGGGCCGAAGCGCACATCCACACAGATATTTATGATTTCGGAATCTGCGAGGAATGCGGTATTGAAGTTTACCCAACTGATTCTCTTCGAACGCATGAGAATGTGAGTGAAACACAGGCAAATGGTGCTGCGATATCGGCGGTGATGCAGGTGCTTGAGCATTTGACACTCTGCGCATACCTGCGTTATTTGTCCGAAAGTAATCCAAGCAGATTATCTCGGGTCGGGTTCGTTATTGATGGTCCATTAGCAGTCTACGATACACCTGCTTGGTTCCATGAACCTGTACTTGATACGATTAAACGAGTTACTGATAAACAGCGTGCAAACGGTTATTCACCGCCAATTATCGTGGGTATCGAAAAGAGTGGTCAATTCAAAGATCATGCAGTGAATATCAAGGACAACATGCCTGCTGGGTCGGTATTGGGAATGGATAACGAGTACATCTATGAGTATGTTAAGTCCGGGACCACTCGGTTAGAATATGGAACACGAGACCACTATGGATGGCCATTCATCTACAAATCAGAATCTGAAAGGATGTTCGTGCTTGATCTTCCAAAACTTCCAGACGGGTCTGATAAGTATGACCCGACCAATTATCCTTTAATGCGGAAAACGCTTGAGGCGATAGACCGTGTTGAAACTTCCCTTTATGATGATGCTACTATTCCGATCACATTGGCACATCAGCAGGCATCTATCCCATTAAAAACCGGCTCACGGGTTCTAGAGTTGTTCTCTAGGGAATTTACTGAGGACAATTCATCGTAAATATAAAAATAGTATTTCAAATGGGTCCGAATGAATAATACTATGGGCATCGCGAGAAGCGTGTTGAACAAGAGAGTCTGAAGCCATGTCTAAATCATCAGAAGATAAAGAGTTATCCGAAGAAAACGTCGTAGCAGAAACTACTGAAGATCTCCAATCTACTTGGAAAGATGCACATAGAAATTGGGGTCACAGCCTTCACAGGCTAGCTCCCTATATTGGAGGGTTTCCCCCATCTCTTGCACACTATTTCATCCGACGTTTTAGTAAGAGTGGAGACACTGTTTTAGATCCCTTTTCTGGTGGCGGTACCACTCCACTTGAAGCTGCGCTTCAAAATCGGAATGGATACGCAAACGATGCCTTCTCTTACGCATATGTCCTTTCAAAGGCAAAGTGTAATCCTTTGAGCACGTCCGAGTTTGAACCATATCTTGATACCAAACTGGATGAAGCCCGCAAAGTGGACAATGAGGAAATGCGACTTCTTGACAATGATGACTTGAAAGTGTTTTATTCGGATCATACACTAGATCAAATTCTCCGTCTCCGAGAAGTTCTACACGAGGATGACAGCAGAAAGGCAACCTATCTAAATGGGATTATGTGTGGGATTCTGCACGGCCCCAGCAAAATGTATCTATCACTTCAGACAAAGGATACATACTCCGGAACTGCAAATTATGTACGCAAGTATGCTAAAAAGAATGATCTGCAACGGCCCGAACGGGATATCCGGCCAAAGGCACTCCGAAAACAAGAGTTGGCACACGAAGATACCGTACCAGCATCACTAGGTGAGCGAACTAAGATTACTCGTGGTGATTCGAGAAACCTTCTCAACTCATTTGAGAAAGAATCTGTTGATTTAATAGTCACTTCGCCGCCCTATATGCAGACGCTGGACTACACTTGGAATAATTGGATTCGACTCTGGTGGCTCAATGAGGACCGTAAATCAGAGCGTAATAAGCTCGATATTACCGAAGACACCGATAAATACCGGAGATTTATGCGAGAGTGTCTGCACTCGATGTATGACGTTTTGGCACCTGATAGCGTTGCAGTACTAATTGTTGGTGACGTTCAAAAGAACCTGGCTTCCGGCAAGCGGACACTCAATACTGCCGCGATTATTGCAGAAGAGGCCCGTAATAGAACAGATTTCGATGTTCATGGCATCATTAGCGATGCTTATGATCTAGATAGCCGAGCGTATGTAGTTTTCAATCGGTTAAAATACGATCATGAAGAGGACCGAAAAGAAAAAGATGCTATTGATCGATGTTTGATTTTGACAAAAGGAGACCCAGATATGCAATCAGACCCAGATATTGATTGGGAAACTGAGTCGTATACTGGTCTGGAGCAAAATCAATAATTTCTGTCGTGCTACTCTCTTCTCAGTTTCACGCTCGTTTTGTGAATCTATAAACATACGATCAGTCTAACCGTTGGAGCCTTCAACAAAGTCGTAGCTCGCACTTTCCCGTCAGATCTCTCGCTACTAAACTCCAATACCTTCGTTTTTACTTTCACCAAGCGAGGGGATACTCTAACCCCTATTTCTAGCATCTGATTCGAATGGAGCTATGGCAACTCAAGAAACCCCAGCGTTCGAAGATCTCGAACCTGTCGAACCGGAAAGCAACGAAGACGACTACGAAACCGAATGGATCGAACTCGATCGCGGCGAGAAGGTCGTGGGTGAAGTTCGCTCGGTGAACCCCAACTGCGGCGACTACAACACGACCGTCCTCGAGCTTGCCCGCGGCCTCGGTGACGTGGTCTCGATGTGGTCAAACGGCCAGATCGATCGCGTCTTCGAGGAGCAAGAACTCGGCGAAGGCGATGTCGTTGGCATCCTCCACACTGAGGAAACCCGCTCGTTCGTCGACGACGACGGTAACGAAGTCGAGTACGACAACTGGGAAGTGCGAGTTCTGGAGTAACCCACGATGGCACACAGCAACTCGTGGAATCCCGCGCACGCATTCGCCTCCGTGAACTGGATGGCAGGGGTCGCCCTCGCGCTGTTCACCTTCCTCAGTGCGGTACAGACCGGAGTCGCTGGCTGGCTGATCGACCTGATGTATCACAACCCGCTGATCCCGGTCACGCTCTCGCTGCTCGCGCTGATCGTGGTGTTCATGTCCTCGAACACGCGCGATCCCAGCGACTTCCATCCCTCAGAGGTCGGTGTCGTCCTCCTGGCGATACTACTCTGTCTCGCACACGGCTTCGTCGCACCGTTTCGTGACTTCGTAACCGATCCGGCATTGCAGCCGCACGGCGTTCCCATCGTTGGATTCGTCCTGCTGCTCGTGATGCTCGGAGCTGGCTTCATCGTGAGCAAGTAACATGACTGAAACAGACAACACACTCCTGCTCGGCTCGACCTCGATCGTCGGGGAGATCGAACCCGGATCGTTCGCTGATCGCTCTATCTGGATCTCGGTGGGTGCGCTCAGCGCGCTCACCGGGACGGCTCTCGCAGCCGGTGGTCTACTGTGACCGACGAGAGTGGTCCCTGCCTCACTCGTAGACGAGTTCTCCAGGGGACCGCCGCCGGAGCTGCGACAGTTGTAGGCGTAGGTTCGCAGCACGGCCCGACACAGGAAGCTAAAGCGATCCCTCCAGCTGTTGCTGCTGTCGGTGTCTACTCTGCCGGAAAGGTCGGCGTCGGTGCTGGCGTCTACCTCCGCGATAACGAGGTAGTGGGATCAAATCCACCACCCGAAGGGCTGACTCCCGAAGTTTTGAACAATAATTCGTATGAAACCCTCCGGAAGCGTCATAGCAACAACCAGAGTGATTTCATCGACAACAAAAACATCCTCGAAGGGATCAGCCATCCCGCCTATGCCGAGGGGAAGGTCGCGGCGATCGAGGCACTGAACGATCAAGAGTCACAGAACGATGTTTATGACGCGTCACTCCCTCCCGTCGACGACTACGAGACCACGGTTCTCTCGAACTTCTACAAGTCGTGGAACGAGACCTGTGATGAACTGGAGACAATCAGCCAGAGGTACAGTGATCATCCGGACGCCGGTATCCACGAGGTGATCGGTGGTACTTCGGGCGAGGTTCAGCAGATCGAAAAAGTTGAACCTGAACTCATTGAGCTTCCAGACGGGAGCGAAATGGAAGTAGATCGGTTGTGGGTCGAGTACCAGTCTCAAAGCGGCGATATGTCATATGGTGAATTTGAGTTCGGTTTTGATCATCACACAACCGATGGATGGGGATCGGGTAACGAACCTCCCCTCACGATCTCATACGAAGACAGCGAAGAATTTGACATTCTGGACATCGACGACTGGGAAGAGATCCGCGACCTGATCCATGACGAGTTCGCAGGTGTTCGAGCTGGACTCAATAACTGGGTCAGCGGTGTCTACGACGACGTACAGAGCGGAGACCTCGATACTGAGGAACTGCTCACTCCCAGAGAGTGGGCGGAAATCAGTGACGAAGAGGTTGATCAGGCGATCGCCGACCTGATGGCACTGAACGTCGCCGTCGATCTCGATCGAGAGGCAGAACTCTATCTGCATGAAGCTGACGCGACGATCTACGGGTCGCTCGGTGTGACCGGAAACACATCTGTCTCCGCTGGCGATACGATCGACCCAACGGCCACTGATCACACCTATTATATCAACTACGACATTTCGCAGGGTCGTGGAGAGTGGACCGGCTATCAGGACGGCCTTGATGGCGGGGTCCTGACCATCACTCAGGAACCGTTCGAGGACGTTCAATTCACGGTCCATACTGTCGCGGGGGAGACCGCTGAATTCGATCACTCCGAGCTCGCACACGACGAGGAGAACGGGGAGTGGACGATCGACCTCTCTCCCCAGCTCGATGACTCGATTACCGAGGTCGACCAGATCGAGTATCGGTCGAATCTCGACGAAACACAGTACGAGACAATCCGTCTCGAACAGACCTTCGATGTGGTGACCTTCGTCGACAGCGACGGAAACGAACACGACAGTGCACAGTTCGAGAGTTCGGAAGCCCACGACGACAGCAACTATATTGAGCAAGAGGAGTGGGAAGAGATGAAACAGCGCAACGACGAACTCATCGAGAAGTACAAAGAATCCCAGCAGAACCAAGCTGCTGGCATCTGGCCCGATCTCAATGTCAGCGGGTTCGAGGCACCTGGGCTCGTCGGCTCTGCCGCCGCTGGCATCGTCGCAGTCGTTCTCTTCCTCACGGCACTTGCCTCGGCGTACATCCGACTGATCACTCCGTAACAACACCCATGATCCGATTTTTCAGAACGCTCGTGTGCGTAGTTGCATTGCTCGCGCTGCTGACCGGCTCCGTCGCTGCGCAGGAAGCCGAGAACAGTACCGAACCGGAACCCGATGAGCGGGTGATCTGTCTCAACGATATCACCTGTGTGACCGACGTGAACCATCAGCCAGAGAACGACCAAGTCGAGGTCACGATCGAAAGCGACCGACCGCAAACGATCGCATACAGCGACCTCTACGGCGGTGGTGAAGAACCCGATGCTGGTCCGTCCCGCGTCGACTCGTCGAGCGTCGAGGTCGATCGCGGCGAGACGGTGATCACGATCCCGGCGACTACCTATCACGGTGAGGCGATGGTCACTGTCTCCTCCGAGTACGGGCAAACAGTTCGCATCCCACTCGGGGAACGCGAAGCGATCAGCGCACCAGGACTCCCCGGCCAGCCGAACAGCTACGATCCGCTGGTCGTCGGTAGCACCGCGCTGTTCATCGTTACCACAGTCGTCGTGACCTGTGCCTACTGGTTCCGCAACAGCAACGGGGGTGTCTACCGTGTCTTCTGACGACCGGAACCCGAAGAACCTCCCGCAGACAATGAACGTCAACACGGAAGCCAAGGGAACCGGCGGCCATCTCGCCGATCTCCTGATCGCGTTCAAGTGGCCGATCACCCTCTGTATCCTGCTACTGGTCGCTGGTCTCTCCCTCTCGTTCATCGAGCTTTCGGGTATTCCGTCGAGAACACTCCGATGGCTCTCCCTATCGTTCCTCACCGCGTTTCTCTTCCTCCTGATCGTCGGTCCCATGGTGTTCAGTGCCAACCTCTACATCACTCTGCAGAACGCTACGCCTCTGGTGATCGGAGATCCTGATCACAAAGAGGTTCACTGCGTCCTCGCTACCGGGAACTCCCTGAACGAATTCGCCTTCACTCAGGGACTCCCGCGCCAGCGCGAGACCGATAACGGAGCCGGCTATGTCGTCCTTCAGACTGACGACGACCAGGACGACCTCGACGACGACGTTCGAGCGGTCTTCGATACGCCAATCACCGAATCACAACCCTCGTGGCTGGAACTCGCTGAAACCGACCGATATCAGGAATGGCGGAAGGTCCGCGTCGATCTCACTGATATCGTGCAGGAGTCCGTCCAGCAGAAACAGGAGATGTTCCAGAAGCGCGTGCAGGGACTCCGCGACCAGGCAAACCGTCTGATCGCCGGAGTACAGAGTGATGTCGAACTCTCCGATATCGACGAACTCGACGATCCCGCACCGTGGACCGAAACACCGGACGACTACCAACCGGCTGGCCCTGATCGCCTCGATCCCAACGCCGACAGTGCCGGTCTCTTCTCCGACCAGCCCGATCGAGCGGGGGCCGATGACTGATGTCCGGCGACCCATCACTCCCTGCTGCGGAGTACCGCGAAGTACAGGACGGTCGGCTCACCGACAACCGAGCCGCCTATCCACTGAGCGCGTACTTCGAGGGTGCTGCACTCGAACGATATCAGTACCTCTCTCACGTCTACGACTCCTCTCACCATCCCGATCTCCCGGCGACATTCGAGCAGACCGACCTCTGCGAGCGAATGCTGATGAAACACGCTGGCGAAGCAGCAGCTCGCGCAGTCCGTGAAGGAAACGTCTCGTTGCTCTCCTACCTCACCGGCCTAACGCATCGAGAGGTCGACCTCTCCGAAGCGCGCACCCTGATGAAGATCGTCGACGAGATGCGACGGCCCGGCTGGATGCCCGTCTTCGTCGGTCACACTGACGGCGGGAAAACGAACACCGCGCTGTGGCTCGCGTTCCTCGCGCTCCTGGACGATCCCGACATGGTGCTCGCTACGAACGTCACCACGCTGGAGTTCCACGACGACGCGCTCGACGAGCGCGTTCACTACGTCGAATCAAAGTCCGAACTCCGGGATCTCTGCGACGAGTACGACGATATCTTCGCCGTCCTCGACGAGTTCTCGACCGAAGCGAACGCCCAGACCAGCAACTACGACGTGAACGAACACTTCTACGAACTGGTCACGTTCAAGAGCAAACTCGGGCTTCGGATGATCGTCATCGGTCACCGTGAGGATGGGTACGATATCGCGCCAGCACTGCGCGAACACTCGACGTACTTCGTCAAGCAGGTTCGGGAAGAGCACGATCTCGAAGCCGACGAGTACCACGCGGAGTTCTACGACGCGATCGACGACGGCAATTTTGTCGGGGAGCAGTTCACGATCGATCCGGTTCCCTCGATTGAGTCCGATGCTGACTACGATCCTGACGAGACCGCTACCTTCGAGATCACCGACTAACATCTTCTGACGGTCCGACCGCCCGTCCCTCAACGGGTCGGGCGGTCTTTCAGCCATCCTGTTTCTCCCAGCTCACCAAACACCACAAGGGAGATAGCCGTCTTTACCCCCCTCCCATGGGGGGTAAACACGGAAGATCGACCGCACGCCCCCAAGCGGAGCGCAGGGGGCCACGGGAATGCGGTTACGAGTTAGCGAGCGTTGAGTCACAAAATATATGATCATAGCTTCTCGTAATACGACATAGACACTGGCCCTAGGCCTGTGAACTGTTCAATCATGGAATCAAACATCACATTCAGGCCCGCCGCGCTGGAGAAGATGCTTGAAAGGTCTGGTAAATCTACTGATGATGAAGGATATATTTTAGACGAGGACGGTGATAGAGTTGAGTCCAACCTTGGAAATGAAATAAAGATTGAAGACCTAGGTGGAGTTGGAAATGCCTCCGAGGTTTTTATTGAAGATAATTTTGCTTCTGCAGCCAAGTTTGCTGAACATAAACATGGAATAGACGAGTGATGTGGGACACCGTTAGAGAAATCACTTCTGATATTGTACCTTCTGATAGAAACCTAGAAAATATCGAAATTGAAGTTGACGCTCTCGGTTCTGATGTTCCTCAAGCTCGTATTGAACAGAAGGAAGGTGAGGAAATTGTTGTTATAAATATAGATGCACTCTCTGACGATGATTTTGAAAAAGTATACAGCGGTGCATGGATGCAGGGTGGATTCTTTGATCCTGAAATTCAAGAGGATATTCTATTAGTTCAGAAAGCATTAACTGAAGATCGTCTGACAGATATTGTAGATTATTATAGAGATTACCTGACGAAGAATGATGTTGCAATGATCCGGAATGCACTGTATCTCCGTCAGGATTGGGAAAAGAAGTCACACTATACACCGAAGAAAAAAATGGCAGAGCGTCTGTCCGAATTATCTAATCGGTTTCAGGATGACGAAATAAGGCTTGTTGCTAACTTAATAAGTTCCGGGTACTACGACGAAGGCGGATATATTAGAAAAATATTCGATAGTCCCAATGAATACACTAATTATCCCACGAACTCTCGTCAACATGCTCATAACTATATTCTTTCTAATGAGCCTTTTACTGTCTATGTATCAAAACATACCAAACAGTACATGATAACTAAAAGAATAATAAATAAGCTTAATGACTACGATAGTCATCCGATAAAAATTGAATATGTTGATGCACGAGCTCAAGGTTGGGAAAACCGGTTGAAGCTCAGAAAAAGTATAGATACTTTGCATACTTCTTCGGAAAATCTAAAATATACTATGATGTTAGATAGCCGAGAAACGGTCTACAGAATTGACTGTGATGAGTTTCAGGAAGCTGACAATGCTGAATCTGATTAATAATGTCTGTTCAAGACGTAGACGCGTTGCTTGATGAGAAGTCGGGGTTGTTCGTATTCTTACCGGCATTGAATTATATAGTACTTTATTCTATGGGTGTCGAACCAAGTTTGCCAAATATAAAACACAATGGTGTGTTTTTATTATTCGGGGCAATTACATTATTGATGGGTGCGTATATGTATAATTATACAATAGGACACCCAGATGAATCACCAAAACCTTTAGAATGGGTTTATTTGATTTCCTTAGTTTCAATTGTTGTATCGTATGCCCATACGTCAGTTGAGTTATCAATCATTGCAACAGTAGAAGAGATGATTTCTGTAATTTTGTTGTTTGCATCTTTGTCTTTTATATTCATATTATCAACACACATATTTATAGATAAATTTGCTGATAATTATAGCCGTGAGTTTTAGCTTTGGATGGTATTTGTTTTATTCCTTCACTTACCCCCTCAATCTTTCAATAGAGGGACGTGAAACACTATTTGCATCGAGATCACCAGACAGATACAGCTCCCCTTCAGTTGTAATTGAATACATATCTGAATCCTCGTGAAGAGGTCCGATCAATCCGGCTTGAGCAAGTGCTTGACAACGCTCTCGTATCCGATCCTCACTCGCATTGAATCGCATTACTGAAGAGATCGTTCTGGGAGTCTCCCACGATCTCCTCTGTAAGTGCTCAAGGATTCGCTCATCGAGTGTACACATCCAACGGGCGGCTTTGCGGTCAGTCATATATCAGAGGGTTCTCCAGCAGCGGGGCCGTTGTTTACTTCACCACCGTTCATGAACGCACCATTTTCGGCATCGTACTCTCCTTTTAGATAGGCTTCACCTTCATCTGTGATCGCATAGACACCGTTTCCAATCGGGCGTAACAGTCCATTGTCCGCCAGTTTCTGGCATCGGCGCGAAACTGACGGCTGGGAAATTCTGATCCCATCGTTCTCGGTTATCTTTCCTACGGGGGTTGCACCCTCGTCTCGAACGACCTCTAAGATTCGGTCGTCCCAGATGGTCATCCAAGTGCCCGACTGTCTCATTGCTATTCGTTTCGTGATGCAGGCATCTAATACTCATGGAAGATGCTACTACCTATCTATGATGTTAGAAACTATCTGCGATACATTTATGCATAGAGAATTCAACTACCTGTATGCGGGGCAACCAAGCTGGATGTAGACGAAACTAGTCGGCAAATGAAGCAGGCCGGTGCTGGCACACCGGCCCAAGGTGGCTCCGCAGGAGAATCCATGAGCGAAACCACCGTGGGGGGTAAGCCCCACAACGATCTGGACGCATCACACGCTCAAAAGCCCGGCGACGTGTACGCGCAGGCGATACCTGACGGCTACGAGCCGGATCACCACGCACCCGAGGAGTTCATCCTCCGGTGTACCGACTGTGGCTATCTTGATACTCACAACTCCCGTGCTCGGGCACACCGGAAGGCCAATAGCCACGGACTCAACTGTGCGCCGACCGGCGTCACTCCCGTCTCCGAGCTGCCCGTCGAGACTGACGGCGGCCCGTCCACTACCGAGGTAGAACGAGCGTGGTACACTGACTCCGGTAGCTCGTTCCACTTCTTCCAGAACTGCCAGCATCTCGACGACGCCGACCCCGACTCGACAGTTCTCCGCGCACCCGAATACGTCGAGTCGCCTGCTGGAACTCGCGGGCGTTCGCCATGCAAGACGTGTCTTCGACGGCGCGACCAGCAGGCCGACTCTCCCACTGCATCGGAGTCGGACGACCAGCCTGATCGATTCGTCGAGCCGCCCAAAGGCTGGCACAAGAACCCCGACTGCGACCTGCACGGCGCGGTCGACCTGATCACGAACTCCGACACGTTCGACGCGATCGACGTACGCCTACTCGAAGACGGGCGTTACTCCGTCGCACTGAATGCCGGACTCGGGCCTGATCCGAACTCGTTCCCCGAGTTCACCGTCGAGCGCGAGTACGTGCAGATCACCGTCGACTATCTCGCGCGACGGGTAACCATCAAACCGGAACGGGGTGCTGCGGAGTAGATGGACGCACCCGCAGAACTCTCTCCGCGTGACGCGTGGGATCGGTACGTCTCCCGACGGAGTACCGAAACCACCGCTGGCTCGCAGAAGACCTACCACTACCGTCTGAAGCTGTTCGTCGAGTGGTGCGAGGAGAACAACATTCAGACTGTTTCGGAGTTCTCCGGCTGGCTCTTCGAGCAGTACGAATCAAAGCGCGCTGGCGAGCTCGCGGCCTCGACACTCAACGGCGAGATGCAGACGATCAAGAACTTCGTCGAATACCTCGAACGGATCGAGGCCGTCGACGAAGATCTCTCCGAGAAGGTCCACGTCCCGATCGTTCCAGAGGGTGAGGAAGCGTCCGACGTGAAACTCTCGACCGAGGACGCGCGGGCACTTCTCACCTACTACCGCAACAACGAGGACGTGTACGGTCGGAAGCATCACGCACTCCTCGAACTCCTGTGGCACTCCGGCGCACGCCTCGGAGCTGTCCGCGGCCTCGACGTTCGGGACTTCGACGAACACGCGAAACTCGTCACCTTTACCCATCGTCCGGAGTCAGATACGCCGCTCAAGAACAAACGTCACGGCGAGCGCGCGGTGGCACTCCACGACGAGGTGGTAGACGCGATCTCGAACTACCTCACTCACCACCGATGGGAAACGCACGACGACCACGGACGGCAACCGCTCTTTTCGACTGCGAAAGGCCGTCCATCGAGAAACACCATTCGAGTCTGGTGTTATCAGGCTACCCTCCCCTGCCTTCACTCCGACTGCCCGCACGGTCACGAGCGCGAGACCTGCGAGTTCACCGAGTTCAACAGCGCGAGCAAGTGCCCGTCCAGTCGATCGCCCCACCAGGTGCGTACCGGTTCGATCACCTGGCATCGAGACTGTGAGTTTCCTCGATCGGTCACCAGCGAGCGCGTCAACGCGTCCCAGCGCGTGATCGATCGCCACTACGACAAATCTACGCATCGTGACAGGATGGAGCACCGCCGACGACCACACCTCGACAAGCTCTCACTCGACGACGAATGACCGAAATCACACCACGGAAGCGACTTCCCACGACTCCCGGAACGCCCTTCGAAAGTGCAACCTGCCCAAACCCACTATTCTGTCGCGAGCAAATCCGCGAGCGACAGCATCGTTATGTTGGCAGATTTGAACGAGACGAGTCGCGCGCAGCGTAGCGAGCACGTCTCGACGTGGTTCAAAATCTGCCCAGACCCACTTTTCCGAACGCTACACGACGAACCAGAGCATGCACGGCCACAGCGCCGTCAAGCAGGTGGGGCTCCCGTGGGAGTCGGCACAGCATCTCAACAGCCCCAGCGACCGGCATCCCCCCGACCAGCATGTGACGTTGTAAATAATGTTACAATGTTACATTGTATACACGCACTCATCATCACCTGCGACAACGAGAACAGTTGAACCAACCTCCTGCGACACTACCCGATACGACTGCGCTACTGATACTCCCGTAGCGTCGCCTGCCGCATCCCCTCGGTCTCCCCGCTCAGCACGAACGGAACGAGCACCGACACCGCGTTGATCACGAGAATCAGCAGGATCGGCGCAAGAAAGAGCCCGTAGAAACCGAAGACGACCGGGCCGACGACGTAGGCGACGAGCAACATCCCGGTGTGGGTGGCGTCGCCGCTGATATGGGCGCGAATAAAGAAGTCGGGGATGAAGTCGACGACGACGGCGCTGACGACCAGCAGCCCCGCGACCGGAACGAGCAGCGAGAGGTCCCCGATCGACCACGCGGTCGCAGCGAGCAGACCGACCACGGGGATGTAGACAAGTTTGATCCCGACAACGGGGATCAGGCTCCCGATCCCGGCCAGTGCAGCGATGAGGCCCGGATAGGGGACAGCCACGGTTGCGGGCGCGAGCAGGTTGTACGTGTAGAACGTGAGGACGCCCGCGATCGCGGTGACGAACACGTTCACGATGTTGCCAAAGAGCGTCATCGAGAGCTCGGGGTCGACGGCGCGGACGTACCGGCGAGCAACACCGGACTCGTCGTAGTTGGCGAGCAGCCACTCGACAAGCCGCGGGCCGTCAACAAGCATGTAGTACGTCAGTACGACGAGGACGAGGAACTGCACGAGCGCGCCGCTGGCAAGTCCGATGACCTCCAGCAGGTTCGCCAGAAGGACCCCCGCCGAGTCAGGGCTAACGGTGTCGGTCACCAGCGCCTGGAGTTCGGCGAGATCCAGCTCTGCAAGGTCGGTTCCTTCGAGCAGCTGGTCGACGTAGGTTGCCTCGACATCGTATACATCGAGTAGCTCCCGCGTCTCGATTGCCACCACGGCGAGCGTATAGCCCAGCAAGAGCACGAACGGGATCCCAAAGAGAACGATCGAGAGACCCGCCCGGATCCGCCTCGGGAGGCCAAAGCGTACGAGCGAGCGGTGGATCGGCCGGACGGCGTAGTACAGAAAGACGGCGAAGACGAGCACCGCAAGAAACGAATAGGCGATATAGCCGACCAGAGCGAACAGGACGGCGAGGAACGCGCCAACGAGGAGTCGGCGGCCGAGCGCGTGATCGTACTCCATTCGTTCGACGTTCACCGGGGGTACACTTCAGTCCCACGCCGGAGCCGGAACCGCGTCCGATCTCAGATGACTCCCCGTACCAGCGAGCCGAGCAGCGGCAGTCCGAGCGCGCTGGCGAGTGTCAGATAAACGATCGGCGTCATCGCAGGCACCCGAGCAGCGGCGTCGCCGAGCAAGAAGGCGAAGACGACCAGTACCAGCAGGCCGAACCCGATACCGTAGGCGAGCCCGCGACGGAGCGACGGCGCGACCAGCGCAACCAGGGCACCGGCGGCGACCAGCCCGAGCCAGTGGACCCACGCGAGCGCAAGACCGACGAGCGCTGCAATGACGAGCGCGAGGGCGTGGGATCGGGGCTCCGTCCGGACCTGGCGGAGTCCCTCCACAGAGGAGTTACTCACGAGGACTCACCCCGGAACTGGGTTCGTTGCTCCCCGGCGACTGCCAGCTCCATGGACTTTTGATCGTTGGCGAGCCAGCGCTCGAACTGGTCGTCGTAGTGGGGCGAAAAGTAATCGCCCGAGTTCCCGCCCGGCAGGATCGCCGTGGCAGCCTCACCGGGTCGGACGACCATCCGCCAGCTGGAGCCGACCGCCGACTCCACGCGGAAGTTCTTGACCGTTGCCCGCGAGCCGTCAGCCGGGCGGGTCCTGTAGTCCAGAAAGCCAGCCTCGACGCCGAGCGGGTGGGTAATCGAGCGCGTCGAGTTCCAGTCGCCGTAGACCGACCAGCCCTCCTCGTCGATCTCGTCGAGCGCGTCCCCGAGTGCGTCGACCATCATCGACTCGCGTGATCGGTCCTCGAACAGCGAATGATCGGCCGGGAGCGTGGCGATTACCCAGTCGTTCGGGTAGTACGACTCGTCCAGATCGGCGTCCTCGAATGTCGGCTCGACGAGTCGGCGGCGAAAGGCCGTAAACCAGCGGGCGAAGACGAGCGCGGCCTCGGATTCGGGCTCCATCCGGTACTCCCACTCGTCGAGGCTGCTGGCCGCGTCGACGATGCGGTCGGTGGCGGCCCCTTCGTCGTCTTCCTGAACCGCCGCAACCAGATCCGGAGCAAGCTGTGCGGCGCGCCCGTCCAGGACGTCGTTCTGTAGTTCGCGGTGGAACTCGGGATCCGTGTCGCCGACAGCATCGGCGAGTCGTTCTTCGATCCGCATTCCACGATAGGGCGTCGCGTAGCTCACGCCGATGTAGTGGTCGGGGTCGTCGACGACGCGCTGGTTCGCCGTCGCGAGGACGTCCGGATCGATCGCGTGAGGTTTCTCCTCAAACGGGACAAAGCCGTCCCACGAAGACTGGCCGAACGGCTCGAATCCGTCCCACTCGCCCTCGCCCGCCGAGCCGTCGAAGATCCGATCGCCGGTCACCACCTCGCCGTCTACCTGCCGGATCGGCAGCTTCCCGGTGACGTAGTACATCGTCCGGCCGTCAGCATCGGCGTAGACGAGGTTCTGCGTGGGGAGATCGAACTCCCGGGTTGCCGCGCGCACGTCGTCGAGACCGTCGCTCCGGCCGAACGCCTCGATCGCGACCGTGGTCCGGGTCGCCGTGTGGCCGGTCCAGGCGACGCCGACGCGCCGGTCCTCCCGCTCGATGAGCGGGCCGTGGACAGTCTTGCGGCGCGTCAGTGTTCGGTCCTCGCCACCGGCGACTCCAATCGTGTGTTCCTCGCGCTCGAACTCGCGCCACTCGTCGCGATAGCGATACCGGTCGCCGTCCTCGTCGATATCGTATCGGTAGCAATCGAGCACGTCCGCGCCGACGTTGGTAAAGGACCACGCGCCGCGGTCGTTGGCCCCGGCGATAACGAAGGGGACGCCCGGGAACGTCGCGCCCCGCACCGACCGTTCGGGCGTCTCGACGTGCTGTTCGTACCACAGCGGCGGCGTCATCAACGAGAGGTGTGGGTCGTACGCGAGGATCGGATCGCCGCTCTCGGTGTACTCCCCCGAGACTACCCAGCTGTTCGAGCCGACGCCTCGTGGCGACTCGAACGCTGAGAGGTAGCGAGTGAGCTCGGCGTCGAGCGGTTCGGATCTCGACGGGGTGTCGGGCGATTCGTGGGTTCCCAGTTGGGCCATGGCATCCCCGTCTACCGCACCACCCCCGAGAATCGGATACTCGTGGTCGAGCCGTCGGGGGAACAGCGTCTCGACCAGTTCGTCGTCGAGTCGGTCGGCAAGCAGCGCACGGCGGAGCTCGCTGAAATCGCCAGTGAGATCCCACGAGATTTGCTTTTCCATCAGCATCGAGTCGACGGGCGTCCACGGCCGTGGCTCGTAGCCGAGCAACTCGAACTCCAGCGGGAGCCGACCCTCCTCGATCACCGTGTTGACGCCGTCGGCGTAGGCCTCGACGAGCGGCCCCGCCCGGGTCTCGCTGACCAGCTCCCACGTCGCCTCGGCTGCGCCCGCAAAGTCCATCCGGACGTGGAACTCGTCGTCCTCGATCGTCGCCTCGCCGATCACTTCCGAAAGCTGGCCTCGCATCACCCGACGCTGGAGGTCCAGCTGGAACAGCCGATCGAACGCCTGCACGTAGCCCACCGCGAAGTACGCCGCGGTCTCCTCTTCTGCCTCGACGTGTGGGACGCCGAACTCGTCGACATGGAGGCTCGCATCGCCATAGGGACTCTCGACGCTCCCGGGGAGCGAGCGGTCGGCCGCATCCCACGCGTCCCCCGACAGGGGGGCAAACGAGTCGAGCAGATCGCTTGCAGACGTGAACGCGAGCCCGCCTGTTCCGGCGGCGACGAGCCCTGCGAGGACGCCGCGACGTGTCGTATCGTCTGTCACTATCGGAGTGAAGCGACCGAACCGTAATGATAATTCCGGAGAGTTCCACAGTCACTGACTCTCACACCCCAATACTGTCGGGCAACTAACCCGTCATCAAGCCGTACAGGTGGCGAACAGATTAATATAGTATGCGTATCCACCACTGGGTAGGATGAGTCTCGACAGCGAAACGACCGCGTGGATCTCCGGCTTCGCCTCGGGCGTCGCCACCTGCTCGGTCGGTCTATACCTGCTTCACCGGCGCGCACAGCGGCGATCAGAGCCTGCACTGGTAGACGACGATGGGACCGCCATCCCGATCGAGTAGCTAGACCGACACGTTCGCGGGTCGGATGGTGGCAACACCGCAAGAACAGCGGTGGTCGATGAGTGATTTCGAGTTTCGGCTATCGACTGTATCCGTTCATACAGAAGGCGATAGTGCGCGTCATACGATCGTCTGACAAATACTTTTATACAACCACCCTGACGATCTCAATATGGCAGTGACAGTGGGGGATGCCAAACAGGATCGTGTCGTCGAACAACGCACCGAAACCGTCCCAGCCAGTACAGCCGTGATCGAAGCGATAGCGGAGTTAGAATCAACCCAGCCGATGACGCTCGATGTCACACTGTACGATTCGGTGGATCTGGACGCACTGGACGCGCTCTGTGAGGGACCGTCCAGTGATGTTGGCGTGAGCTTTACCGCCGACGGCTACGCTGTCGAAATCAGCGGTGACACCGTCGTCGTCGAACGGTGCTGATCAGTCGACAACATCGTGTAGCGTCTCGTGAAAGGCGATGACCAGCGAGGGGACGACAACCATGAAGATATGCTCCTCGATTGGGACGCCGAGAAAGTCCCTGCCGGTCCGTAACTCGATATCGAAAATTCCGATTTCGAGGGTGTACCAGTCCCAGACGTACGCGATCGGATACAGCGCGATAACTGTTTTTGCAGCACGTCCAAGCGCCCCTGCACGTCTGAGCAAGAGGAACGCGATTGCGCCCCAGACGATCTCTGTTGCGAGATACGTGTACCGGCCGAAGACGCTGATGTCGGGTCGCATGGCCGTGCTAGGGAGCGATGGCCTATCAAACTACGCCCGAGCGGAGTGGCGGCGGTAGCCACTGACTAGCACGAGCACACAGAGATACGCGCCCAGCCCGCCGACGAGAAGGCTCACGACGATCCGCGAGCGGTAGACTGCTGCGAGCGCGGTACCGGCCAGTACACCGACGAGCGATCCCACCTGCACCACAGGTCGTTCCCAGAGCGCCCGCACGGCTTCCCGGTATCGCATCGCAATCGCTTCGAGACCGATCGTACCGAGCGCCCCACAGAGCAGCCACACCGGCGAGAGCGCAACGTCGGTGAGCACCGCCGCGCCGAGTGCGCCAAACAGCGCGACAGTCGCCAGCCCACCGTCACGCCGTGCAGTCGTCACCGGTAGACGGTGGGGCCGTCCCCGATCCGGGTCTGGTAGGCACGGCTATCGACGCCCACGTCGTCGAATGCGTCGAGCATCGCACCCGCGATAGCGCTGCGATCCGACTCGTAACAGGCCGCGATGACGCCCGGCCCCGCCCCACTGACGGTGACGCCCATCGCACCGGCGTCGAGCGCGGCGTCCCGAACAGCGTCGTACCCGTCGATCAGTTTCGCCCGGGCGGGCGTCACGACGTTGTCTTCCATCCCACGGCCGACCATCGCCGGGTCTTCGCGGTGCATCCCAACGGTGAGCGTCGCGGCGCGACCGACCGTGTCGACCATGTTCTCGACGGACGTCGAGTCAGGAACGACCCGGCGGGCGTCCCGTGTCGAGACGACGATATCCGGAAGACAGACGACCAGCGGAATCGAGCTATCGACCTGCGTGACGCCGTCGTCGGCAACGATCGTGAACCCGCCAAGCAGTGCGGGTGCGACGTTGTCCTGGTGTGCCTCACCGGAGACGAGCGCCTCGCCCTCGGCGGCGATCGGGACGAGTTCCGAGCGTGAGAGTCCTCGGTCGTACAGTTCATTGAGCGCAAGCGCGGCCCCGGCGGCGCTGGCAGCCGAAGAGCCGAGTCCCGAGGCCGGACGGACACCCTTGTCGATCTTGATCCGTGCGGGCGCGTCGAGCGCCTCGGCGACGGCTCCGGCGGTGTTTTTCGCCGGGTCTTCGGGAATGAACTCGCTGCCAGCGCCGCTCATCTCGATCGTCGTCTCCTCGGCGCGCTCGACGCGGACGATGTCGGCTGGGCGTTCGAGTGCGGCACCGAAGACGTCGAAGCCGCTCCCGAGGTTCGCGCTCGTCGCGGGAGCCCGCACTGTAAGCATACCCGAGGGGTAACCGGACCGCGGCTAAAAAGCCAGCGGAAAGCAGGCTCCCGGGTGATCACAACACACAATTCGGTTGCACGCCAACGATTGCCCATGATCGGCGTCATCGGCGGCGGGATCGCGGGACTGACGGCAGCCCACACAGCACAGTCCCGGGGCCACGAGGTGGGAGTGTTCGAATCCGACACGCAGGTCGGCGGACGGTTCGCTCCCGTTCGGACCGCGTCGGACGCCGTCTTGCCGCGCCAGCCGCCGGGGCTCTCGACAGCAGGGGCGGCCAGTCAGGCGCTCGCGCGAACACTCGGGGTCGAACTCGACGCTCACGCAGCCCGCACCGGCTACTATCACGACGGCGTCGTCTATCCCGTCGACCGCCGCCGTGAGCTACTCGCCTTTCCACCCCTGGGCCTGCGTGATACGTCGTACTTCCGATCGCTCGTCGATGATGGCGGTGTGCCCCCGTTTACCGTCCCTGACCACACGCTGGATGAGCCGGAGGCGCTGGCGGACGTCACGGCCCGGTCCTTTGTTACCGAGCACGCGACCGAGTCGCTGTACGAGCAGGCGATCGAGCCACTGCTGAGCGCTCGGTTCGGTGACGCCCCGGATCGGGTAAGCGCGTCGTGGCTGGTAAACAGGGTGATACGCCAGCGCACTGGCAGTACCGAGGTCGTCGAGCCGAGATCGCTCGTCGACGCCCTCGCTCGGTCGATCGGCCGCGACCGACTCCACACCGACTGCCGCGTTACCGCAGTCGGGACACGCCGCGGGGCAGTCGATCACCTCGTCACGATCGAAGACGGAGCGCGCACCGAGCATGACGTTGACGCAGTTATTTTCGATACGCCGCCACAGCGATTGGCACGGCTGACGGGCGACGACTGGGGCGGTCAGACGGCGGCGACAACGACCGTCTGTGTCGGGCTCGACGAGCCGCTCCTGTCGATCGACCGGGTGACTGTCGTCGACGAGACACCGATCGGACGGCTCGTTGCACTGCCCGGGCCGACCGAAGAGGTGACACAGATCATCTACGCGATTGTAGCCGACGAATCGGCCGATCGGGAAACCGAGTCACAGGTCCGTCACGGAATCGAATCGCTGTTTCCCGCCTTCGATCCCGGAACGATCCGGTGGTCGGCAGTCCACACGGAGACTGTTTCCGTTCCGAGCGTCGGCTACTCGGACCACATCATTCCGGACGACGGACCGGCCCTATCTGGGGGGTTCTACGCCGGTGCTGCGAGTCGAGAGCGGTACGCTGATCACTCGCTTGACGCCACAATCCGGACCGGTCAGGCAGTCGGGAAATCCGTTGCCGGACGAAGCTGGTAACCAGCGGGCAACGACAGGGTTGACCCCCCGAGATAAAGTGGTCAGTGCTCGTAGTTCTAGCATGAGGTACGAGACCATGACCCATACACGGAGGACGTTCGTGAGCGCCGTTGCAGTCGGGGCAGTAGGACTGAGCGGCTGTCTCGGAGACGACGATGACCCGCCGGAGGACGAACCAGCGGACGACGACGAACCAGCGGACGACGACGACGAACCGGATGAAGAAGAGGAGTACGACTTCGAGGACCAGCCCGAAGATGCATCACCCACCTTCGAGTCACCGGAGGATGGCGCTACCGTCCAGTCGCCGGTCGAATTCGTCGTATCAGTCGAGGGAGCCGACCTCATCCCCGCCGGTGAAAACGAGGTCGGGGCCGGGCATCTACACATTCTCGTCGATCACGACGTGTTCGAACGAGGAGAAACAATTCCCGGACCGAGCGACTCCGCTGAGGAAGACGGAATCTACCACTGGAGTGACGCCCAGACGGAAGATACTCTGGAGCTCGACCCCGGCGAGTACACGATTGCCGTACAGCTCGGTGACGGAGCACACATGGCGTTCGGTGAAACCGACGAGATAACCATCACCGTCGAGGAGTGAACGCCACCTTTTTTCGGAAGTTCAGGCTCCGGCTTCGTGATCGGCGTCTTCGACGTCTTCCTCGGAGAGCCCCGGTGCTTCCGCGGGGTCGACCTCGTCGGGTTCTTCCTGCCCGCCGACCCGCAACTCGCCGTCAGGACCTTCGACGTAGACGTCGTCGGCGAACCCGCCCTCGGCGTGGGGGTGTTCGGGGTCGTCGAGCTTTTCGGGCGTCGAGGGCGCATCGGGAACGTCCCGTGTTCGGAACTCGCCGAGCGGATCGTCGATGGTTATCCCGTGCGCCTCGAAGAACTTTCCGTACCGCTCGTAGTGCGCTTCGAGTTCGTCCGCGGGAAACTCCATCATCTCGGTCCAGCCGTGGTTGTAGAAGTCGAAGTTCGCCTGAATGTGGGTTATCTCCCGGGCCTCGGCCTCGGGGTACCCCTCCTCGAGCGCAGCGACGTAGGTGTCCATCGTGCAATCGAAGAAGGCGTCGAGATGGTCGCGGCGCTCGTCCTGATACTGCTCGTCTGCCTTGTCGGCAAAGATTCCGGTGTGCAAGTCGACGAGCTTGTCGTTGGCGATGTCACCGATGACTGGAGCGGTCAGTGCCTGTTTGGCGGCGAAGTGGCGGATGTTCTGCCGGAGTTTCATACCCCGTCATATGGTCGTGAGATCCTTGAACCTTCCCGAAGCGGTCAGTTCGGTGGCGCTGCGATAGTATAGCCGAGATAGCAATCCACTTTAACCCGGGCAGCAAAACTCCTGAACATGACTGAGTCGTACGTCATCATCGGTGACGGAATCGCGGGCAGTTCCGCGGCCGAGACCCTCCGCGAGGAAGCCCCGGAGTCCGACATCACCGTCGTCACCGATGAAGGTGAGGCGTTGTACAATCGGATCCTCATCAAGGAGTTCGCCAAGGGGAAACTCCCCGAAGCGCCGGTTTCGATTCACGAAGAGGACTGGTACGCCGAGCGCGACATCGACCTCGCACTGAACACCCACGTCACGGATGTCGACCCCGACGCCCACGAGGTCCACACCCACGATAGCGGGACGATCGAGTACGACAAACTACTGATCGCCTCCGGCGGGACGCCCACCAAGCTCCCCGTCAAAAACGCTGACGGGGAGGGCATCCATCACTTCTGGACGTTTCAGGACGCCCGCGCGATCAACGAGCACGCCAGCGAGGCCGACACCGGCGTCGTCATCGGCGCGGGGCTACTCGGGATCGACCTCGCGGCGATCTGTGGCGCACAGGACGTCGACGCCCACTACCTGATGCGCGGCGAGTGCTGGTGGCGCTACGCGCTCAGCCCGGAGGGAGCCGAGATTATCCACGACGGGATGCGCGACGTCGGCGTCACGCCCGTCTTCGGCAGCGGTGCGGACGAGTTCGTCCTCGACGAGGACGGCCACGTCGAGGCGACCATCGACACGAACGGCGAGCGCTACGAGAGCGACTTCGTCGGGATCGCGATCGGCCTCGATTTCAACGTCGAGTATATGCAAGACACCGACCTCGAACTCGACGACGGCGTCCTCGTCGACGAGTACATGCAGACCAATCTCGACGATATCTACGCTGCGGGCGACCTCACCCGGTTTTACGACACCATCCTCGGCGAGCACGCACAGAACGGCTCGTGGGGGTCGGCCAAAGAGCAGGGCCAGGTCGCCGCGACGAACATGGCCGCGGACGACGAGGCCGAGGCGTTCCGCTGGGTCTCCTCGTACTCGATCACTCACTTTGACTTCCCGTTCCTCTCCTTTGGTCACCCGACGCTGGGCGACGACGCCGTCGAGAAGAAGTACAGCGACACCGAGTGGCGACGGATCACGTTCAAAGACGGCAAGGTGATCGGCGGCGTGCTGATCGGCGATCTCGCGCCACAGACGACGTTCAAGAAGTTGATGCGCGAGGAACGTGACGTCTCCGGACAGAAAGAACTGCTGCTGGAAGAGACAGTCGATATCGACAAACTCGACGCGCCAGCGCAGGAACAGTAGCGCGAGCGAATCCGTTAATGCACGCGAATCTTTTTGACCTCGGCGGACCGATATAAAGACGGATGTCCTCGACAGTCGCGGGTAACGGACTGACGCCAAGCGAGGAGTACACAGTCCTCGTCGCGGTCAACAACCCCGGGAACGCCGAGCAACTGGTGCGCACGGCGGTCGACCTTGCGGTCGCAAACGATGGCCGTGTCCACGTCGTCAGCGTGATTCACAAACACCATACCTCGCCGTTTTTGCTGTTCGAGGACGAGTACATCAAATCCGAGTTCTCGGGCGACAGACAGCGGCTGGTCGATCGGGCGACGAGCGTCGCCGAGGAGGCCGGGGTACCGGTCGCCGACAGCCTGCTTGTCGGCAGCAGCGTCTCGGGCGTGCTCCTCGATGCGATCGACGAGGTCGACGCCAACGCCATCCTGCTGGGCTGGCGCGGCGGGTCGACCGCCTCGGATCGGGTACTGGGAACGACGATCGATCCGGTGGTTCGGCGTGCACGCTGTGACGTGCTGGTCGAGCGCGTCGGGCTGACGACGAGCACGGTCGGCACGATCTTGCTGCCGACCGTCGGCGGCCCACACGCCGAGCTCGCGACCGAAGTCACCGGGGCGATCGCGGCGCGGAACGACGCCACCGTCGACGTGCTCTCGGTGATCAAACCGGGCGCAGACGACAGGGAACGGGACACCGCTACGGGACACATCGAGCGCAGTCTCGAACTGCTACCTCCGGAGGTCGAAACCGACCGGCTGGTGATCGAGTCCGACGACATCGCCGGAACCATCCTCGACGTCGGGGAGGATCACGATGTAATCGTGCTCGGCGCGACCAGACAGGGCGTGTTGACCCGCCGGGTCGCCGGGAGCATTCCGCGGACGGTCGGTGCCGAAACCGATCGACCCTTCGTGATGACGAAACGGCGTCCGGATCGCTCGCGTCTGGGCGAACTGATCACACGCTGGTGGCCCTGACACGTTCGGTGCCGTTCTCAGGGTGGCAAAAAGACCGAAGCCGTTTTGCACGCTCCCCGACGAACGTCGAGTATGAATGGCGGCGGGGACGCGGATATGACTTTGGCGTTCGAGTTGACCGCACTCCAGGAGCTCGCAGACCCCGGTCGGGTGTTCGAGGACGCGAGGCGCTGGAGCGAGTACGTCGGCGTCGTCTCGGAGAAGCCGACCTACGTCGTGACGAACTTTACGCGGAAAAACAGGATCCGACAGGATTTCTTCTCGGGCCCGCGTGGGCGCGAGGAGAGCCTCGACAGTGTCAAAGAGCAGTTCGACACCGACCGTCACGTCTTCGTCGGCACCAACGAGGAAGACGCCGCGCTCGCCGAGGAAGTCGGCTGGGAGTACCTGCCCGTCGAAGATGCCGCCGAGGCCGCCGAGTGGACGCTCGCCGAGGACGATGCGGACGAGGGAATCGAGGCCGAATCGGGACGGGACGACTGGCCCTGACAGGACCTGAGATCGCTTTTTTGTGCGTTCGCGCTCTGTAGCCGAGCGTCTCCGGTGTGACATTGTAACATTATTTACAACGTCACACTGCACCTGGGTAGGGATTCGCTCTCTGCGCCACTTCGACGGCCCGTCCACGACGACAACTCGAAAACGGTGGTTGCACCGGGTACCACGAATGAGGGGACTGGTTCGAACTGGCCACTTGGGCTTCTACCAATTGCAAATGGTATTTTTGATACTGTGCAAGATACAGTGCGCGAGTCTTGCCACTCTCATTCTCAAGACGATCGATATCAGAATCCTCTAACACATATATGCGAGCCAGAAAAATATATGTGTGTCTGCGGCGTAGTGTATCGTATGACTGGCGACCCATCACCCGACGGCCCCGACGAGTTCCCCTCTGAAGAGGAGATCCCGGACGAACCGATGACCGTGGATGATATTGATCCATTCAGTGTTGATGACGACGACTTTGAGGACATCGATGACTTCGCCGCCGCAGAGTGGAAAACCCAGAGCACTGCGGACGAACGAGTTCGCACGGTGATCAACAGAACGACGACTCCGAAATCGGCGTCCGACATCTCAGACACAGCTCTCGTCTCAGAAACAAAAGCCAGAACGACACTCAACAAACTTGCTGAAGAAGGCATTGTTAGAAGTCATCAGACCGACTCTGGAAAGCTATACAGCCGAGATCCAGAGTGGCAGCTTCTCAAACAGATCAGGCAACTCGCCAGCAGTGAGACGCTTGTCAATCAAATCCAGCGAATAAAACAGGAACTCACAGAGTACAAATCCAAATATGACGTGAATGGCCCAGAGGAACTTCTGATTTCAGACAAGGAACTCGACCAGAATGAACTCGACGACATCTCTCACTGGCGGACAGCAGAACGAGAATTAAGCCACCTTAGAGCGGCATACCGCCTCAAAGAAGCAAAAGAGCAGGCTTCAATCGCAGTTGAACCGGAAGATAGGCGCACGGGTAATCAAACAACAACACCCAGCAACAATCAGGCCCCACTCCAATAATGGGAATGGGGAACGGCTCTCCAATCGATTCACCAGCGATTGATGAGAGCGTGAATCAGATGTACCAACAACTCGGGAGAGGAGTTGTCAAAGTGCGGTTCCGATACCAGAAAGGGCAACCGTTCAAACCGCGTGACGGAAAAGACATTAGAACAGCACGAGTCACTATTACGCCTGGAATCCACAAGCAGGCTGGGTATTTCGATATCCAGTGGTGGGAAAATGGAGACTACAAATACCACTATCGGGAAGAAGGACTAGAATTTAGATTCGGACGCGAAGCAGCGAATAAGAACACCAAGAAACCAGTACGGCATTTTCACCCACCTAATAATCTTGACGCACACAGGCAATCCTGTATCGGGGCTGAACAACCACCAAACCGCGTTACGATTGCTGTACTGAAGACATGGTGGACAGCGGTCAAGAATCATGATGAGGGCTTGTTGAACGCGCAGAATGGCTTGCCGTAGCACCGAAAGTATGTGATAGGCCCTTTGTGACAATCTATCCTCTGTATCTTGCACGCCGTTCATACCAGAATCCGTATATCTCGTCCTCCATCACAGTACTGTCGTCACCGAACCGGATCTCGCCCCGCGGCCGATGAGAACTGCACGGAGCCTGCATGCCTCGGCGTGGGTCGTCGGTACCGCCAGAGAAGCCGAGGAGTTTATTCGTCGGACCGACCGAGACATGTGTATGCCTGAACCGCGAGTCCCCGGGAGTGGCGGCGAGGAACTCGCCCTGCCGTGTGGGGAGTCGGTCGATCCGCAGCGTCTGGACCTCGGGATGCGATCGTTCGAGTGTTCGTGTGGCGAGACCCACGCCGTCGTGATGGACGTCCATCCGCCCTCCCGCTTTGTCCCCGAGTTCCTCGTCGAGGTGCTCCGGGAGACCATCGAAACCGACGACGAGTTCGACGAATTCGGCACCGCCCACGTGATGGGCGTCATGATGGAGGAGTTTCCCGAAGACGTCGTCACGCTCGACAAAAGCGACGACGGGAACGTGGGCTATGGCCTGCTGTGGGTGACCGACTTCGACGACCGCAAGCTCCACGAGATCGTCGTCGAGTTGCTCGTCGAGCTGATGGAACACGCGATCAGTCACGCCGACAGCAACGAGGCGATGACCGCCTTCGAAGAGCAGATGCTCGAATTCGATGTCGCGGAGTTCGTCGAGCAGTACCGCGACGAGCGGGACCTCGAAACGGAGCACGATCGGGCGATATAGCCGCGCGGTGTGGCAACCGCATTCGCGGACGCCCTGAGACGACACACGTCCGACGCCTGTGCGACAGGGGTTTATTATCCATCGTGCTGATCGTTCACACAGCCATGTACGCGCTGGGCGAGTACGAGCAGATCCGACAGACCGTCAAGGCGGCGGATGTCGAGGAGCCCCTGACGGCCAGCGAGATCCTCGAACTGCTCGACGATGGGGAGTTCGAGAGCCCACACCGGATCGCCACCGTGCTGGGCCGTCGCGCCGAGTACGGCGACGTGACGGTGATCCGGGATCGGCCGTACCGCTACGAGCTGTAGTCGCCAGTTCTTACGACGCGCGAATCGGGGGAGGGGTTTTTGTTTTCTACGTGCCTGTGGGTGAGGTATGTCACCGAATCCCGGTATTTTACAGGGGCATACGATGGACGATGCAGCGATCGACCGAGTACTGGAAGCAAACGGTGTCGGCGTCCTCTCGATGGCACTCGGCGGAACGCCGTACAGCATCCCGATGTCGTTCGGCTACGCGGGCGACGAGACGCTCTATTTTCTGCTTGCGGGCCACTCGGAGGACGGCAAAAAGATGGAGTTCGCCGAGGAAAGTGAGGAGGCGAGCTTTCTGGTGTACGACGTGGCTGCGGACGACGAATGGAAGAGCGTGATCGTCTCGGGCGCGCTTGCCCGGATCACACCAGAGGAGTGGGACACGGCCAGAGAGGCGATGATCGACAACGCCTATCGCCCGGACCTGCTGACCAGTATCGACGTCCAGTCGGATCCGCGGGTCTGGTCGCTCGATATCGAAACGAAATCGGGGCGGGCCATGGGCACCGAGTGAGCACTGGCCTGTGGACGCTACTGAGACACGTTTTTCTCGCTGGATCTACACCTACGTGTATGGACCAACAGGACGTCGCCGACCTGATCGAGGCGGAGCTTCCCGCGGCGCAAGTAACAGTCTCCCGCCCGCGTGGCGTAGAGGACGACGATCATCTTGCCGCCGAGGTCGTCTCCCCGGCCTTCGAGGGGAAGTCGCTGGTCGAACAGCACGAACTCGTCTACGACGCGCTGGGCGAGCACATGACGACCGACATTCACGCACTTGAGTTGAGCACACACACGCCCGAACAGTACGACGGGTAACGGATGGTGCGCAGGGCGGCAAGCCTTTGAGTGAGCGTCTATGAATACCCGCTATATGACGTTCGAGCCCGGTTCCGAACTGTCCACGGAGGAGGTACAGGAGCGCGTCGACGAGACCCTGGCGGAAAACGAGGTCGTCCTCTTTATGAAAGGCACCGAGCTGATGCCACAGTGTGGCTACTCGCGGAAGGCCCTCGGCCTGCTCACGCAGTATCGTGACGATGTCGAGACTGTCGACGTGCTGGAAGCGCTCGACCAGTACCGGGAGGCACTGGAGGAACACAGCGGCTGGGAGACGATCCCGCAGGTGTTCGTCGACGGCGAGTTCGTCGGCGGGAGCGACATCGTCGAGGAGCTGGACGAACGCGGAGAGCTGGAACCGAAACTCGACGCCTGACCATCGGGTCGTCGAGTGCAGCCGCCGTACCGTCCGGACCGACCGGAATTCGAAATTCGAAACTCGGTTTCGCTGTTCGTAATATTTCGTCGGGCTTATTACGATGTACGGACTTCGCGTAGATAGAATGACTACCGACGGGACAAGCGGCGAGGAGGATCGTACGATCCTGCTGATCGGCAGCGGCCCGATCCAGATCGGACAGGCCGCCGAATTCGACTATTCGGGCGCACAGGCCTGTCGCGCGCTCCAGGAGGAGGGCGCGAAGGTCGTGCTGGTCAACTCCAACCCCGCGACGATCATGACGGATCCGGAGATGGCCGACGAGGTGTACATCGAGCCGATCACGACGGAGGCGATCGCCGAGATCATCGCCCGTGAGCGACCGGACGGCGTCATCGCCGGACTGGGCGGACAGACCGGCCTGAACGTCACCGCCGAACTCGCCGAGGAGGGTGTCCTCGACGAGTACGACGTGGATATCATGGGGACGCCGCTTGACACGATCTACGCGACCGAGGATCGTGATCTGTTCCGCAAGCGCATGGAAAATATCGGGCAGCCGGTTCCAGCGTCGACGACGATCTCGCTGGACGAGGGCGAATCGGTCGCTGAACTCACCGAAGAGGACCTCGTCGATCGGGTCCACGACGCCGTCGACGAGGTCGGCGGCCTGCCGGTCATCGCACGCACCACCTACACGCTCGGCGGATCGGGGTCGGGCGTCGTCCACGAGATGGAGGAGCTGATCGAGCGCGTCCGCAAGGGGCTGCGTCTCTCCCGAAACAGCGAAGTGCTGATCACGGAGTCGATCTCCGGATGGGTCGAGTACGAGTACGAGGTAATGCGTGATGCCGACGACTCCTGTATCATCATCTGTAACATGGAGAACATCGACCCGATGGGGATCCACACGGGCGAGTCGACGGTCGTCACGCCCTCCCAGATCGTCCCCGACAAGGGTCACCAGGAGATGCGCACCGCGGCGCTCGACGTGATCCGCGAACTCGGCATTCAGGGCGGCTGTAACATCCAGTTCGCCTGGCACGACGACGGCACGCCCGGCGGCGAGTACCGCGTCGTGGAGGTCAACCCACGCGTCTCCCGATCCTCCGCGCTCGCCTCGAAGGCGACCGGCTACCCGATCGCCCGCGTGACCGCCAAGGTCGCGCTCGGCAAGCGGCTCCACGAGATCGACAACGAGATTACCGGCGAGACCACGGCGGCGTTCGAGCCCGCGATCGACTACGTCGTCACCAAGGTGCCGCGCTGGCCCAAAGACAAGTTCGACGACGTCGACTTCGAGCTGACGACCGCGATGAAATCGACCGGCGAGGCGATGTCGATCGGGCGCACCTTCGAGGAATCGCTGTTGAAGGCGCTTCGCTCCTCGGAGTATGACCCCGAGGCCGACTGGGCCGGCGTCGACGACGACGAACTCGAATCCCACTACCTCGAACGACCCTCCCCCGATCGTCCCTACGCGATGTTCGAGGCGTTCGAGCGGGGCTACAGCGTCGACGAGGTTGTCGAACTGACCGGGATCTTCGAGTGGTACACCGAGCGGTTCAAACGCATCGCCGACTCGACACTCGCTGCCCAGAACGGCGACTTCACCGAGGCCGCCATCGCGGGCCACACCAACGCGACGATCGCCGCGACGGCTGGCGCGGACGTCGACACCGTCGAACAGGAGGTCCCCGGCCGCAGTTACAAACAGGTCGACACCTGCGCTGGCGAGTTCAAGGCCGAGACGCCGTACTACTACTCCTCGCGCAAGTCCGAGTTCGAGTCCGGACCGCTCAAAGGCGACGCCGCGGCGGGTGAACTCGAAGTCGACCGCGACGCAGAAAGCGTAATCGTCGTCGGCGGCGGCCCGATCCGGATCGGACAGGGCGTCGAGTTCGACTACTGTTCGGTCCACGCGGTTCGTGCGTTGCGCGACCTCGGCATCGACGCCTACGTGGTCAACAACAACCCCGAGACTGTCTCGACGGACTACGACACCTCCGATGGCCTCTTTTTCGAGCCGATCACGGCCGAGGAGGTCGCCGACGTGGCCGAAGCGACCGGCGCGGACGGCGTCATGGTCCAGTTCGGCGGGCAGACCTCCGTGAACATCGGCGAACCGCTGGAGGACGAACTGGAGCGCCGCGGGCTGGACTGTGAGATTATGGGTACGAGCGTCGAGGCGATGGACCTCGCGGAGGACCGCGACCGCTTTAACGCCCTGATGGACGATCTCGGGATCGCCCAGCCCGAGGGCGGCACCGCGACGAGCAAGGAAGAAGCCCTCGAACTCGCCCACGAGATCGGCTATCCCGTGCTCGTGCGCCCCTCCTACGTGCTCGGCGGGCGCGCGATGGAGGTCGTCTACGACGACGCCGACCTCGAGGAGTACATCGAGGAGGCGGTCCGCGTCGCCAAGGACAAGCCGATCCTCATCGACGACTTCCTCGAGGACGCGATCGAGCTGGACGTCGACGCGGTCGCCGACGGCGAGGACGTCCTCATCGGTGGGATCATGGAACACGTCGAGAGCGCTGGCGTCCACTCCGGCGACTCGGCATGTATGATCCCGCCCCGCTCGCTCGGCCGTGACGTCAACCGCCGTGTGCGCGAGGTGACCGAGGAGATCGCCCGCGCGCTGGACACGGTCGGCCTGCTGAACGTCCAGCTTGCGGTCCGCGACGGGGAGGTCTTCGTCCTCGAAGCGAACCCGCGCTCCTCGCGAACCGTCCCGTTCATCTCGAAGGCGACCGGCGTTCCGATCGCCAAACTCGCCGCAAAAGTGATGAACGGCACGTCGCTATCGGAGCTCGACGTCGACGAACAGGTTCCCGCACAGACCTCGATCAAGGAGGTCGTTCTGCCCTTCGACCGCCTGCCGGGCTCCGATCCGCGTCTCGGGCCGGAGATGAAATCGACCGGCGAAGTCATGGGGACTGCCGACACGTTCGGCAAGGCGTACGACAAAGCACAGGACTCGGTCGGCAAGCCGATCCCGGAATCCGGGACTGCCGTGGTCGATCTGTCGGCCGACGAGTTCCCCGATCCCGACACCGAGGAGGGCGAGGAACTGGTCGAGCGGTTCACCGAGTACTACGATCTCTGTGAGGCAGTCGATCTGATCGAGGCTGTCAAACGCGGCGAGGTCGATCTGATAATCTCGCGGAATCGTGAGCTACTGGAAACCGCCGTCGAGGAAGACGTCACCTACTTCTCGACGACGGCCTCGGCGAAGGCGGCACTAGAAGCACGCAAACAGGCGGACGATCCGATCGACGTCAGGCCGGTGACCGACCGCCCACAGCGCCAGGAGTACTGGGGCCAGCCAAAGCAGTAGGCACGTTCCTGCCGACGCCCAGGTAAATTATTTACAACACCCAGTAATATGAGGTGTATGGAGCGTCAACGCGGGCCACCGGGCAGGGAAACCGACGCGGCCGATTCCACCGAGCGCCGCATCTGGTACGGCTACGGGACGCTCGGGCGTGCAGAAAAGGACCCCCTCGGGATGTTTCTACAGGACATAATCCGGATCTACGGTGAGGTGACGGTGCTCTCGCTTCCGATCCTGTTGCTCGTCCACATACTCCCGCCAGGGGTCTGGTACGATGCGACGGGGGCGGCACTCGTCGCATGGATTCTGATGACGCTCGTCGGGACGTTGATCCGCGGCGGGTGGGTCCACCCGCTCGCCACTGACACGCCGGGCTGGGTGACGCTATCGCCGTGGCTACTCGTGCTTCGCGTACTGTATTTCAACGGAACGTTCGTGGTTGCGGCGTTCGGTGGCGTGCTTGCTGGAGCCGTCGTCGGCTGGGCTCCGGCCGCTATTCTCTGGGCGGCCGGCATCGCTGTCGGTTCGACGCTGCTGTTTCCCAGAATCGGCGAGGAGACGGCACGCCGGTTCGGCCGGTACTATTAGACGGCGACGTCGTCGAACTCGAAGAGAACGGTATCACAGTCCTCACAGGCGAGCACCAGCTGTCCCGGTCGGCTCTGGTAGGATCCGGGGCCACCACAGCACTGCCGAAGCGTCGTCTCGCGGACATCGCCCCCGCACGCGGGACATAGTTCGATAAAGGTTCTGAGCGGTTCCGCGGCTGCTGCACGCATCTCCGCGTCGACGTCCCAGTTTGCGAGTGTCTCCGTGGCCGCGGCTTCGGCGATCGCGATCGGGTGACTCAACCAGACGTCCCGTCCCGCACCCTTGAGCAGGATTCGGTTGCCGTGGACCTCCCCCTCGACGTCGTGTGGCGAGGCCACAGCGGTTCGATCTGCGAGCGCGTCAGGCTCCAGCTCACCCAGCTCCTCGATCCGTGCTTCCCAGTTCTCGCGGAACGACTCGTTCAGGTACAGTTGTTCCTCGCCAGCCTCGACGACTTCAGCCCGGGCAAGGGCCTCGATGATCTCTTCGCCGTCGAACTCGGATGGCTCGGCGTCCTCGTCGCTCCCGGTGAGTGAGCCGGAGCCGACTCCCTCGGGCTCGTCGTGGTCGAAGTCGATCGGGAGCGGGCGGACGAGCTCCGGGGCAAACGAGGGCGTTCCCGGCACGACGTAGCCCCGGAGATAGACCAGTGCGCTGCCGACGGCAACCGCGAGATAGCCAAGCGGTTTGCGCACCTTGTAAAGCACCAGTCCAACCACGGCGACGATCGCGGCGTTGACCACCGTACATGCGTCACACCGGTTCTCCCCGGTAAACTCGGGACGGCGGAGAGCGTCGATCCCCCGTGCAAGGCTGTCGATCAATGACATACCTGATCGTTTGCTTCAGGTGTTGTAAAAATATCGACTGGGCCTGCTACACCATGTCGGCGGGTTTCGTGGTCGGATCGCCGTAAAGCAGGCGATAGGTCGTCGGGAACGCAGCGAGTCCAAGCGCGATGACGACGCCGCCAAAGAGGGTGTACCAGTACGATCCAAGCGTCATTGCGGCCGCACCGACGCCGTAGGACGAGACGAAAAACAGGAGGCTGAAGTAGGTAAACCGGAGCGGACTGCTGGTCAACTCGCCGCGACGCGGCCAGGTTCCGACGTCGATCGTTTGCTGCCGGAACACGGCAAGCGAGAGATAGCCGACGGCAAGCGCCATGAGACCGGCAAGCGGAACCGCGTCCGGATATCGATGCTGGGTCAGGAAAACGGCCAGAAAGCCGGGCGTTGCCAGAACTGAGAGCTCGACGCCCGCATAGAAGATCTCTTCGAGCCAGCCAAACAGGCCGAGTGACTCCTCGATCGGGGCGTCATCAGCGTTCTCTGAGGTCGTCACGATCAGGACGGGAGTTTGTCGCCACGGTACTAAGCAGGTTCGGTCCGTTCCGGGACCGGTTGCATCACAGGGGAAACATATATATTACACTGCAGAGTATGAAATAATACTCGCCTTATTATATTGCATGGTTGTTCGTTGAGAAATTGCGGTATATATAAATAGGATACCATCATTAACAACAGATGTAATGGTTGAAAACGATCCGACCACTGACCGAAAGCTGAGTGGCGTTTCCAGACGGCGGTTCCTGCAAGCCACAGGAGCTGCGGGCGCGGCAATGGGCGTCGCTGGCTGCCTCGGGGACGACTTCGACGGAATCGAGATCTCCGCAGACGACCAAATCGCGGATGTCGAGGACGTGATTCAGGAGTCACTCTGGGATGCTGGACTGGACGAGGATATCGAGATCCGGATCCTGCCGGGCGACTTCGAGACGGATTCACGACTGGCCGACTACCAGAGCGCGCTCGATGCAGGACGTGGCAGCCCGGATATCTTCATGATGGACTCGGGATGGGCAATGCCCTTTATTATCCGAGAACAGGTTCTCAACCTGGAGAACGAGCTCTCGGACGACACCCTCGATTACGTCAAAAACGATTACCTGCCGGCGACGGTCGACACTGCGAGCGATCCGGAGACCGGTGACCTGCACGGGCTCCCGTTCTTCCCGGACTACCCGATGATGAACTACCGGAAGGATCTGGTCGAGGAGGCTGGCTACGATCCCGAGGGGGAAGACTGGTCGACGACACCCATGTCCTGGCAGGAGTTCGCCGAGGTCGTCGAGGACGTCTGGGAGTACCACGGCGGTCCGGATGGCGACTACGACTACGGCTTCACGACGCAGGCACAGGCGTACGAAGGCCTCTCCTGTTGTACGTTCAACGAGACGATGACCTCCTTCGGCGGCGCGTACTTCGGCGATCACGAGAACCTCTTCGGTCCGACCGGTGACCGACCGGTCACCGTCGACGACGAGCCGATGTACGAGACCATCCGGATGATGCGCTCGTTCATGTACGGTCCGGACGCCGACGATGCGCACCCGGACTATCCCCAGATCTCCAACAGCGATCTCGTCGAGTTCGGCGAGGAGGAGGCCCGTGGGCCATTTACAGGTGGGAACGCGATCTTCATGCGGAACTGGCCGTACATCATCCCGATCCACGCCGACGAGGGCGAGGGCGAGATCGGCACGATGCCGCTTCCGTACGGCGTCGAAGAGGGCGAGTCCGAGTACGAAGGCGCGGGCGGCCCCTCGCACGCGCTGGGTGGCTGGATGCTGACGGTCAATCCGAACTCCGATGCCACCGACGATGCGGTGCAGGTGCTCGAAGCCTTCGCCAACGAGAGCGTGATGCTCACAGTCTTCGAGGAGCAGGGCAACCTGCCACCGGACCCGGAAGTGCTCGCCAACGCGGACCCGGACGCAGTCGGCGCGATGGGCCCGCATCTCGACACGCTCGCGTTTGTCGGCGAGAACTCGGTTCCACGTCCCGTCACCGACCTCTGGCCGGAGCAATCCTCGCTCATCTACCAGGAGGTCCACGACGCATACACCGGAGAGAAGACCCCCGAGGATGCGATGGCCGACCTGCAGGGTCAGCTTGAAGACTCCGAACAGTAGACGACAACGCCCGCCGGCGACTCGCCGGTAGGTTTAATACCAAATTACAATATTACTTTTTAATTGTGATGGATGAGAACACCACACATACACCAACTATCGGAGACTAACCAGAACCATGTCAACAGAACAACAATCTGACGAGGGGTCACGGCTCCTGATGCGGCCACTCAACTGGCTCGAAACGCAGACCGAGGCGGTGTACGCATACTTCCTGCTTGCACCGGCGTTCGCGCTGCTCGGGGTGGTTGCGTTCTACCCGCTGATTCAGACGTTTCGGTTCTCGTTGCTCGAGGACCAGACGGCTGCGGCCGAGGCGTTCGGCGGGTTCGTCGGGCTCGACAACTACATAGCCGTACTGACGGGGAACGCACGAGTACCCAGACAGTTCATCGATATCACGACGACGAGCGGGTTCCCGTTCCTGGAAATGGGCTCGCCGTTCCTGCGGCAGGCACTGTTTGTCACGCTCGCGTTCGTGATCATCAGCGTCTTCTTCGAGACGCTTATCGGCTTCGGACAGGCACTCGTACTCGACAAGGACTTCAAAGGCAACCGGTGGGTCCGCGTCGCGGTCATCATCCCGTGGGCCGTTCCGATCGTCATTCAGGGGATGATCTTCTTCCTGATCTTCAACCCGAACGTCGGCTTTGGCTCGGATCTCATGCAGGGACTCGGCCTCTTCGGATCGAACCCCCTTGCGAACACGCGTGACTCGTTCATCATCGTCACCGTCGCCGACATCTGGAAGACAGCGGCGTTCATGGCGTTGCTGATCCTCGCCGGACTCCAGAGCATCGATCGCTCGCTGTACGACGTCGCAAAGGTATCCGGTGCGACGCCGTGGCAGCGATTCAAATACATTACCCTGCCACTGGTCGCGCCCGCGCTGATCGTCGCAATGCTGTTCCGGACGATGGACGCGATGCGAATCTACGGACTGATCGACTCCAGTGTCGGCTGCTCGACCGTCCCGTCGATGACCTGCCTCGTGATCATCTCGCTGGACCAGACCAGACGCTGGGCGACAGCCTCCACGGTGGCGTTCCTGACTGCCGTCGTGATCGCGCTGTTCGTCCTCGTCTACCTGATCTTCCTGCGGGACTCCGGAGGTGAGCTATAATGAGCACTGAAGACGAACATCCAGACCTCGCCGCACAGCAAACGGCCACCGATGAACCCGAGATAGATCGTGGGCTCATCGAGGGGTGGGCCGCCCGGATGATCAGTAATCCGGACCGAGCCTACAAGATAGCGTTTTACACCTTCACGATAGCGTTCCTCGTGACCACACTGTTCCCCTTCTACTGGCTGTTCATGCTCGCGCTGACGCCGAGCGGCCAGTTCGGTCGCGACAGCATCATCCTTACTCCCGGCGGGTTCGATCCCTCGTTGCTCGCCGAGGGCGATCTCACGATGGGGACGAACCCAGGTGCGTTCATCGATATATTCACCACTGTCCCGTTCCACCGGTTCGTGTTCAACAGCTTCCTGATCGCGACGATCGGGACGGTACTCGTCCTCTTCGTCGCGTCGCTTGCGGGGTACGTCTTCGGACGGCTCCAGTTCCGCGGGAAGACACCGTTACTGCTGACCGTGCTGATCGTCTCCTTCTTCCCGCCAGCGGCCTTTTTCGTGCCGCTGAACCGGCTATTCAACCGGAACTTCGACGTTCTCGCACCGATCATCGCCGACGGATCGCTGTACAACCACCCCTCGTCGATCATCATTCCGGTGTCGGCGCTGTACCTCCCGCTTGCCATCTTCATCCTGATGGTGTTCTACGCACAGATTCCGGACGGTCTGGAGGATGCCGCCCGCGTCGAGGGAACAACACGACTCGGCGCGCTGTTCCGCGTCATCGTTCCCCTGTCAGCACCCGGCGTCGCAACCGCTGGCGTGCTATCTTTCATCACCATCTACAACGAGTACTTCTTCTCCTCGTTGATGACCGACGGCCGCCCCGAAAACTGGGCACCGATGCTTGAAGGTGTGTTGCGGTTCCAGGGCCAGTACGAAACCCTGTTCAACCTGATGGCGGCGTCGAGCATCGTCGCAGTGTTGCCGATCGCCATTCTGGTGATCGTCGCACAGGAAAAGATCGTGAGTGGACTCACACAGGGAGCAGTCAAGGAGTAAACCCATGGCAAACGTCAAACTCGAAAACATTACGAAACGGTACGAAGACGTAACGGCGGTCGACAACATGAACCTCGATGTCGAGCACGGCGAGTTTATCACACTCGTCGGGCCCTCGGGCTGTGGCAAGTCGACCACGATGGAAACGATCGCGGGACTGACCCTCCCCACCGAAGGGACCATCGAGATCGGCGGGCGCGACGTCACGAACCTGCCGCCGAAGGATCGGGGCATCTCGATGGTGTTCCAGAACATCGCGCTGTTCCCGCACATGGACGTGTACGACAACATCTCCTTCGGGCTTCGGCTCCGCAAGTACGACCAGGAGGAGGTCGACCGGCGCGTCGAGGAGGCCGCCGACATTGTCCAGCTCGAGGGGATGATGGACCGGATGCCCTCGGAGATGTCCGGCGGACAGCGCCAGCGCGTCGCCATCGCCCGCGCGATCGTCCGCGACCCGGACGTGTTCCTGATGGACGAGCCGCTGGCGAACCTGGACGCGGAGCTCAAAGTCCACATGCGGACGCAGCTCCAGCGCCTGCACAAAAAACTCGACACGACGATCATCTACGTCACCCACGACCAGGCACAGGCGATGACGATGTCCAATCGGATCGCCGTGATCGACGCGGGCGAGCTCCAGCAGGTCGCGGCCCCCCTGGAGTGTTACAACAACCCGAACAACCTCTTTGTCGCCGGCTTTATCGGCTCACCGGCGATGAACTTCGAGAACGGAGAGATCACCGAGGACGGCTTTACCTCCAAGCACATAACAGTCGATTTCGATCCGGCCGCACACGGCGTCGATGTCGGCCAGCAGGTCACACTCGGCGTCCGTCCGGAGGACGTCCACCTCGAACGCGACCAGTCGAGCGCCGCCGCGGCAACCCGTACGTTCAACGTCGTCACCGACGTGCTCGAACCGATGGGCGACGAGCTGTTCGTCTACCTGCTGATGGCACGCGACGTCGAGGCCAGCGCCGAAGGCCGCGGTGAGGGCCAGCTCCTGATGAATCTCGGTCCGGACGAGGATATCGACGAGGACCAGGATATCTCGGTCGTCTTCGACCGCGAGAAAATCCACCTGTTCGATACGAACACCGGCGACGCCATCGTCCACGGGCTCCAGCCGAAATCGGTGCCCGAGCCGTAGGCACCGCCCATCGTATTTTTCGTCGCCCTGGCTATCGCTCCGGAATCGGACGGACAGAAAAACTGGTCAGTGCCTAGTCGTCGGCGATGACCGGATCGGCGGCCGGGTCAGCCATCGCGAGCACGTCGTCGAAGAAGTCGAGCGAGTCGTTCGGACCGGGGTTGGCCTCGGGGTGGTACTGGCGCGTGATGATCTCCAGTTCGTCGTTGTCCAGCCCCTCGGGGGTGTCGTCGTTGACGTTGAACTGGGTCACTTCGAGGTTCTCGCCGGGGTCGGCGACGGTGTAGCCGTGGTTCTGCGTCGTCATGACGACGCGATTCGTGCGGACGTCCATGACGGGCTGGTTGACGCCGCGGTGACCGAAGTCCATCTTTGCGGTCGAACCGCCCAGCGCGAGCGCGACGATCTGCTGGCCGAGACAGATCCCGGCGAGTGGGACTTCGCCGGCGTAGTGGTCGACCAGTTCGACGGTCTCCTCGAAGTTCGCAGGGTCGCCGGGCCCGTTCGAGATAAACAGAACGTCGGGCTCTGTCTCGGCGACGTCCTCGATCGTTGCGTCGTAGGGGAGAATCTCGACGTCGGCACCGCGGGCGTTCAGGGAGTCGACGATCGAGCCCTTGTGCCCACAGTCGATCAGTGTCACGTGGGCGTCCACGCCGTCCTCCGCTCCGGCGCTGAAGTCGGGCTCGTCGACACTGACCTGTGCGCCGATATCCGTGTGTTCGCTCATCCCCTTGCAGGCCGCGAGTTCGTCGAGCGCGTCCTGCTCGGTGACGTCCTCGCCAACGGCGATGCCACACTTCATCGCGCCCTCCTCGCGGATGTCGGTCACGAGGTCGCGGGTGTCCAGATGGTCGACCGCGGGCACGCCCTCCTCGTCGAGCCACTCGACGACATCCTCGGTCAACTCGCGGGCGACGACTGCGTTCGGGTGGACGCGCCCGGACTCGAAGCGCTCTTCCCGGACGCCGTAGTTGCCGATCAGCGGGTACGAGAAGGTGAGTACCTGCTCCTCGTAGGAGGGGTCGGTCAGGCTCTCCTCGTAGCCCGTGTATGCTGTCGTGAAAACGAGTTCGCCGGGTGTGCTTCCAGGAACACGACCACGGGCTTCGACCACATGGCCGCCTTCCAGTGCTACGTAGGCATCCATCGTTACGATATGCGTATACTTCCGGCGTCAATAAAGCTTCCTTTCGAAGTCAGGCTACGAATTTCGTAATCGGTAAGTGGGGGCGGCAGAAAGGTCGGTGTATCATGGACGACCTCGATCGGTCGATACTGGATGTCCTGCGGCGCGACGCCCGGACGCCGTACACCGAGATCGCCCAGCAGGTCGACACCTCGGAGGGGACCGTCAGGAACCGCGTCGAACGGATGACCGACGACGGCGTCATCGAGCGCTTTACCGTCACAACGCGCACGGGGAACGTCAAAGCGATGATCGAGGTCAGCGTTGCGGTCGACGTCGACACCACCGCCGTCTCCGAGCGCATGACCGACTGGAACGAGGTCGACTTCGTCTGGCAGGTCAGCGGCGAGGAAGATATCGTGCTGGTCGTCGACGCTGCGGACACACAGGACCTCAACGAACTGATCACGAAAGCCCGCGAGCTTGACGACGTCGTGAGCACCGAGACGCGCCTGATTCTGGACGAGCAGCTGGGATAGTTGGTCGGGTCGGTCCATATCCGACAGGATCTCGCCGTGCGACCCGAGAGCCACACATTGTAGAAATTGTGATTGTGATATTGGGAAATATCGGATGACGTGAGCAGAATGTGTACACATTCTATAGAATTACAGCGTGAGGATGTCATCGGTTGTCGGAAATCGACTGAGAGGGAGCGCCACGGACAGCGAAAAGACGTGTAGGTCCTGTGCTGTCGTCAATCGAACCCAAAACCGAAGCCGGTTTTACGGTGGTATTCGACAGTACGCCTAATGAGCACCGAGGACGCCGACGCGCTCGAACACGAGAACGCCTCGCAGGACGTCATCGCAGTCGACGAAAACGACGAACCGCAGGGGCTGGTGAACCGGCTGGACGCCCACACCGGCGACGGGATCCGCCACCGCGCGTTTACCGCACTGATCTTCGACGGCGACGGCAACATCCTGCTCGCCCAGCGCGCTCCGAACAAGCGCCTCTGGGACACCCACTGGGACGGCACAGTCGCCTCCCACCCTGTCGAGGGCCAGACCCAGAAGGAGGCGACCCGCGAACGCCTCGAAGAGGAACTGGGCATCACCCCCGACCAGTATTCGGACCTGAGACTCACCGACCGGTTCGAGTACAAACGCTACTACGAGAACGCGGGCCTCGAACACGAGGTCTGTGCCGTACTCCAGCTCACGCTGGACGACACCTCGCTCGCCCCCGACGAGGAGGAGGTTGCCGGACTCATGTGGGTCCCCTACGAGCGCCTGCACGAGCATCCGGAGTGGTACCGGCAGCTGCGTCTCTGCCCGTGGTTCGAGATTGCGATGCGCCGGGACGTGAGCCAGTAGCGCAAATGCTCTGTTTTCGATCAGCGTTTCATCTGGTTCCAGTCACAACTGCCGGTGTGCAAATTATGAACATTGTTACCACCTAACAAGGATTTATAAACAGACGGAGCGTACCTGCAGGTAGGGCAAGCAGATGGCCGCCCAGAGGTGACAATAATGAGGAACAGCGTTCCGCGGCGTGACCGGACCCGAATCGACATGAGCCGAGCCGAACAGTGGGTCGTCCACCACGTCGTCATCGCCGAGATCGAAGCCAGCTACGAGGCCCGGGAGTCCCCACCCTGGTGGGTACTCTCGGTTCTGGAAAAGCTCGAAGACCGGCCGGTGCGCGAGCGCGATGCCGATGGCGGGCCGACATTCAGCTGTTATGAAGCCTGGCGCGTCCGGCGCGCGCTCTGTGAGTACGCGGAGTCGCCGGAGACCCCAACGGCCGATGTCACTGCGGCAGTCGGCGTCGCGCGACGCCTCGATGCGGCCTTCGTCGAGCCACCCGCGGCGATCACCTAGGGGCGAGTGGTCGCCCAGACGGCGACCGCGCCGAGCAAGAGTGCGGGTATCAGCGGCATCACGATCAGTGAGACCCGAAAGCCCAGCACGGGCGGCCGCAAGTAGACGATCAGCGGTGCAACGACGAGGGCGAACAGCATCACGCCGATCAGCACCCAGCCCCGCCAGTCGAACTCGCGATCAACTGTGTCCGGATGGGTCGGCTCGTCCATGCGCTCGCCGCCCTCGGCGTCGACGCGCTCGCCATCCTCATCGAACGCGGCCGGATCGTGGGTATAGCTGGCATCGTCGCTACCGTGGTCCCCACTGCCGTTCCTTCCATCGTCACGTTCCGCGTCAGGCGTCGAGCTCACTGTCAGGAGTTACCACTACTTTCCCAAAGCCCTCACGGTTTTCGAGCAGCTCGTGGGCCCGGGCCGTCTCGCTCATCGGCAGTCGATCCCGGATCCGCACCTCGAACTCGCCGTCCCAGACGAGGTCGAGCACGTCGTCGATTTCGCCCGCTGTCGCCATCGTCGACCCGAGTACGGAGAGCTGGTTCCAGAAGATCCGGTTGATGTTCGTCTCGGGCGCGTGGCCGGTCGTCGCACCGCAGGTGACCAGCCGACCGCCCTTCGCCAGGCTCGCCAGCGAATCGGTCCACGTCGCCGCGCCGACGTGATCGACCACGACATCCACGCCCCGCTTGCCGGTCAGGTCTCTGATCTCCTCGGCGAAGTCGTCGCGCTCGTAGTTGATGGCGTGCTCCGCGCCGATCTCCTCGGCGTACTCGCATTTCTCGTTGCTGCCTCCAGTCGCGTACACGGTCGCCCCCGCGTAGTCGGCGATCTGCACCGCAGCGTGACCCACGCCGCCGCTCGCCCCGAGCACGAGCACGTTCTCGCCCGGCGAGACGTCCGCCCGCGTGGTGAGCATCCGCCAGGCCGTCTGGAAGACAAGCGGCGCGGCCGCCGCCGTCGTCCAGTCGACGCCCTCCGGTACTGGCACGAGATTCGCTGCGGGGACGGCGGCGCGCTCGCTGTGGATCCCCGGCAGGTGCTCGCCGATGATCCGGTAGTTCACACACATCGAGTGCTCGCCGCGGCGGCAGTACCCACACTCGCCACAGTAGACGCCCGCCGCGAGCGCAACCCGGTCACCGGGCGCAAAGCGGGTGACGTCCTCGCCGACCCGCTCGACGACGCCTGCACCGTCGCTACCGGGAACGTGTGGCATGTCGAGGTCGACCCCCGGGAGCCCGCGGCGCGTCCAGACGTCGAGATGGTTCAGCGCCCCCGCCTTGACGTCGATCAGTACCTCCTCGTCCCCCGGTTTGGGCCCGGGGTACTCGCCGTACTCGATGACCTCGGTACCGCCGTGGTCGGTGAACTGGACTGCCTGCATGGCTAGGACGTCCGCGCGAACTGTGAAAAGCTCTACCGCGGATCATCCTTCTCGCGGGCGTAGCTGGTGTATTCAAGTAGCAGATGGGGCACGATCACGCCGACGAAGCCGACGACCGCGAAGACGACCTCCGAGGACAGCGCGGTAAGCTCGTAGAGGGCGAACAGCAGGACCATCGCGAGCAGTACGCAACAACCAATGATCCCGTTTTCCCGCGTGACGATTCCTTCGCGTCGGATCGTGATGTAGATTCCCGCGACGGTGAGAACGATGATACCGATCATGGTGGCTCCCAGCACGTCCATCGACCCGCTCGTCAGCCCGACCAGCAACCCGACACCGACCAGTACGAACGCGGCTGCCAGTGCGGTCGTCGCGATCGGTCCATGGAGATACTCCATCGAAGCGTCGTCGGAGGGCATGGCTCGATACAGACACCGATAATACATAAATACTGACACGATTCGACCATAAGCACGCACTGGACAGCCGTCCCAGGGGTTTTGCTCGGGCCGCCCAACCGTTCGGGTATGGAGCTCCGGTATCCGGAGACGAAACGGGGGACGACGGCGGCGTCATTTCTCGTCGCAATGGTGTTCGGCGTGGTCTTCGGCCACCTTCTCGGCGACGGCCTCGTCGATGCGTTCACCTACGGGATCGCAGTTGCTATCGGCTTTGCCATCGGCGTCTTGCTCTTTTTCGACGAGTCAGAGAAGTGATCAGGCCTCGACAAGCGACAGCACAAAGCCCCAGGTGAACTCCGTATCCAGATCAGCGTAGCCGCACTCGAAGACGTACGAACCGGGTGAGGGCGGGCCGTCGTTTTCGGGGTGAGACACCACGACGTATCGCCGTGAAAATCTCTCGGCGGGATCGACCGAGCGTCCGCCCGGCCCGTACCTCTTGTCCATATACGTGAGAAATCCGGGTCGCCACCAGCCGTCCTCGCCCTCGGTTTCCGCGTGAACGTGTGCAGGGGCGTAGATGTCGGCAGGGAACAGTACGAGGCGTGACCCGTCCGATCCACGGCCGACGTAGGCCCCCCACGGCACCGACCGATGGGCAGCAGCGCCGTACTCCTCCGGCCCGCCCGTGAGAGTGACCTCGACCAGCCCGGGATGGCTGTCGGTGATGGGTTCAAGTGGTTCGACAGAGAGATAGCCGTCGAACTCCGCGGGAGCATCGGTCTCGTCGGCCACGACGAGGTCGAACACAGGCGATCCCGTGTCGGGGGCCACTTGCTCGATATCGAGTTCGAAATCGACGTTCAGGAGCCATCGGTGGCTGTCTGCCCCGGTGTTGATCGGTATGCTTTCGAGTTCGCGAGCGTACCGGCCGGGCTGGATACCGTGGCTAGCCGGCGTAAGCCTGTACGCTCCGGTGGCCGACTCGCCCGGCTCGACAGTGACCTCTGGCCGCTCGGGGGGCTCCATGTCCCATCTGTTATCCCCCGACTCGTACGCGTCGCTCCAGAGACGGATCGTAGAGTCAGTGGACTCATCCTGTACCTCGATCGCCCCGAACGGCCACGCAAACCCGCGAAATCCCGTCGGTGTCAGTGAGACAGTTGTCTCACCGGTCGTGGCCAGCGTGAACTCGATCGCTACCTGCCCTTCCTCGTCGACGACGTCGAAGGTGGCGTCGAACGGCGGCTCCTCGTCCTGAACTACTTCGGCGGTCGCCGTCGCCGCAACCTCGTACCCCTCGGTGCCGAAGTAGAACTCGTGGTTCATATACTCGGGCGCTGGCGGGTCGGCGTCGGGGTCAAGCTCCGGATGTCCGGCAAGCGCGTCCGGCCCATCCTCGCTGAACGACAGCAGTCGCCCGCCGACGCTCGCCAGTACTGTGCCGTCGGCGATGGCAGGTGTGCCCACGGTCCACTGTGTTGGTCGAACCCAGCGACGGTCGCCAGTAGTGCTATCGAGCGCGTACAGCCGGAAGTCGGTACCGGCGACGTAGACCGTCCCATCATCAACGACTGGCGTCAGCAACCCGGCACCGGTGTCGCTCGCGAACTGCCACTCGATCGTGCCGCTCGATCGATCGAGTGCGACGAGACCGGGCGATCGATCGCCAGTGTCCCCCTCGCCGACGCCGACGTACAGGCGATCCCCGTCGAGCGCCGGGCTGGAAGACTGGTAGGCACCGGACTGTTCCCACTCGCGTTCGCCAGTCGTCGCATCGACCGCGATGAGGCCCTCCTCGTGGACTGCGTACACTCGCTTCGGTCCGACCGCTGGCGTGACAGCCTCGATGTCGGAGTCGCTATCGAGCGCCCAGATCGTCTCGCCGGTCTCGGTGTCGAGCGCATAAAGCGTCTCACGACTGGCGAGATAGAGTCGGCCGTCACGCACTATCGGCGGCGATCGCCCGTCGATTTCGCGGGCACAGCGTTCCTCGCCGGTATCCGGATCGATTGCGAACAGGTGAGGGTCCTCCGGGCCCGGAGACAGCACCGCGTACACCACATCGCCCGTGACGGCGACCCCGGTCTGGCTGTCGCCCTGCACGTACCCGCCACCCTGAACCCACATCTCCTCGCCCGTCTCCCGGTCGAACGCGTGAACGCCGCGCTCGTTGGCGGCGAAAACGTGTTCACCCGTCACGCCGATTGGCCCCTCGATCGAGTAGGAATCCAGTTCCGTCGTCCACCGCCGATCGCCGGTCTCGACGTCGAACGCATGCAGTTGTGACTTGCGGAGCCCACTGACGAGGTACGCAATACCGTCATTGACGACTGGCTGTGTCACCTGCCCCCACGTGTTCGAGAGCCAGTCGACGACGGTGACGTCGTCGGGAGGTGACGCGGACGGCTGCCACCCGCTATTGGCGAGGTCGGTGTCAAGCAGCGCGACGCCATCATGGGAAGAAAAGAGACCGAAACAGCCGGCCGTGCCGACAGCGAACGAGCCGGTTGCCGCACCGAGGAACGTGCGACGATCCATATTCAAATCGAATATTCCCCCGCAAAATAAGCGTTCCGAGGAGCGGAACGGTCGAACGTACGCACCGATCCCGGTGGCGGGTCATGGTACCCCGACCCTCGCAAGGGTTATCCCTCATCCACCCCTCTGTCTGTTTGTAATGGCAAACGGTAAGGTTGATTTCTTCAACGACACAGGCGGCTACGGTTTCATTTCGACAGACGACGGCGACCTCGACGACGACGAAGACGTGTTCTTCCACATGGAAGACGTCGGCGGCGAAGACCTCACCGAAGGTACTGAGGTCGAGTTCGACATCGAGTCCTCGCCCAAGGGGCCTCGCGCAGCGAACGTCGTCCGACAATAAGCTGTCGTTCACAGCGACGGACAACACTCACAGTTTTTTGGCAGACTACACCGCCGAGCTGTCGCTCTCTGCAACGCTGTATCGACCAATATAGCCTGATAGGGATGATTCCAGAGCCGGATTTCCTGACAAGGAATTTTGGTGGCGGGATTCGAACGCCCTCGCATGGTCGATTTCCAGCAACGCGACACATCCCGTGGCCTGAGCGACGACGCCGAGGACGAGAACGGCGACGAGCAGGATTCGAACGAGCACGCTCCCGACGACGGGGACGCCCAGCACGACGACAACACTGAGGAGCACCACCACGAACACGACGAGGGCCACGACCACCATCACCACGACGTCGAATCGCTCGGCGCGGCGGTCGTCACCGTCTCGACCTCACGGACGCTCGACGACGATCCGGCCGGGGACGCCATCGCTGCAGCGTTCGAGAGCGAGGGCCACGAGGTCGTCGCGCGCGAACTGGTCGGGGACGCCCACGGCGCGGTCCGGGACACCGTCGACGTCCTGGCGGCGCGCGAAGACGTCGATGTCGTCGTCACCACAGGCGGTACCGGCGTCACGCCCGACGATGTGACGATCGAGGCCGTCTCCGCACTGTTCACAAAGGAACTGCCCGGCTTCGGCGAACTGTTCCGGATGCTCTCCTACGACGAGATCGGCACCCGGATCGTCGGGACGCGAGCGACCGCGGGCATCGTCGAGGAGACGCCCGTGTTCTGTCTGCCGGGCAGCGAGAACGCCGCACGGCTAGGTGCCGAGGCGATCATCGTCGAGGAGGCAGGCCATCTCGCCGGGCTGGCGGGGCGCTAGGTTACGCGGGCAGGGCAGTAGGCTACGAGGGTAGCGGACAGAGGCTCGCGGTCAGCACCGCAGTCTCGTCCGTGTCATTGCGCGCGCCGTGGGCGACCCCGCGCCCGTGAAGCACGACGCCGGGCGCGGAAATCGTCTCCTCCTCGCCGTCCTGGATCACCGTCACTTCGCCCTCAATGATATGAAATACGTTCGTCGCGTCGGCGTGTTCGTGTGGCGATAGCTCCGCGCCGGGACCGAGCGCGAACGCCTTGACTAGTACGTCGTCGGTCACGACGACTTCTGCGTCGAGGAGTTCTCCGTCGGACGGGTCGAGGTCGGGTAGCTGATCGAGTGTCATCGATCGATGCTAGCGGCTGCCGGTGTCATAACAGTTCCCTGACCGGGGCTGCAACCGACACCGTTCAAACTGTCTAAATATCGTTCAAAATCGGCGTGTACGGAACGATTCCGAGCGTGGGGAATTCACCATCGCTGCCAGGGTCAACGCCGGTACTTAATTCGGATAAAACGCGCAAACGAAGGTAAATACACGGCAACTGTCTCCGGGCCTTACATACCATCCGGGACACGTCACGAGTGCGCCATGTCAGAGCGCCCCGGGACAGTCCGTCGAGGGCTGCCCGGGTTTGCGGGGCGTACGGAAACGGATCGTCGCTATTCCGCTGCCAGTTCTTCAGCAACCGTTTCGGCCCCCAGCAGCTCGGGATCGACCGCGAGATCCGTCTGTGCGCTGGCGAACTCCGGCAGGGACTGGCGGTCGTAGACGACTGCTCGGACGTCGTCGTTGATGTCCTTCGCGATCGCAATCGCCGTCGCCTGCTCGACATCAGTGAGGACCAGCAATGCGGCCCGGTGGACGCCCGCTTCTTCGAGTTTGGGACGGGTGGCCAGGCCATCGATCGCTGTGACTTCGACGCCCTGCTCACGGAGCTGTTCGCCCAGATCGTCCGGGTCGGGACCTGCGAGAATCGCGTACATTACTCGTACTCGATGGTCGCGGGCGGTTTGTGGGTGACGTCGTAGACGACGCGGGCGACGTTCTCGTGGGAGCCAGTGATCCGGCTCTGGATGCGCTGGAGCGTCTCCCAGTCGATCTCCTGTGCGCGTGCGGTCATGCCGTCACGCGATTCGACGGACCGGACTGAGACGACCCAGCCGTGGACGCGGTTGTCGCCTTTGACGCCCGTGGCCTTGCCGATCACTGCGGCCAGCGCCTGCCACGGCTCGTACTCCTCTAGTTCTTCCTCGACGACGTGGTTCGCTTCACGGGCGACTTCGAGCTTTTCGGCGGTGATCTCGCCGATGATCCGCACGGCGAGACCGGGGCCGGGGAACGGCATCCGCTCGGCGACGAGGGCGTCCAGATCGAGTTCGCGGGCGACCTCCCGTACTTCGTCCTTGTAGAGATCACGCATCGGCTCGACGATCCCCTCGAAGTCGACGACCTCGGGCAGGCCACCGACGTTGTGGTGGGATTTGATCGTGCCTTCGCTCTCGATCCGGTCGGGGTAGATCGTTCCCTGCACGAGATAGTCGGCGTCGACGTCTTTCGCGACCGTCTCGAACTCCCGGATGAACTGCTCGCCGATGATGTGGCGTTTCTCCTCGGGATCGGTCGTCTCGCCGAGCGCGTCGAGAAATCGCTCCTGTGCGTCGACGATCCGCAGCGAGTCCATATACGAGAACGTCTCGCGGATCTGCTCGGTTTCGCCCTTGCGCATCAGGCCGGTGTCGACGTACACAGCCGTGAGCTGGTCGCCGATGGCCTCGTAGGCCAGCGCCGCGGCAGTCGAGGAGTCGACCCCGCCCGACAGCGCGATGACCGCGTTTTCGTCGCCGACTGCGTCTTCGATCTCTGTGACTTTCTCCGTGATGAATGAATCTACGTCTACCATTATAGTTCGACCTCCGTCTGTTCGGTGTCCTCGACCTGTTCGACCATCGCGTCAAGCAGCCCGACAAATGGCGGGCTCGCCCGCGTCGGCCGCGAGCGGAACTCGGGATGGAACTGCGTCCCGAAGAAGTAGGGATGATCGGCGAGTTCGACGATCTCCATGCGATTGTTGGATGTACCCGAGAAGACGAGACCCGCCTCTTCCAGCTCGTCGATGTATTCGGGGTTGACCTCGTAGCGGTGGCGATGGCGTTCGGTACAGGACATCTCGCCGTAGACCTCGTGGGCCAGCGTTCCGGCCTCGATATCGGTCTCGTGTGCGCCCAGTCGCATCGTCCCGCCCATGTCCTCGACCTCGTACTGCTCGGGCAGGATGTCGATGATCGGGTGGGGTGTGTCCTCCTCGATCTCGGCGGAGTGTGCGCCCTCCAGTCCGAGGACGTTTCGGGCGTACTCGACGACCGCCATCTGGAAGCCGAGACAGAGCCCGAGGTAGGGGACGTCGTTCTCGCGGGCGTATCGGACCGCCTCGATCTTCCCCTCCGTGCCCCGGGAGCCGAAGCCACCGGGAACGACGATGCCGTCCAGATCATCGAGCTGGCCGTCGTGGCCGTCCGCAAGCTCCTCGGAGTGGACCCACGTAACCTCCACGTCGACGCTCGCTTCGAGCCCGGCGTGTTTCAGCGCCTCGTGGATCGACATGTAGGCGTCTTCGAGGCCGTACTTGCCGACGAGACCGATCTCGACATCGCCCGTGGTGGGCTGGGTGACGACCTCGCGCCACTCGTTATCACGTTCCTCCGGCGGAAGCGCGGCGTCGGCGAGTCCGAGCCGCTCCATGACGTACTCGTCGAGACCCTCTTCTTCGACCATCAGCGGGACGTGATAGATGTCCTCGACGTCGGGGTTCGAGAAGACGGCCTCCATCGGCACGTCACAGAACAGCGCGATCTTCTCTTTGGTATCGAGATCCAGCCGGTCCTCACAGCGCCCGACGAGGATGTCGGGCTGGAGACCGATCGAGCGCAGTTCCTTGACGCTGTGCTGAGTGGGTTTGGTCTTCTGCTCGCCGTTTTTCGAGTAGGGGACGAGCGTGACGTGTGTAAAGAGAATGTCGTCGTCGTCTTCCTCGTGGGCGAACTGGCGCAGCGCTTCGAGATACGGCATCCCCTCGATGTCCCCGACTGTGCCGCCGACCTCGATGAGACAGACGTCGGTGCCCTCGGCGGCCTCGCGGATCCGCCGCTTGATGTCGTCGGTGATGTGGGGGATGATCTGGACGGTCTTGCCGAGATAATCGCCCGCGCGCTCTTTTTCGATGACGTGCTTGTACGTCTTCCCCGTCGTGACGTTGTGGTCGAAGGTCATGTCGATGTCGAGGAACCGCTCGTAGTTCCCGAGATCGAGGTCGACCTCGCCGCCGTCTTTTAACACGTACACCTCGCCGTGCTGGTAGGGGTTCATCGTGCCCGCATCCACATTGAGATACGGGTCGATCTTTACTGCCGTGACGTCGAACCCGGCGTTTTTCAGGAGTCGGCCCGTGCTGGCGGCCGTAATCCCCTTGCCGAGTCCCGACATCACGCCCCCGGTGACGAAAACGAACTTGTTCCCGAGGGTCGGGTCGTACTCAGTGTCCGATTCGGTCGGCATACCGACCTTCCGCGAGCGTGGGTCAAAATGATTTCGGACGGCGGCCAGCGCGCCAGTCCGTAACACCCCTTCGAGCGCAACGCTTACGCGTCTGTATACGGTTCTATGATGATAGTTGTGAGTTACGTGATCGATCAGTCCTCCGCTGGCGGCCATCGAGTATGACCGGAGATTCCCCGTCACCGGACGCGCTCGCTCGCGCCCTTGCCGACGCCGACGGCGTCCCGTATCGTCGCCGAACGGACGGTGGGCACCGCCTCGAATCGGGTGGGGGACAGATCGGCGCGCTGCTTGGCCTGTCGACGGCTCCGGAGCGCTGGCTGGATCACGTCCACCCGGCCGATCAGGAGGACGTGCGGGCGGCGGTCGGGAGAGCAGGCGGGGAGCCGACCACCGTGACCTATCGCATCCGAACCGACGGCGGCTGGACGCGCTGGGTTCGGGACCGCTTCGCGCGACATGACGACGACCAGATCGAGGGTGTTTGCTTCGAGGTCACCCAGGAGATCGCGCACCGCGAGTCCCTCGAACGGGACGCCGAGCTGCTCGACGACATCTTCGAACACGTGCCGATCCACGTCTACATCAAAGACGAGGAGGCCCGCCACCAGTACGTAAGCGACCACATCGACTTTCCGGAGGAAGTGATCGGCAAGCGCGATATCGACATCGGCTTCACTGAACCCGAATCAGGACGGCGCGCCTACGAGGACGACATGCGAGTGATCGAGACCGACGAGACGATCCTCGATCAGGAGGAACACTACCCGGCGGTTGGCGAGTGGGATCTCACCTCGAAGGTCCCGATCTACGACGAGGACGGCGAGACGATGGGGCTACTCGGGGCAACCAGACGGATCACCGAGCGAAAACAGGCGAAGGCAGAGCTCGAACGAAAGACCGAGCGTCTCGAACAGTTCGTCGACATCGTCAGCCACGATATCCGGAACCCGTTATCGGTCGCACGGGGCTACGCGGAGCTGATCGAGGAGCCCGACGCCGAGACCGAGTACGTCGAACAGGTCAGGCAGTCGATCGAGCGGGCAAACGCCATCCTCGACGACGTGCTGGCGCTTTCTCGACAGGGTGCGGCCGACCTCGATCCCGAGGTACTCCAGCTGTCGACCGCCGCAGAGACCGCCTGGTCACACGTCGAGACGGCCGAGGCCACGCTCTCGCTGCCCGACGAGGACCTGGAGTTCCGGGGCGACCGGTCACAGCTCGCGCGGGCGCTGGAGAATCTGTTCAAGAACGCCGTAGAACACGGCTCTACGAGCCCTGACTCGCAGGCTCAGCAGGACGCTGTGGAACACGGTTCCACAAGCCCTGACTCGAAAACTCGTCAGGACGCCGTAGAGCACGGCGGCGAGACGGTTACAATTACCGTCGAGCGGATCGAGGACGGCTTCGCAGTCGAAGATGACGGACCCGGCATCCCAGCGGAAGAGCGCGAGCGTGTCTTCGAACAGCAGTACACGACAGCCGAGACTGGAACCGGGTTTGGCCTCGCAATCGTTGAGCAGGTCATCGACGCTCACGGCTGGGAGATCGACCTGTCTGCGAGCGCTTCCGGCGGTGCCCGCTTCGAGATCACCGGCGTCGACGTCGTGGGGAGCCGAGACGACTAGCCGAGAGCGCCCGAACGCTTAGTATCATGGCGGCGAGAACTATCACCGACACACCCGAGACTGATGACAGAGCACAGCATCGACGACGTGCCTGCAGCGCTCGCCGGCGGTCGCCAGTACCGCCGCCGTCTGGGCGACGGCCAGCGTGTGCTGTCGCTGGACGACGGCCCTGCTCCAGCACTCGACATCCTCGACCAGCGGACCTCGGACCCCGACTGGCTCGATATCGTCCATCCCGACGACCGGGATGCAGTGAAGGCGGTCGGATCCCTGAACCCGGGCGAGAGCGTCGACCTGCGCTATCGGCTCGGGACCGACGATCCGGTCTGGGTGCGTGATGTCGCCGCAGTGCCGCAGGATCACGCAGACGTGCTCGATGGTATCCTGTTCGATGTCACCGAGGACGAGCGACGACACCAGGAGCTCAAAACGGAGTCGCACCTGCTCGACCAGCTCTTCGAGTCGATCCCGGTTCATCTCTATGTGAAAGACGACGATGGAGTCCACCTGCGCGTGAGCGACCACCTCGAAAAGCGAGTGGAGTTCGTGGGCAAAACCGATGCCGAGATCGCTGCGGACAGCGATCCGCGTGGGGAGCGCGGTCTCCGTGACGATAGACAGGTCATCGAGTCCGGCGAGCCGATCCTCGATCAGGAGGAGTACCTGCCGGGGCTCGATCAGTGGAGCCTCACCTCGAAAGTGCCCTGGACCGACGAGAACGGCGAGGTGCAGGGGATCATCGGCGTCTCGCGAGACATCACCGAGCGCAAGCGCGCCGAAAAGCAGCTCCGCGAGGAAACCGACCGGTTAGAGGAGTTTGCCGATATCGTCGCCCACGACATCCGAAACCCGCTCACGGCGGCGCTTGGTCGGCTCGAACTCGCGGAATCAACCGGTGATCCGGCACATCTCGATGAGACCATCGACGCGCTCGATCAGGCTGATGCCATCATCGACGACGTGTTGACGCTCGCTCGCCACGACCCCGACATCGATCCGGAATGGGTCTCCCTCCAGCGGCTCTGTCACGGTGCGGCCCACTCGATTACCGCGCCACGCGCCAAGATCGACTTCCCCGCGGACCGGGAGGTGCTGGCCGACCGTTCCCAGCTCCGTCGGCTGCTCGAAAACCTGTTTACCAACGCGGTCCAGCACGGCGGCACGGAGGTTCGGATCGACGTCGAGCTGCTGGACGAGGGCTTTGCCGTCGCCGACGACGGCCCCGGTATTTCTCAGGAAGAGCGCGAGCGAGTGTTCGAGGAATCGTACACGACACATCCCGACGGGACGGGCTTTGGCCTGCCGATCGTCGCCGAAATCGTCGAGGCTCACGGCTGGCAGATTCATCTCACGAGCCCCGAGAGCGGCGGCACACGGATCGAAATTACCGGCGTCGAGCGACGAGATGCCGACCGATAGCTCGTGTCGGATCCAGAACATTTAGTAGCGTTCATTCGCTGCGTACAGTAGACGCATCGGGCGGCAGTACGGTTGCAGTACGTCAGATTCGAGCATGTTCGATTCACCGCTCAAAGCCGTCGTTGACGAGACGCCAGGAACCGTGTACCGACGGTCCAGTTCCCGACCACAGCCAGTCGAGCGAGCGACGCCCGGCCTGCAGGAGCTTTTGGGCCTCGAAGCGTCCGATCTCGACGGCGACGAGCGGGGCTGGCTCGATATCGTCGTCGAGGACGACCGACCGGCGCTCGTCGACGTGGTGAGCGAGCCGCCACGAGAGGATGTCGAGACGATTTCCTACCGGATCGAGACCGACTGTGGTGACGAACGCTGGGTCCGTGACCGATTTCGGGCAGTCTCGGACGAGCAGATCGAGGGATTCGTCGTCGATGTTACGTCGTCGATGCAGGAGCGACGTGAACTCAAAGCGGAGGTCAACCGGCTCGATACGGTCTTCGAGTCCATCCCGGCCCACGTCTACGTCAAGGATCGCGATGGCCGTCACGTCCGGGTGAGCAAGCATCTCGAGTTCGCGGAGGATGTGGTGGGAAAAACGGATCTAGAAGTCGAGGGGATCGCGGACGAACACATCGAGGAGAGCTACGCCGATGATATGCGGGTGGTCGAGGAGGACGTCGCGATCATCGACAAAGAAGAGTATCTGCCGGAGATCCAGCAGTGGAATCGGACGTCGAAACAGCCGCTCCGTGTCGACGATGAGGTGGTCGGACTTGTCGGGATCACACGGCGGATTACTGACCGGAAACTGACAGAGCAGGAGCTACAGCGGCGGACTGGGCGGTTAGAGGAGTTTGCAGAGGCGCTCACACACGACATCAGGAACCCGTTGAATATCGCCAGAGGACACGCCGAGCTCGCCATGGAGACCGGCGATCAATCACACGTCAACGAAGTCGTCGCATCTCTCGATCGGATGGACGAGATCATCGACGATGTCATTGCACTCTCACAGGCTGAGGGAGTCGATCTCGACACCACGACGGTGTTGATATCCGATGTCTGTCAGGATGCATGGCGGAGTGTCAGCGCGATCGATGCCTCACTGTCGCTGCCGGATCAAGAAATCCTCGTGGAGGCAGATCGGTCACAGCTATCCAGAGTCCTCGAAAACCTGTTCAGAAACTCCGTCAAGCACGCCGGGTCCGACGTTTCGATCGAGGTCGAAGCGGTCGAATCCGGCGGTGCCGTAACTGGATTCGCAGTCGAGGACGACGGACCCGGGATCCCTCCTGATGAGCGCGAAAACGTCTTCGAGACACAGTACACCATCGCGGACAATGGCTCCGGGGTTGGCCTCTCAATCGTGACGGATATCGTCGAGGCACATAACTGGACGATCTCGGTTACTGACGGGGCGGACGGCGGCGCACGCTTCGAGATCACCGGCGTCGAATGAGCTACGACGCTTCTGCGAGCCGGCGCTCGGCACGCTCGATCGAGCGATCGATGACGTCGGCCAGACGCGCGTACACGGCGAGCAGCGGGAACGTCGTCTCGCAGTACTGGTAGAGATACTCCGCGAGACCGGTCATTGGATCGGGCAGTTCGCGGCGCTGCTGTTCGAGAAAGTCCTGGCGCTCGTCGACCAGTTCGTCACACTCCGCACGGAGATCGAGGAGTCGTTCGCGGGTGAGCCGGAGGCTGTTGAACTCCATCCGGTCGATCGGCTGGTCGAGGATCGAATCGATCCGCTCTATGGTGTCGACCACCGTCCGTTCGGCCTCGTCGAGGCGCTCTTCTTCCCCGTCGATCAGGGCGAGCACCCGCTTTCGGGTTCTGATCGCCTCGTTCGTCGTCGTGATGAGGCTTCGTTTCAGGGGTGGATGGAGCGACTGGCTGCCGACCACGGCCGCGGAAACCTCCTCGCCCAGTTCGCCGGCCATGTGCTCGGGCAGGGACTCGTCGTACGCAAGCTCGAAGTGCGAGACGCTCATCACGGTCTCGGAGTAGGCATCCCGGACCGCCTGCAGGCTCGCGGAGGTCGGTTCCGCCACCGGCGCTTTCGGCCGGTTCGGCGTCGGCTGCGTGGCATCGAGATCGACCACCCGCTCGCCGAAGGCCGTGAACGCATCGACCTCCTCGCGCAACTGACGGCGCTCGCGCTTGAGCGCCCGTCTTGCGGCGTCGATCGGTCCTGTCGGTGTGTTCGCCCCCACGTCGGTCGTAGGTCGGCGGGTTGGGAGTATAAATCTGTCTCACGGCCCGTCGAACTATGTAGTGGAACATAGTGATATAGCATACAATATATAGATACAGGTTCAAATATATAGCTCATAGCAGCCTACTTATTGGAATTTCCCATATCGGTACTCGATGGCACAGAACCCATCGGACACGGGCGACAGCACCGGACGAACTGACAGCACGCGACGAACGTTTCTCGCCTCCGCGGGCGTGGTCGGCGGGCTGGCACTGGCGGGCTGTCTCGGCGGCGCTGACGGCGAAATTTCGGGAACGATCGACGCGTCGGGATCGAACACCGTCGCACCGATCACGGACTGGGCGGGCGAAAACTTCGCCAACGAGTATCCGGACGTGCTCGTCGACGTCGCGCCGGAGGGGACCGGTGCGGGGTTCCAGGAGTTCTGTCGCGGGAACTCCGGGGTCCAGAGTGCGAGCCGCCAGATCTCCGAGGACGAAATCGATCTCTGTGGGGAAAACGACGTGGAGTACGGGTTCCTCGAGGTCGGGCTCGACGGCCTGTCGGTCGTGAAAAACTCCGAGAACGACTGGGTCGACAACATCACGCTCGAGGAACTCGAGCTGATCTGGGAGTTCGAGGCGACCGACGAGATTACACAGTGGAGCGACGTCCGCGACGAGTGGCCCGACGAGGAGATGCAGCTCCACGCCCGGGACAGCGCGTCCGGGACCTTCGATTACTTCACCGAAAATATCAACGGCGATGTCGGCGACATTCGAGACGACTACTCCGCGACCAGTGCAACCAACGAGATCATGAACGCCGTGGCCGGGAACCTACACGGCTTTGGCTGGGGCGGACTCGGCTATCTGGCCGACATTCGGGACGACGAGCCGATCGAGGCGGTCCCCGTCGAGAGCGACGCCGACGGCGAGTTCTATCTGCCCACCGAGGAAAACATCGAAGAGGGGCTGTACTCCCCGCTTGCCCGACCGCTCTTTGCGTTTGTCAATCTGGCGAGCCTCGAGGAGAATCCCGATCTCATCGGCTCGTTCGCCCGGTTCTACGCCAACAACGCCCAGGAGTTCGCCCGCGACGAGGGATTCTTTGCGGCACCCGACGAGGTCACCGAGGAGAACCACGACAAGATCGACAGCTGGCTCGATCAGGTCGGCGTGGACCCGGACGAGCTCACCGTCCAGCGTGAGTAATCACGAGGGAACCGATGAGCACTGACACTGACCACGGGCCGGGGATCACAGGCGGCACCGCCCAGAGCGATCTGGCAGCCAACCGGCGTGCTCGCCGCGCGCTTTTCGGCTGTGCCGCCGTCACGGTCCTCACGACGCTCGCGATCTTTTTCGTGTTGCTGGATAATGCTGCGAGCTACTTCTTCGGAGCGAGACTCACCCAGATGCTGCTGGGCGCGAGCACCGAACAGGCGATCACCTTCACCGAGTTCTTCACCGGCACGCGATGGGCACCGGATCACGCGACCCCTGCTCACGGTGTCCTGCCGATCGTCTACGGGACGCTCGTGATCACCGTCGGCGCGGCGTTCGTCTCGATCCCGATCGGGACGGCGACCGCGATCTACCTCTCGGAGTACGCCTCGCCGGGCGTCCGTGCGAAGCTCAAGCCGACGCTGGAAGTGCTCGCCGGAATCCCGACGATCGTCTACGGTTACTTCGCGATCGCCTTCATTAACCCCGTGTTACTCGGCCCGATCGCCGACTCGCTGTTCGGGATCAACATCGGCCGGTACAGCATGCTCTCGGGGATGCTCGTGGTCGGTATCATGACGATCCCGATGGTCTCCTCGATCAGCGAGGACGCCATGTCCGCGGTGCCCGACGACCTGCGAAACGGCGCGTACGCCCTCGGCGCGACGAAGTTCGACGTCTCGACGAAGATCGTGCTTCCGGCGTCGATCTCGGGCGTGTTCGCATCCTACATTCTCGCGGTCTCGCGCGCGATCGGCGAGACGATGGCAGTGACGCTGGCGGCCGGGTTCAACGCCAACATCACCGCGAACCCGTTCGACGAGATCATGACGATGACCGCCTACATGGTCTCGATGGCCCGCGGAACGTCCGCGGTCGGGACCATCGAGTACCAGAGCCTGTTCGCGGTCGGGCTGTTTCTGTTCGTGATGACGCTGACGATGAATCTGCTCAACGACTGGTTCAAACGCCGCTTCCAGGAGGAGTACCGATGAGCACCGATACGGAAACCGACGACGAGGACCTGTTCACCGAGATCGATCTCGGCTGGGAGCACCTGAAAAACCGGCTTTTCCTCTGGATCATCTTCGCGGCGTCGATGTTCGGCGTCGTCATGCTCGCGCTCCTGTTGTTCGACGTCGCCACCGACTTCTACGTTGGGATGACGGAGTTCAACATCAGCATGAGCGACTTCCTTACGCGGGACGGCTCCCGGCGCGAGGAGCTCTCCGGGTTCCGCGGTGCGATCATCGCCTCGATCATGCTGATGGTCCTGACGGCGATCCTTTCGTTTTTCGTCGGCGTCGGATCGGCGATCTACCTCGAAGAGTACGCGCCGGACAACCGGGTCACGCGGCTTATCGAGGCGAACCTCGCGAACCTCGCTGGCGTCCCCTCGATCGTCTACGGACTGCTCGCGCTCGCCGCGTTCGTCAACGGGATCGGTATGGGGCCGATCCTGCTCGCCGGGGCGATCGCGCTCGCCCTGCTCGTGATGCCGATTATCATCGTCTCGACCCAGGAGGCGCTCCGGGCCGTTCCGGACGGCGTCAGGAACGGTTCCTACGCGACCGGTGCGACGAAGTGGCAGACGATTCGGAAGGTCGTGTTGCCCGCTGCGATGCCCGGTATCATGACCGGGACCATCCTCGCGCTGGCCCGGGCGATCGGCGAGACGGCCCCGCTGATCATGGTCGGCGCGCTGTTTACCAACCGGATGCCGTTTGGCCCGCTCGATCGGTTCAGCGCGATGCCGACCCAGATCTACAACTGGGCGAACGAACCGAGCCAGCATTTCATCCATCTGGCGGCAACCGGTATCGTCGTCCTGCTTGCGTTTATGTTCGCGATGAACGGGATCGCGATCTACCTGCGAAACAGGTACGAGACGGAGGTCTAACATGGCAACAGAAGGAGATAAACTCATCACGACCGACGTGCAGACGAGTAGCACAGGACGGGTCGAGCGGCCGGACGAGACAGTTGTCGCTTCACGACACCTCGATGTCTACTACGGCGACGAGCAGGCCCTCGATGACGTCTCGATGGAGATCCCCGAACACAAAGTCACCGCGATCATCGGGCCGTCTGGCTGTGGGAAATCCACCTTCCTGCGGTGTGTCAACCGCATGAACGACCAGATCGACGCGTGTCGGATCGAGGGGGATCTTCGCTTCCACGGGAAAGACGTCTACGACGACGACGTCGATCCGGTCGCGCTCCGGCGGAAGATCGGCATGGTGTTCCAGAAACCGAACCCGTTCCCAAAGTCGATCTACGACAACGTCGCCTACGGCCTGCGCGTGCAGGGGAAAGCCGACGACGTCGACCTCGACGACGCCGTCGAGGAGGCGCTCCGTGGCGCGGCGCTGTGGGACGAAGTGAAGGATCAACTCGATTCGTCGGGACTGGACCTCTCCGGTGGGCAACAACAGCGCCTCTGTATCGCTCGTGCCATCGCGACCGATCCCGAAGTGATCCTGATGGACGAGCCGACCTCGGCGCTCGACCCGGTCGCCGCCTCGAAGATCGAGGATCTGATCGCCGATCTGGTCGAGGAATACACCGTTCTCATCGTCACGCACAACATGCAACAGGCCGCCCGGATCTCCGACAAGACGGCGGTCTTTCTTACCGGCGGACAGCTCGTCGAGTTCGACAACACCAACAAGATCTTCGAGAACCCGGAACACGACCGCGTCGAGGAGTACATCACCGGGAAGTTCGGATAACCATGCCACGACACGACTACCAACGACAGCTCGAACGGCTGCGCGGGAACGTCCTCGACATGAGCGAACTCGTCGTCGAGCGGCTCGAACTGGCGCTCGATGCGCTCGGGTCCGGCGACGAGGCGGTCATCGAACGTGTCGTTCGTGGCGACGACGAGATCAACCAGCTGTATCTCGATCTCGAACAGGACTGTGTCGACATCCTGGCGCTCCAACAGCCCGTCGCCGGTGATCTCCGCTTTATTGCCGCCTCGTTCAAGATCATCACCGATCTGGAGCGGATCGCGGATCTGGCGACCAACCTCGCGGGCTACGCCCGCCGGGCGGCTGTCGATCCCGACGCGACCGCCGAACTACAGGAGATCGGCGAGACCGCAGTCGAGATGGTCGAGACGGCGATGGGGGCGTACGCCCGCGACGACGCCGATGCGACCTACGACGTCGCCGAGCGCGACGATGCGCTCGACGATCGCTGTGAGCAAGTCAACGATCGGATCGTCCGGAGCCTGCTCGAACGCCCGGCCGACGAGACGACCGAAACGATCCTCGACGACATCTCGACGCATCTGCTGGCGGTTAGAGATCTCGAACGCGTCGGCGACCACGCCGTCAACATCGCCGCGAGAACCCTGTACATGATCGAAAGCGACGACGAGTTGATCTACTGACCATGCCCTACGGAACGACGATGACCGGCCGATGAGTATGAACGGGAATCCCGAACCGGTCGAACGGAAGGTCCAGCTCACCGGCGGGTCGACCTACACGATCTCCTTGCCCAAAGAGTGGGCGACGACCAACGACGTCGAGACGGGGACACCGCTCGTCCTGTATCCGGGCACCGACCGACTCGTGGCGCTGAAACGGACGGCCGAGCACGACGACGACGCCATCACCGTCGACGTCCGGGGCGTCGATCCCGAGGCGATGAAAAAGACGCTCGAAACGGCCTACGTCACCGGCTACGACGAGATTACGATCGAGTCCTCGACCGGGCTCTCCGCAGAACAGCGGCGGGCCGCACGCTCGACGGTCAACGGACTCGTCGGCGTCGAGATCCAGGCGGTGACGGAGGATTCGTTGCTGGTCCACAGCCTGCTCGACGGGACGGAAGTGTCGCTTCGCCAGACCGTCGTCCAGATGCAGCTGACGGCGCTGTCGATGCACGAGGATGCGATCCGTGCGATCCTCGAAAACGACGACGAACTCGCCCGTCGCGTGATCGATCAGGACGACGACGTCGACCGGCTGTTCGCTCTGGTAAGCCGACAGTTCCACCGCGGCCTCGCGGAGTTCCGCGAGATTGCCCAGCTCGATGTCGACCGCCCGACTGCCTTCGCGTACTACCGGATGGCCCGCCAGCTGGAGCGGGTCGCCGACCACGCCGAGAAGACGGCGGTCGTGGCGACGCGCCAGCACGACGCCCCGCCCGAGCGGTTTCACGAGGATCTCGTCAGCCTCGGCGAGCGCTCTCGCGGGGTGCTCCGGGCGGCGCTAGAGGCCGGGCTCGACGGCGGCTCGATCGGCGATCTGCAGGCCGTCTTCGTCGATCGGGACAGCGTCGTCGCTGACGTCCGGGCGCTCGACCGGTCGCTGTACGACGAGGACGTGCCCGAACCGCAGCTCCTCGCCAGTGTCCTCGACAGCATCGAGCGGATCGCCGAGTACGGCGCGAACGTCGCCGAGACGGGACTCCAGTCGGCGCTCCGGACGACCGGCCAGTAGTCACCCGATACTGACGACCAGCACCGTCCGATCCGCTTCCCTCACTACTCGTTCGGTGACGCTCCCGAGGTTCTCCAGTTTGTCCCGGCCCGTCCGGCCGTGGGTCCCAATCGTGACCAGATCGATGTCGTGCTCGTCAGCGTAGCCCAGAATCTCCTTGTACGGCGTTCCGTCGACCACCGCGGTTTCGAGGGCGAGGTCGGTCTCAGCAATCCTGTCCGCGACGTCTTCGATCGCCGCCTCGGCGTCCCGGCGGAGTCGGTCGATGATCTCGTCGCGCTCGTCGTCCTCGGCCGCCAGATAGACGCGCTGGTCCATCACCGAGATCGCATGCAGGGTGGCATCGTGGTTCCCAGCGATCTCGATTGCGTGGTCGAGCGTCTCCGCAGTCCCCTCGCTCCCGTCAGTCGGCACCAGTATGTCGTCGTACATCGGTCCGGTATTTCATACGATAGACCGTGAATCTTGCCCCGTCCGAGATCACGATTCGCGTGCAATCGGGGGGCGATACAGCCCGTATGTGGGTATGTAGACGACGATCGTCGAGGTCCACGGAGAGCCCGTCGCCGAACTGGTCGGCGCGGCCGCCGAGGCCGGACGGGTGGCAGACGGGACAGCGGTCGATAGCTACGCGTCCTCTGATACGTGCCGCTCTAGCTCGACGACGAACGCGCTGCCCCCAGTGTCCGCGTCTTCGACCCAGACATCACCGCCGTAGCGGTCGACGAGCGTTCGGACGAGGTAGAGCCCGATTCCGGTCCCGTCACTGTCGAGCCCTTTTCGGCCTCGCTCGAAGAGCTCGTCTTTCCGTTCGTCGGGGATTCCGGGACCGTTGTCGGCGACGCGCACGCGAGTTCGCTCCTCCGTCACAGTCGCCGAAACGGTGATACTGGGCAGGTCGGTGTCGTTGTGGACGACCGCGTTGTTCAGCAGGTTTCGGAACACGGATTCCAGCAGATCATCAGCCAACACTCGCGTATCCGGAACGGTACCGTCGATCGAAACGATCGCACGCTCGTGACTGGAGCGGGCCTCCTCGACTTGCGCTTCGAGGATGTGCCGGAGGGAAACAGGCCGACGGTCACCATCGGAGTGAAGCAGTACCTCGGTAACGTCACCGGCGGTTCGGGTGATATCCACAGCTTCGCGACCCGCCTCCAGGATCTGACGAAGATACTCCTCGCCACCCTCGTCGACGTGCGGTTCGAGCGTTGCTCCATACGCGAGCACGAGCTGGAGTGCGTTGCGGACGTCGTGACGGACAACCTGATTGAGCACTTCTAGATTGTCGCGCTGGCGTTCTAGCGTCTCTTCGTACTCCTTGAGCGCGGTGATGTCGCGAGCGTATCCGAGCACCGCTTCGTCACCGCTGTCGGCGACCTGATACGGGATCTTCGTCGTCTCCAGAACTCGCGTCTCGCCGTCTGCGGTCGTCAGTTCCTCTTCGGGGATCGTTTTCGGCTGCCCCGATGAGAGTACGTCCAGATCGTCCCGACGGAACTCCTCTGAGTCGTCGGCATCCGGGATGACCTCGGCTTCGCGGTTCCCCTCGATCTCCTCGGGGGTGGCCCCGTACGCTGCTGCAGTCGCCTCGTTTGCCAGTAGATATTCCCCCTCACTATTTTTAACGAAAATCAGGTCCGGGACGAGATCGATGATCTGTCTGAGCTTCTCCTGTGTCGCTTCGATGGCCTGCTCGTACTCCTTCCGGTCGCTGATATCTGTAGCGACACCGATCATCCGACGCTCGTCATCGTTCGTTCCCACGAGTTCAGCGCGGGATTCGACCCATCGGTGTTTGCCGTCGTCTGCCTGGATACGGTACTCGATCTGGAGCGGTTCGCCCGTGGAGACCGATCGGTCGACTGCACGATCCACAGCGGGCAGATCATCCGGATGCACGCGCTCTGCGAACCCGTCATACGTTCCATCGAACGTACCGGGGTCGATCCCGAACAGGCGTTCCATCGACTCGGTCCAGATCACCTCGTCGGTCGCCGGATCCAGTTCCCAGACGCCTGTGTTCGTCGACCTGAGTGCGAGCGAAAGGCGCTCGGTGAGTTGTTCTATCTCCTGTTCGCGTCGTTTCCGTTCGGTGATATCGGTCGAGACGCCACAGATGGCAGTAATCTCGCCGGACTCGTCATACACGGGTGACTTTCGAGTGAGACGGATGCTGTCGCCCGACTTCGTTGGCACCGTCTCCTCGACCTCGATCATCTCGTCGGTCTCGGCGACCGTCCGATCGTCCGTACGAGCCTGTTCGACGACATCAGGGGGAAAGATATCTTCGTCCGTCAGTCCGGTGATATCTTCGTCGTCGATACCGAGCAGTTCACGGCAGGCCCGATTCATCAGGTAGTACTCGCCATCGGTGCTTTTCAGAAACACCGCCGTGGACATGGTTTCGAGCACGGTCTCGAATCGGCGTGCCATCGCCCGACGTTCCCGTTCTCGTTCTTTTTGATCGGTGATATCCCGAGCAACGCCGATAATCCGTGTGACTGTCCCGTCCTCGGTGACCGGAGTGAGTTTCGTCTGCCAGTGGCTCGTTCCATCTGGCAGCTCCAGAGTTTCTTCGTACTGAATCGTCTCCCCGGCGCTGACACAGCGACGATAGTTGTCGGCAATGGTTGCACCCCGATCGTCACCGAGCAGTTCCCGTGGCGTCTTCCCGCGCAGGTCGTCGGTCGAAAAGCCCGTCCGCTGCCGATGCGAAGCGTTGTTCCAGCGGAACCTGAACCTGTAGTCGCCCTCCGTCGACTCGACATCGAGCAGAAAGACGGCATCCGCTATCTCTCGAAAAAGTACCTCGTGGACCGTCTCCGACTCGTCACCGACTGGTGGAAGCCTTTCGCGGTCCGACCGCGAGTGTTCGCTCATTGCCACATAGACGTGTTTTAACCACATACATGTACCGAGGGGTATGGTATCAGAACTCGGAATCGTTACTCGGCACAGCACACGCTTGCCGCCTGACCAACCGTTAGGTGGCTGGGGACGAACCAACTGGTATGCAACACCGACGACTCGGCGACACTGGCTTTGATGTCTCGGAAATCGGCCTCGGCACCTGGAACATCGGCTCGGACTGGGGCGAGGTATCGGAAGCGGAGGGCCGTGAGGCTATCCGGACCGCCCTCGACGCCGGGATCGACTTCATCGACACTGCAGACGTCTACGGCGACGGGCGCAGCGAGCGCCTGATCCGCGAGGTGCTCGACGAACGAGAGGCCCACGACGAGGTGACGGTGGCGACCAAGGCCGGGCGGCGACTCGACCCGCACGTCGCCGAGGACTACGACCGCGAGCATCTCGAAGCGTTCGTCGATCGCTCCCGCGAGAACCTCGGCGAGGATACAGTTGATCTCCTGCAACTGCACTGCCCGCCGACCGACGCGTACTACCGACCCGAGCCGTGGGACGCGCTGGCCGCCCTCGCCGACGCGGAGAAAATCGACAGTTTCGGCGTCAGCGTCGAGCGCGTCGAGGAGGCGCTCAAAGCGATCGAGTATCCCGGCGTCGAGACGATCCAGATCATCTTCAACCCGTTCCGTCAGCGCCCGGCCGAACTGTTCTTCCGCGAGGCAAAACGCCGAAACGTCGGCGTCATCGTCCGCGTCCCCCTCGCGTCGGGGCTGCTGACCGGCAAGCTCGACCGCGAGACGGAGTTCCCCGAGGACGACCACCGCAACTACAACCGCGACGGCGATGCCTTCGACGTCGGCGAGACGTTCGCCGGAGTTCCCTACGAGACCGGCCTCGACGCCGTCGAGGAGCTCCGCCCGCTCGTCCCCGAGGAGCTCACGATGGCCCAGTTCACGCTCCGCTGGATCCTCGACCACGAGGCAGTCTCGTCGGTTATTCCAGGCTCGACCTCGCCCGAGCATGTCCGCCAGAACGCCGCCGTCTCCGAGGCAGGCTCGCTTTCACACGCAACCCACGGTGCGGTCCGGGACATCTACGAGGCCGCCGTCCACGAGCACGTTCACCACCGCTGGTAGGCCGAACCGTCCTACTCCGACCCGCCGACCACCAGCCGGTCGCTCAGACACAGTGGCCCGCGGCGCGACACGGGTCGATCGAGCGGCGTCGATGCCCCGATCCGTTCGGCGAGCGCCGCGGGTGTCGTTTCCTCCGTCGCGCCGGTCTCGCTGTCGGTGACGCGCAGTCGTTCCCCGTCGCCCCGGTCACCGATCACTGCGTAGTACGGGACCCGATCCGTCACAGCCGCGATGCGCTCCCCGACCGTCCGCGCCCTGTCGTCGATATCCACACGGACCCCCGCCCCCGACAGCGTCGCCGCAACCCTCCGACAGCGCGCTACCTGTCCCTGGTCGATCGGAAGCAGTCGGACCTGTGTGGGGGCAAGCCACGTCGGGACGCCCGGATCGAGCACCGTCGCGGCCAGCGCCTCGACGGTCCCGACGGGGGCGGTGTGGACGACGACCGGCGTCGAGCGGCGCGTCCCATCGGCGTACTCGACACCGAACCGCGCCGGGCCGTCGACATCGACCCGGAGCCAGCCCAGCTCGACGACGTCGTCGCCGACCGACGCGAAAAACGCCACGGAGAAAGGGTGCTCGACCGCGCCGCGCTCGACGGCGACCGGCCCCTCGAAGCGCCCAACGACCCCCTCGACCCACTGCTCGTGGGCCGCATAGAACTCGTCGGTGACGCGCACGACCGGCACGCGATCGATCCCGAGCGTCGAATCGAGCTCGTCGAACAGCCCCAGCCGCTCCTCGACAACCGCCAGCGCGGCATCGAGATCGGTCGTCGCGGTGTGAGCCTCCGGAAGCGTCACCTTCTGGGGGGCCGAGTCCGGGCGCTCGCACTCGCCGACCTCCCACAGCGTCGCCGGAAGCGCGTCGGCGTCGAGATCGGCGTCCGCGAGGGCCGAGAGATGGCCGGGACAGAGCGCCCGACGGGTCACCGACGGCCCCTCCACGGTCCAGCCCGCGGCCGCGACGTGCTCGCGGATCGCCGTCGTCGCGGGATTCAGTTGCTCCGGCGTCCGGATCGGCGTCGCGTCCGCGAACCGCTCGTCGAGCAGCGCCCGGATGCACGCGCGCATCGTCAGGCCCCGGGGCGTCCATCGTAGTCCGCCTCCTGTCGCCGCTTCGTCACTCGTTGTGATCCCGTGGGCTGGGAGGATCTCACCAAGTCGGGGGTGGCGTCGCTCCCCGCGTACGATCCCGTCGAGCACAGCCGGAACCGCGGTGGCGTCCTGGATGGGTACCGGCGGATCATTGGCGTCCGGGCCGTCTGCACTCGTGTCGCCCGCGAGGAACCACGCGGTCTCGCCCGTCGCCTCGTCCACGTGGTCCTCGCCAGTGAGTCGTCTGGACCGAACCGCGTAGGGATGGCCCTTCGTCCGCAGGTCACATTCGAGATGCCAGCCCGACGGAACCGATCGGACGTCACGATCGGAGAGCCCGGCCCGTATCTCGTCGAGCACGGCCGCCACGACGCCCTGCTCGGCCGTGTCGTCGACGAGGTGGGGCGTCGGGACGAGCACCACCGTGTCGGTGTTGAGCTGGTCGCTCGCCGCACGGAGTTCGGCGGCCGCCGCTGTGGCGACCGCCCCCATTCGCCCGCCGTCGCCCGTCTCGACGCCGACGAACGCGCCGATACAGCTGTCAGCAGACACCGGGTCGGGATACTCCTCCGGCTCTACATCCCCCCGCGAGTGGACCGGCTCACAGGACAGCGCGTCGGCGTGCACGGCGAGCAATCGCATACCGATAGCTCCGGTGGTCGGTGAAAAAAGCGTGGCGCTACCGGCGCACACTCCAGAACAGGGATCGCAGTTTGTATCCGAGCGAGCCCGACTGGTAGCCGTTCCAGCTGCTCATCCCGCCCGCAAGCGTGCTCGCGTCGTAGCCCTCGTCGGTCAGGATCTGAGTCGCGCGCTTCGCGACGATCCCCATCTTGCAGACGACGACGATCTCCTCGTCGTCGGGGAGTTCGTCGAAGCCCGCGCGGAACGACGACTCGTCGCCGCCACGGAGCTCGTCGTAGACAGGGATGTTATGGCTGCCCTCGATCGCCCCCGACTGGTAGGCGGTTCGAGGCCGAATGTCGAGGACGAACGGGGCGTCGTCGTCGAGTTGCTCGTCCAGCTCGTCCGGATACGTGGGTGACACGGGCGACAGTAGAGCGTGGCCGAGCAAAAACGATCCGACTACGTCGTCTCCCGATCTGTCTCCCGGAGCACGAACGGTCCCATCGCCAGCGTTCGCCTGGCGATACTCAGGATTCGCAGGACGTAGACGATGAAGACGACGAACGGAGCGATTCCAACGGCAAAGCCCGCGCTCGTGAGCCAGACGAGGTGATCGACGCCGAGCGTCACGCCGGGGACTGCTGCCGCGTCGACGTACATGATCAACCCGCCCATCACGACCAGCGCGGGGATCGAGACGTACAGCATCGCGCGGGACAGCTCGATCAGCTCCCACTGGAAATACAGCGTCTTGAAGTGTTCCCGCGCCGGGCCAAAGAGCGTCAGCTCGTCGATCAACTCGTCGAGTGCGTCGCGGGCTGACGTGTCGAGGCCTTCCCAGTGTTCGGCACGGAGTCGGCGAGCGTGATAGAGCTGGAGCGAGTAGTCAAAGCGAAGCGCTGCCCGGATGACGCCGAACGTCCCGAACTGCGCGTCGTCGAGAGCCCCGGTAACCCCCTGAGTCCGATCGACCAGCCGCTGGACGTACTCGTCGATTTCGGTTCCCGACGGCGTCGTATCGTCGAGTGTCCGTGCCTGACTCTCGATTCCCTCCAGCAACTCGGCGAGAAACACGGCTGGCTCGGGCGAGGCAACCCCGGCGTCGACCGCGCGCTCGACGTCCTCGCGAAACGCCATCGACTCCTCCATGCGTTCGCGCTGGTCGCCGACCGCCCCCAGCTCCTGTGCGAGCACGAGCTGACTGATCGTGACGACGACCGAGGTCCCCGTGATGATCGCACCGATAAAGGCGGTGAAGAGAAACTGGACGCCACCCTGCTCGTCGACGATCCGGGCCAGTGGCGCAAGTCCGAGCAGGCTCGCGGCGACCAGCGTCGCGAACACCGCACCCAGCACGCAGGCGGTCAGGAGCCAGCGATCAGTCGTCAGCAAAACGCGACTGCGAAGCCCGCCTTCGTCGCGGCTCCCGCCGAGCGAACCCGGATCGTGCTCTTTCATCTCCTGTCTACTGTCGATCTGACAGCACAAAAACAGCCAGTCTAGAGACCGAACAACCGCAGAGCCACTCCGAACAGCGCCAACAGGAGGCCTCCGAGGAACCCGACTCCGGGAATCGGCAGGGGGATTGGCACGAGCGCGATCAGGACGCCGAGGCCGATCAGTACCGTCGAGAGTCGAACCATATGATTACTGGGGCTCGAAGCCGGAAATACCCCGGTTGGTCAGTTCTCGTCGTCGCGCAGCTCTTCGAGCTCCGCGTCGATCTCCGAGTCGGCGAGTTCGGCGTCGACATCGACGTCCTCGTCGAGTTCCGCTTCGAGGTCCGGCTCCGCGACCGACTGGGGATCATCTGACGTCGATTCGCTCTCGGTCTCTTTGCCCATGTCGGCTTTCAGCGTATCGAGTTCGGACTCGACCGTCCCCTGCGTGTGGACATCTTCGAGTTCGCGCTCGAGGTCGCTTTTGTCCGAGAGCTGATCCTCGAGGACGCCTTCCTCCTGCAGTTCGTCCAGCGCTGCGGAGCGAGCCTCCAGCTCTTCGGTGTTCTCCTCGGCGCGCTCGATCGCCCGGTTCACGTCGCCGAACTGATCTCCTGCACCCGTCACCGCTTCGGAGACGCGCGCGCTCGCTTCGGCGGCCTCGTGGCGTGCCTTGATCGTCTCCTTTTTGGTGCGGAACTCCTCGATGCGCTGCTGGAGGGTCTCTTTCTGTTCGACGAGCCCGTCCTGTGTGTTCTGGAGGTCGGCGATCTGGCCCTCCAGCTCCTCGATCTGGGTCATCTTCGTCTTCTTCTTTTCGAGGGCGCGGCGAGCCAGATCCTCGCGGTCCTGTTTGACGGCCTGTCGGGCCTGTTCGTTGTGTTTCTCGACGTTGTCCTCGAGCTTTCGTTTCTGCATCTCCAGACGCTTCTTCTGGGTCGTCAGGTCGGCGATTCCCTTCTTGACGTCCTGTAGCTCGTCCCGGAGCTGTTCGTACGAGTAATCGAGCGTCTCACCCGGGTCTTCGGCCCGGTTGAGGAGGGCGTTCACCTTCGACCGGATAACGTAGCTGGCGCGCGAGAGTACTCCCATACCTCTTGTGTGTACCGCGTGATTAAAAACATCATCGACGTAACCGGAACGTATGTCAGAATCGGTGCTCGTCCCCGGCGGGCGCGACGTTCGGGCATCGCTCGATCAGGACGGTGGTGCGAGCGACGCAGTTGTGGTCGCCTGCCCGCCCCATCCCGAACACGGCGGGAGCCGTCACGACGCCAGACTGACCGCCGTCTCGGACGCGCTCGTCGCGACCGGAATCGACTGTCTGCGCTTCGATTACGGCCCGTGGGACGGGGGACGCGGTGAGCGCACTGACGCCGAGAACGCGGTCTCGTGGGCCAGCGACCGGTACGTCCGGGTCGGACTATTCGGGTACAGCTTCGGGGCGACGGTCGCGCTGCTCGCCGCCGCCGAGACCCAGGTGGATGCTGTCTCGGCGCTCGCGCCAACCGCCACACTCGGGTCCGAACTGGACGCCCTCGCTGCACTCGAAGCCATCCACGCGCCGGTACAGGTCGTCTACGGCGTGCGGGACTCGACAGTCGAATGGGAGTCAGTCGTCGAGCGCGCCCGAGAGCTGGGCCACCGCACCGACGACCTCGCCGCCGACCACTTTTTCGTCGGCCAGCACGGGTCGGTTGCCGAGACGGTCGTCGCGTTTCTCCGCGAGAGCCTCGCGGAGAAGCGCACCTCGTAGCGCACTCGACGGGGAGCTCGGTCACCGTGACTCGACAGCGAGGTTTCAACAACGTAGAGCGGGTAGTGGCCGTCGATGCCTCCGGATACAACGGACGGGAGGACGCCCCAGGACGGTGCGACGAGTCGGGAGGATACCGGACCGAAAGCCGCCCTCATCGGCTTCGTCGAGGACGTTCTCGACGTCCCGTTCGACGAGCTAGACGCCACGACGACGATCACGGGACCGGAGCCGACGCCCACCGAGCAGCTGCGTTCGCTTGTCGCCGACGCCGACGCCGCGGTTGGCGTCCTGCCCGCGCTTCCCACATCCCTGCTGGATTCGGCAGGCGAGATCGACGGTCTACGCGCCTCGGTCGTCCTCACGGGCGCGGCCCGCAAACGTCTCGACGGCCCAGCGCTCGCGGTCGTCGAGTCCCGTCTGGCAGATACGTCGGTCACCCTCTACGGCCATGACGGGGACTCACCAACTGGACTCCTCTTGCTGGACGAGACCGCCGTCTGTGTGGTCTTTGATGCGGCAGGCGATCCGGCCGCACTGGTCGTGAGTCGCGCACCGGAGCTACGGGCGTGGGTGGGCGAGACCTGCAGCCGGTATCGAGGCGAGGCCGACGTGTTGATCGGGTAGTGGCCCTGTGCTGTCTCCGGGCGTGATCCAACACTACAGTTTTTGAAGCGTATTACTACAGCGTTCGAAGTGTTTAACTATAGTTTTCGAAGCGAGCTGTGACCTCTGAACGACTGAGTGGTTGTCACAGCGCCTCCAGCGGAACCACGACGACCGGTATCGAGGACTGTGAGAGTAGTTCGGTGGCAACGGAGCCAGCCCTGCTATCACTTCCGGGTTCGCCGCTCCGGGGACCGATAATCAGTTCGTCGACATCGTGACCGGTGGCACTGGCGAGCAACTCCTCGGCCGGATCGCCAGTGCGCTGTTCGGTCACGACATCGGCAATCGCGCCGAGCCGAACAGTCGCGACGTTGAGCGCCTCGCGGCCATCCCGCGTGTCGCCCTCCGTCGACTGGACGTGAACTGCGACCACGGTATCGGCGGCATCAACACGTTGCTCCAGATAATCACAGGCGCTCGCGGTGGTATGGACCGAGTCCGTGCCGAGAAGATAGTTCATGTGTGCTATTCACATACCCGCATCCGTAAACCCGCCGATACGTTCCGGGAACTCACCACACAGCTGGGTGGTTGGAGCAAAGTTAATCAGGTATCGGTGTCTGGGTGGGGATAGTACCGCAACGAGTGCCGGTTGCCAGCGTCGTCACCGAGAATGAGTCACCTCACCAGGACCGATCCGGAGCGTCCGTCCCACGTACACGACGAGTGTCGTGCAGCGACGGCTATAATGTTCGGGTCGGAACCGGCCGGTGATCACGATGGATGACGACGAACCGGAGGAAGACTGGTTCGAACAGGACGCCGATGACCAGACAGACGACCTGTTCGTGGGCGAATGGGCTGTCGAAGCCGAGGACGACACAGACGGGGCTGACAGGGAGGGAACGACAGGGGATAGCGACGACGAAGCTGCCGAATCGGATCCGATGGCGTTCAGCGAAGCCGCCGAATCAGACGCCTCAACGGCGTTCGACGAAGCCGCCGCCGACCTCGAGGAGGCATTCGAGGATATCGCGGACGAGGAGGCCGATACCGGTGCGGATTATGGGATGATACCAACCGCGGAGACTGCATCCGACCCGGAGGGAGAGGAGGCAACTGGCGACGACACCGGCGAGGGACTCTTCGATCAGGGCTTTGGCGAAGCCCTCGGGAGCGCGCCGGATCTACCGGCGGAGACCACCGACGACATCGATGACGATCTGGGCGACGAGTTCGACTTCGGTGGGGAGTTCGACATGGGAACGGACGACTTCGAGACCCTCGACAGCGGGGGGTTCGAGGAGGATCCCGACTCCGACATCGACCGGATCGCGCTCGGCATCGAGGGGCTCGACGCGATGATTCAGGGTGGCGTCCCCGCCCAGTCCCTGATGGTCGCGATCGGGAGCGCCGGAACCGGCAAGACCACGCTCGGCCTGCAGTTCCTCGCCGAGGGGCTTCGCAACGGCGAGCGGGGCGTCTACATCACGCTGGAGGAATCACGGCGGCGCGTCATCCGGAGTGCGACCGAGAAGGGGTTTGCCTTCGACGAGTATGCCGATGCGGGCGACCTCGCCGTCGTCGATATCGACCCCGTCGAGATGGCAAACAGCCTCCAGAGCATCCGGAGCGAACTCCCACGGCTGGTCGACGAGTTCGGAGCCTCCCGGCTCGTGCTCGACTCGGTCTCCCTCCTGGAGATGATGTACGACGAACGGGCGACACGACGCAACCAGATCTACAACTTCACAAAGAGCCTGAAACAGTCGGGTGTCACGACACTGATGACGAGCGAAGCCAGCGAGGATACGGCCTTCGCCTCCCGGCATGGTATCGTCGAGTATCTGACCGATGCCGTGTTCGTGCTCCGGTATATCCGCCCCTCGGACTTCCGGGAGACACAGATGGCGATCGAGATCCAGAAGATCAGGGACGCCAACCACTCCCGAGAAACCAAACCGTACGAGATCACCAGCGAGGGGATCAACGTCTACCGGCAGGCCAACATCTTCTAATCGACGACCGCAATCCCCGCAAGCCGGTCTCCGACGGTAACTGTTGCTTCCCGTGTGAGCGCGTAGAGTACACCTGCACGGTCAGTACGGACGGTCTGGAGCCGTTCGTATGTCGTCGGATCGTATACCGTTCCGAGCGTCGCACCATCCGGGACTGTCTCCCCGAGTTCGTACTCGGCAGTCACCCGAAACAGCCCGGATGAGCTGGCGTCGACGTTACCGAGGTGGTTCCGTGCCTGTCGCGTCTCCCCGTTGTCGACCGGCGATCCGGACAGGACGTCGAGTTCTCGCAAAACGTTGAACAGCCCCGTGATGCCGGTGTCAATTGCCGACTCGACGAACTGCTTGTTGTGGGCCAGCTCGGGCGTGATCGCCGGAATCCCCTCGTTGGCAGCCGCGACCCGTAGCTTTCCGCCGAAGCCACGCTGTCGCCACTCGTCGGGCGCGTCCTCACCGGAGGGTTCTGCCAGCAGGAGGTCGGTGCCGAACGCTTCAGCCAGCTCCCGGGATCGCTCGTCACCCGCAGTGTAGACGACGTGCGGTAACATCTCGGGACTGCCGGTGTGCAGGTCGACGACGAGATCCACATCCGCCGCGTACGTCCAGAGTCGAGCGGCCATTCGCTGGTGCAGCGTCCCTGCCTCCCGGCCCGGCCAGACCCGGTTCATGTTCGAGTTGACGCTGTCCAGTTGCTCGGGCGTCGTGTAGGACACCCGATCGAACGTGATAGGGTTCGCGACTGGGACAGCGATAACCGTCCCCGCCTGTACGTCGGCGGCGAGTCGGTCGTGAACCCGTCTGAGCACTTCGGTGCCGTTGATCTCGCGGCCGTGCTGGGCGGCCTGCACGTAGACCGTCGGCCCCGACTCGACGCCCTCGTACCGGTGAACCGTCGTCTCGATCGCCACGCCTGACGGAAGCCGGGCCAGCGTCACTCGGTCGGTCGTGTGCCCGGAACTATCGTCCATACGTGATTCCTCTGTGAGCGCAACAATAGACCTTCGCCACGGTACACCGACCTCGATCGTACTCAGTCTGCACCGATCGAGCACGTCTCGACGTACTCGACGTCCTGGACAGATTCGATCGCAGGATCCTCCCCACAGACCGGACAGTCCGGGTTCGTTCGGATCTCGATTTCGTCAAATTCCATGGCCATCGCGTCGTAGAACAGGAGTCGGCCATCCAGTAGATCGCCGTCTCCGAGGATCATCTTCACGGCCTCTGTCGCCTGAATGCAGCCGACAGTGCCGGGAAGTACGCCGAGCACGCCCGCAGTCGCACAGTTGGGCACCATCCCCTCGGGGGGCGCTTCGGGGAAGACACAGCGGTAACACGGCGACTCCTCGTCGGCGGGGAACGTGGTGATCTGGCCCTCGAACTGAAAGATCGCACCGTGAGTGAAGGGGACGCCCGCGAGCGTACAGGCGTCGTTGACCAGATAGCGCGTCTGGAAGTTGTCGCTACCGTCGATCACGAGATCGTAGTCGGTGATCAGTTCGTCGACGTTTTCGGCGGTGACACGGACATCGTGTTTCACGACATCGACATCGGGGTTCAGCGCCTCGACGAACTCCGCGGCGCTGTCGACTTTCGGCCGCCCGACGTCCGCATCGGCGTGAATTACCTGCCGCTGGAGATTGGACCGTTCGACGACATCGTCGTCGGCGATGCCGATTCGCCCGACACCCGCGGCGGCGAGATACTGGATGATCGGCGCACCCAGCCCGCCAGCACCGATCACGAGCACCGGGGCGTCGAGCAGGCGCTTCTGGCCCTCCGGTCCCACGTCGTCCATGATGACGTGCCGGGAGTACCGGTCCAGCTGGACCGGGTCGAGGTTCAGATCGGTCATAGCAGGGGGTAGGGCAGCGATGCGAATAAACGGGGCGGTCGGAGCCAGTCGCTGGGACCCTGTCGAAGCCCTTTACCCGAATCGTGGCCAACATCCGCTAACGATGGTCGAGGATATCGCTCCCGAAACGGTCACCGAGAAGCTCGAAAACGGCGATGACGTACAGGTAATCGACATCCGACAGCCGCCACAGTTCGCACAGGGCCACATCCCCGGCGCGGAGAACATCCCGTTTCCCGAACTCCCCCAGCGTGTCGACGAACACGACTGGGGCAACGAAATCGTCGTCGTCTGCCCGATCGGGCAGAGCTCACAGCAGGCCGCCCGGATGCTCGAATCCTACGAGGGCGTCGACGAGGACGCCCGCGTGCTCAATCTCGATGGAGGCTACCGGGACTGGGATGGCGCGCTCGAAGAGGCCTGAGCGCCGTTCTGTATCTAGTTTGTTGACCGGACCTGCTGCGGATAGAAGACAAACAGAGATTGAGAACGCACTCTCAAGTTGCGGATAGTTGCACGCTCGTCCACCGATCACTTCGTTTACGAAAATAGCGGGCAAGAACTGCAGAGCCACCAACCTTTATTACCGTGGTGTGTGAACACGTACCGTGTATGGCGTCCGCACCCAACGATGCCGGCGACGACCTGATCGACAACTTCCTTTCGCGGAACGGTCACGAGACAGAACCCGTAGGATGGGAGCGGAACTATAACAAGTTGCAGTGCCCCGAATGTGGCGGCCTCCACGATCAGGAGGCGTCCAGTTGTTCTGTGTGTGACTGGACGCCACACCGGACGTAGCGACAGTTACTGATCGATATCGACGATTTTTCGAGCCTGACAAGACGTTCACAGCGGAGCGTCCGGAATGTCACCGGACAGCCTTCACTCCGATAGGTGTGGTGTTAATTCTTAGATGCAGTACGCCAGCAAAATTATATAGGTGGGTTCCTCACGTTCGTCTGGGAGAACTATGCCACACTGTCAGAACTGCGATTCGTTTGTCACGGTAGACTATGCCCGGGTATTCACACCACGCGGCGTCGACGAGCCCAGAGTCTGTCCCGAGTGTGACGATCTGATCCGGGAGGGCAACGACGTCCGGAAAGCGCGCTCTTCGCGGGGGAACTGACCGCAGGGAAGCCACGGGGCTTATAATCGTTCGTATCGTGTAACTGTGTAATGACTGCAGCCGAAACGCACGTCACCCGTCTATTCGGTGGTCCCGGAAGCGGGAAGACGACGGCGCTTCTCGACCGGGTCGAAGAGCTGCTCGAAGACGGAACGGTGAGCCAGCGTGACGTGCTGGTCGTCTCCTACACCCGTGCTGCCGCCGCCGAGATCCGCGAGCGGCTGGCCGAACGTCTCGATGAGAACCCGCGGGCGCTCAAGGGCAACGTCTGTACGATGCACGCGAAAGCCTACGAGCTACTCAATCTCTCCCGAAACGATGTCGTCGGTGAGTCCGACAAAGAGGAGTTTTGCGAGGAGTACGGCATCGAGTTCGAAGACGAGTACGGTGGCGCGGGCCGCCGCACCGCCCGCTCGACGACGCTTGGCAACAAGATCATCGCGACGAGCCAGTGGCTCCAGCGCACCCGACGTGACGTTTCCGACTGGTACGATGTCCCCTTCCAGTGGGACGTCGAGGAGGTTCGGCTGCCGCCCGATGTCGACCCGAACGCACAGGATGGCGGGAAGTACACACCGACGTGGCCCAGCGACGACGACCGCGTCGACGTCCCCGAGGCGATCCGGGCGTGGCGCAACTACAAGGGCGATCAGGGGGTCGTCGGTTTCGCCGACATGCTCGAACGCGTCAAACAGCGCTCGCTGCTCCCGAACGTCGACCATCTGGTGATCGACGAGTTTCAGGACATCACGAAGCTGCAGTACGACGTCTACGAGGAGTGGAAACCCTACATGAAGAAGGTGCTGATCGCCGGGGACGACGACCAGGTCGTCTACTCCTGGCAGGGGGCTGATCCCGCTCTCCTGCTCGACGAGGAAGTCGACGAGGACGTCATCCTGCCGAACTCCTACCGGCTCCCCTCGAACGTCCTGAACGTCGTCAACCGGGAGATCCGCCACATCGACCAGCGTCAGGACAAGGATCTCAACCCGCGAAAGGAGGGTGGGGTTGTCCAGGCCGAGGAAAGCCCGTCGATGCTCGATGTCGTCCGCGAGGTCCGCGCAACGGTCGACGAGACCGACGACGAGACCGTGATGTTGCTCTTCCGGGCGCGCTACCAGATGTTCCAGTTCATCGACGAGTTCATCACCGAAGGGATCCCCTTCAGCGTCCTCACCGACCAGCGAATGTGGACCGACCGACTCACCCAGTTCGTCCGTGCGATCGAGGCGCTCGACGCCGACGAACCGATCAACGGCCTCGAAGCGCGACGGCTCGCCGACATGCTGGCCGACTCCGCGTTCGGCTCGAACGAGCGCGACGAGCTGTTCGACGCGATCGAAGAACGCGAGGAGGAGGCTGGCGTCGACGACATCGTGAACCTGACGATCGAGCCCGAGCTGATCGGCGAGCACGTCCCCTTCATGCCCGGCCCGAAGTCGGCTGCGGACATGTCCCGCAAGGTGACCAGCTTCCAGAAAAAGAGCGTCACCGCCTACTTCGCCGTCGGCGAGTACCTCGGGATGGACACCGAGCGCGTCCGACTGGGGACGATCCACAGCGCGAAAGGTCGCGAAGCGGATCACGTCTTCGTCGGGACCGACCTGACAGAGAAGGTCGTCGAGCAGATGGCAGCGACGGTCGAGGACCCGACCGACGTGCCAGGCTGTGAGGAGTTTACCAAAACAACCAGCCCCGTGCCGACGCTGACCGACAACGAACGGCGCGTCTTCTACGTCGGGATGAGCCGCGCTCGCGAGCGACTGGTCATCATGGAGAACCTCGTTAGCGGCGCGCCGACGCTGCCGATCGACGTCCTGTTACACAACGAGCCCGACGAGCGGCCGGTCGACGAGCTGCTGACCGAGGCGCTCGAACCGATGGAAGCACAGTAACCGGATGACCGGCGACCCCTCGCCGGCGGTGCTGCCCCGGGACTTCGACTGGCTGGACGCCGAACTGAGCGAGCGCGACGCCGCCGCGTTCGTCCACGTTGGAAGTGAATCGGTCTTCAAATATCTCACCCGCTACGACGAACCGGTGACCGCTGCGTTCGTGTACACCCCGGATGCGACAGTCCTCTGTGTCCCCTCGACTGTCGAGTCTGTTCCCGGAGCCACCGGGCGCATCAGGCGGTTCGACGCGCGACGTCAGCATCCCGGGGAGGCGGCCGCGGAGGTCCTCGACGAACTACTGGATTCCCACGACGAGACCGTTCTGACGCCGCCGACGATCCCACACGACGCAGCCCTCTATGTATCGGCCGACTACGCGCTTTCGTCAACGGATGCCGTCGAGCGCGCCCGTCGGGGGAAAACAGCGGGCGAGCGAACCGAAATAACGGTCGCACAGGGCGTCGCTACGGCCGGGATGGACCGGGCAAAAGAGGTGCTCACGGCCGCCGACCGGTCCGGTGACCGACTGCTATGGGACGGCGACGTGGTGACGACCGGGCGCTTGCGCGAAGCGATCGGCGAGGCGGTCGCGACTGCGGGAGGACTCCCCTGTGGGACAACCAGAATCGGGATCGAGGGCCCACCGGAACCCCCTCAATCCGACGTGCCGGTCACGCTCAGCTCGACCATCACAGTGTCGCTCAGTCCCCGAGAACCGGGCGGCTATCACGGCCACCTGACCCGAACACTCGTCGTCGACGGCGACGGCGGGTGGGAGCGTCGCGCCCACGTCGCGGTCACCAACGCCCGCTCGGCGGCGCTTGCCACGCTCGACGCCGGCGCGGGCGTCACGACCGGTGAACTCCACCGCGAACTGGTCGCCGAAATCGGCGCGTACGGCTTCGATCCCTCTCCGCAGTCGGGTGACGTCATCGCGAACCTCGGCCACGGCGTCGGGCTCGATCAGCGGGAGCCCCCGGCGGTGGACGGTACGACGGAGCTCTCCGCCGGGACGGTGCTCGTAGTTCGGCCCGGCCTTGCCGACGCCCAGCAGGGCTACGTGGCGCTGGGCGATGTTGTCGTCGTCGAGGAAGATGGCGTTCGACCGCTGGTCGAGTATCCGCTGTCGATGGAGCCGGGCGCGTAGCTACTTGCTCTCGGCCGTGTCCGTCTCGGTCTCCTCGGGGTCGGTCATGAGCCGCCCGACGGTCTTTTTCGCGACGATCGAGGGCACGTCAAAGGGTGTCGTGATGAACCGCTCGGCGAGCACCATCACAACCCCAAGGGCGACGAAGAACAGTCCAATCGGGTTTCCTGCGAGGTAGATGCTCCCGCCAGCATAGACCATCGGGATAGCGACCGCGAGCGCACCGACCATCGTCAGCGACTCGAAAAAGCCCAGTTTCATCGACTCGTCGTAGGCGAGGCGCGGGCAAAAGCACACCGACCGATTACTCCCAGATCGTGGCGTCGCCGAGCGCGTCGATCTCGGGATCGTTCGTGAGGATGGCATCAGTGTTCCGCTGCCGGTAGCTCGCCACGACGAGTGCGTCGTGCAAGCTCAGGTGATCCGCAGGGCTGCCGAATATGGCGAGTTCGCCTGCAGTCGTATCGACGCGCTTGATCGGTCCGTCCGCAAGCAGACCACGCTGGGCGTCGATCGGCGAGACGGACAACGGTTGTCCCGCTACCGCTTCGGTGCGTGCAACACCGTAGAGCACTTCGGCCACTGTTGTTGCCGGGGCTTCGACGATGCTGACGCCCGCCTCCGCTTCAGCCATGATCTCGTCGGCGGCTGGTGGGAGCGTGTCAGCAAGGTAGTGATACAGCGCGACGGCATCGGCAGTGTAGTGGCCACTCATTCGTACAGATCGTACTCGCGGTCGCGGGCCTCACGCGTGCCCTCGCTCAGACGTTCGGCGATCGCTGCCCGCTCGTCGGCGTCCGCATCGGGCGCAAGCAACCCGCGACCACCCGACTGGGTACGCTTGCGGACCACGATGCCGTCCTCCCCCTCTAGCCAGACGACCTGGTCGCCCGGTTCGAGATTATACTTATCACGGAGCCGTTTCGGGATCGTTGCCTGCCCCTTCTCGGTGATACGTGTGGTTTCGCTCATATGGAGTAATACCTGGTGTAATACCTTAGCTATTGGGTCGAGACGTGGCAGAGCGTACCGGTGAGCGGTACGTATTGGCCGAAGTGGGGCAAACCCTTATGAGATAGGTTGGACAAAACAGGTACGATGGCGAGTTCCACGCGGAACGGAGACGATCACGACGACGAGATCCGTCTGTGGCGCGAAGACGACTGGTGGATCGCCAGAGACGTCACAACGGGAGTTACAACGCAGGGTCGGTCACGTGCGGCCGCACTGGAGAACCTGGACGAAGCAGTCGCGCTACAGGAAGGGGAGGTCGGGCGGGAACCGACCGACGACGAACTCCGGAGTGCAGAAATCGACCCCGACCAGAACGTCACCGGAGATACTGAACCACCGGACGTTCTCGACTGAGATGGGCCGGCGAACGTTCTCGGGCAGAGAAGTCGTGAAAGTACTTGTTAACGTCGGCGGCTTCGAGTGGCGTCGAACGACGGGCGATCATGCACAGTTGTACTACGAGCATCCGACAAACGAGGACGACCGGCGGCGGATAACGGTACCGCTACACGACGAGCTCCGGACTGGAACCCTCCGCACGATCGCCGATGACGCCGGAGCGACCGATTTCGACGCGTTCTGCCAGTGGATCGACGCTCACGCGTGATCGGCGCTCACTCTCTCGAATACTTGACATCCTCCCGCGCCTGAAGACGCGGGCGTCCGCTGTCTATCTGTCATGCGCACCATCTCTTCGACGCCGCCCTCGGGCACGTCGAAGACGTTCGCGTAGTAGGTGTAATCGGTCAACACACGCGCCGTCGCCACGAGATCACCGTCGGCTTCGATGCCCACGGCAACCTCCGTCTCGGCGAGTGCGCGGCGGACGTCTTCGACACTCCGGTCCTCCCACCAGTCGTACTCCTCGTAAAGCGCAACTAGTTCCCAGGCGTCCCCGGGAGCCAGATCGCGAATGGTATCCATATTCGGCGTATTTCCCGGCGAAAAGTACTGCGTTTCGGTGTCCTGCCACTAACTTCGAATACTGTATCATAATACTTCATATTTCGAAGTATGCTGTAATGGAGTCCGACGAGACGAACTCATCGACAGGATCCGCCCACAAAGAGCAACTGTTAGGGGCCGGGCGACACTCTGCCGAACTATGACTGACGCTGCCGACCTCGCCGACCGCGTTCAGGACGGCGACCTGCGCCTGTACGAACTCGAAGAGCACGCGGACCACGAGACCGCCGCGACGGCCCGCCGCCTGCTGGTCGAGCGCGAGACCGGTGCCGACCTCTCGACCGTCGGAGAGTACGCCTTCGACGCTGCCGACGCCGACGCGAACATCGAGAACGCCATCGGCGGCGCACAGCTCCCGATGGGCGTGGTGGGTCCCGTCAAGATCGACGGCGGGGCCGCAGACGGCGAGTACTATCTCCCGCTCGCGACGACCGAGGGCGCGCTGCTGGCGAGCGTCAACCGCGGCCTCTCGGCGATCCGCTCGGCGGGCGGCGCGCAGGCCCGCGTCACGAAAAACGGGATGACCCGCGCGCCGGTCTTTCGGGTACAGGGTATCGTCGAGGCAAAGGAAGTCGTCGACTGGGTCGGCGAGAACACGGAGCGCCTGCGCGAGGCTGCCGAGTCGACGACCAGCCACGGCGAACTACTGGACGTCGAACCGTACGTCGTCGGCGATTCGGTCTATCTGCGGTTTGCCTACGACACCAAGGACGCGATGGGGATGAACATGGCGACGATCGCCACGGGCGAGGCCTGCGAACTCGTCGAGAACGAGACGCCCGCCGATCTGGTCGCACTCTCGGGCAACCTCTGTTCGGACAAGAAACCGGCGGCGATCAACGCCGTCCAGGGCCGCGGCCGGAGCGTCACCGCCGACGTGGAGCTGGACCGCGAGCTCGTCGAGGAGCGACTCGGGACGACGCCCGAGGCCATTGAGGAGGCAAACACCAGAAAGAACCTCGTCGGGAGCGCCAAGGCGGGCAGTCTCGGCTTCAACGCCCACGCCGCGAACGTCGTCGCCGCCGCCTTCCTCGCGACTGGCCAGGACGCCGCACAGGTCGTCGAGGGCTCGAACGCAATCACGACGATCGAAGAGCGGGGCGACAGCCTCTACGCGAGCGTCAGCATCGCCAGTCTGGAAGTCGGTACCGTGGGCGGCGGGACGAAACTCCCCACGCAGGCCGAGGCCCTGGACGTGCTGGGCGTCCGCGGCGGCGGCGATCCCGCCGGTTCGAACGCCGACGAGCTCGCCGAGATCATCGCGGTCGGCGCACTCGCCGGGGAGCTCTCCTTGCTCGCCGCGCTGGCGTCCCGGCATCTGTCGAGCGCACACGAGGATCTCGGGCGGTAAAGCGGTCGTACGGACCGGCTACTCGTAGCTCGGCAGTCGTCCCGACCGGTCGCTCCCCTCGACGAACGGAAGCTCAGTGAGCGTCGCCGGGACGTCCTCGCCGTCGACGCGTACGGTGAGGCCGTCGGTCTCCGCGGCGTCGAATCCGACCAGCGCGAGCGCGATGGGCTGGTCGATCATCTCGGTCTCGGCGGCGCGGGTCACTTCGCCGACCGAGGCGTCACCGTCGAACACCGCTGCACCGGCCGCGGGCAGCGCCTCGCAGGTCAGGCCGACGAGTCGCTTGCTCGGCCGACCGCGGTTCTCGACGCGGGAGACGACCTCCTGGCCGACGAAACAGCCCTTCTCGAAGTCCACCGCGTTGCGAAGGCCGAGCACGTTCGGGATCTGACCCTCTAGTTCGGTATCGAACAGCGGCGTCCCGGCTTCGAGCGTCAGCGTCTCCCAGCTGTCGTAGCCGAAGGGGGCAGCGTTGAGCCCGTGGTTCAGCAGGGTATCGTAGACGTGCTCGGCCTCGCTCGCCGCGCAGACGACCTCGTACCCCTCCTCGCCTGCCAGCGCGTCAGTCCGAATAACGGTGACGCCCGCGTCGCCCATCGACCCGCGAACGAACGAAAGGGTCGGATCCGGCGCACCGGCCTTGTTGAGGACGCTTGCAACCTTCTCGGTCGATTTCGGGCCGTGGAGGCCGAAGACGGCGAACTCGTCGGTCGCCACGTCGATCTCGACGTCCTCGATGAACGTCTTTCCGCGCCACTCCTCGGCGAGCGGTTCGGCACGCTGCGGGGGCACAAAGAGGAGGAGGCGTTCCCCCGCGTTGTAGACGTACATATCCGTCTCGATCCCACCCTGTGGGTCGAGTACGAGCGCGTAGGTCCCCTCGCCGTTCTCGGTCGGGACGCTGTTCGAGACGACGTTGTCGACGTAGCTGACGCGGTCCTCGCCCTCGATCGTCAGGACGCCGTAAGCCATCTCGATCAGGCCGACGCCGTTACGAACCGCGCGGTGGGTGCGGCCCGGGCGACCGAAGTGACGGACGATCTGGCGTCCACCGCGGTCGGCGAAGGTCGCGCCGTGGTCCTCGTGAACCGAGCGAATAACTGTCATTACTCCTATTCGGGGCTATGCGTGAAAAAGATCAGCGGTTCCGGCGTGGGTAATTGAATGCCGTCTGGAGTCGACAGCTCAGAACGGTAGACGTTCGCGCAACTCCTCGAGAAACGAGTGATCGTCGCCCTCGAGCGTCGTCTCCGGCACGACGCGCTGGTCGGCCTTGATCACCGTTTTACTCCCGGACTCCTCGACCTCGATGAGCCCGTCGGCTTTCAGCGATTCGAGCGCGTCTTCGAGATCGTGGATGCTGACCTCGGCGTGGGACCGTAGCTCGAACACCGTCATCCCATCCTCGTTGCGGTCGACCAGCGCATCGAGCACCGCGACCTCGACTGCGGGCCTGTCGCGGAACTCCGGCCGTGCCTTCATACGGGATACATACGCCCCACCCGTTTTTATCCTTACCTTCGGTGTTCGACGCGGGAACCGCTCGTTGGCGGCAACTTTTTACGGTCCGGTTGGGTAAGCGTGGACAATGGCTCTCAGGTGTTCGCTCCTCGGACACGCCTACGGCGACAGCGACGTCGAGCGTGAGCGCGAGGAACAGGGGAACGAGGTCGTGGTAACGATCCGGGAGGAACAGACGTGCGCCCGGTGTGGCAAGACGAAACTCGTCAGCGAGAACAAGGAAGTAACAGCGATCAGGGAGTCGACCGACGAGCCCGGGGGAGCGGAGCCGGCTGCAGGGGCGGTCGACGAGGGCGTCGCAGCCGACGCCGATGTGAACGCGCCGGAGGGGGTCGAAGACTCCGCCGACGAAGAGGTCACCGGGGACGGCCACGACGCGGAGTTCGTCGACGAGGGGCCCGACGATACCGAGGAGGTTCCGGCCGCGACGCGGGAGGCCGGAACCGCGACAGAGGACGACGAGAGTGAGGAGATCGACCCCGCGGACGACGACGCTGTGATCCTCGACGCGGACAACGAGCCCGACGACGAGCCGGAGCGTGATCGCGGACACGGCGAGTGGCCTGACTCCGACGACACCCGGTCCGGTGAGGCCGACGAGGAGGAGTGGCCAGCCGTTGACGGCGAGGACGAGGGGTTCGATGCGGAGAGCGGAAGCGGCGAACCCGAAAACGTCGAGTTCGGCGGCGGCTTGCGCCCAGAATCGGGCGGCTCGGGCGAGGGTGAAGCGGTCGTGGAGCGACCGGACACCCCCAAGGAAACGACCTTTACCAGCGTCGACAGCGCGCCCACGCCGGTCGAGTCGACCGGTAGTGGCGACGGGTCGCAGTACGTCTGTCCGGAGTGTGGCTTTACCGCACCGGGTTCAGGGAGCTCGCTTCGGGCGGGCGACATCTGTCCCGAGTGTCGCAGTGGCTACCTCGCCGAGCGATAGACAAGCGTAACGGGTAAATCAACGCCGACCGATTCCATCAAGCATGAAAGAGTACAAGATGCGCCGCGGCGAGTATCTCGAAGAACGCGTACCGGATATGGAAGCCACCGTCGAGGACTACTTCGGCACGATCGACGGAACAGAGGAGTTCAAAGGGAACGACCTGTACGTCGTCGGCGACCCCGACAACCCCGTGTTCGAGCGAATCGTCGCCGGAACGGCGGAGTACGGGAGCAAGAAAGACAAGCTTGCAGTCCATTTTGAGGAGCGACCCGCCGAGGAGGTTATCGCGGAGGGCAACGCCGACGCGGCCGCAGACGCCGTCGACGCCAAAAACGAGTTCCTGCTCGAAGCCACCGGCCGGGACGCCAAATCGCGACGGGAGTCGATGAAGCGGCAGGTCGAGGACGACCCGGACCACGATTTCGAGGCCTGAGGAACGACCGAACTGGGGGTCGGGGACAGATCAGTTCCTGAGTGGCTCACGCCGTCGATACGTGAGAACCCGCCAGACCCACTCGACCGGACCGAACCGGAAGTATCGCAGCCAGATGACCGAGAGGAGCACCTGTATCATCCAGACGAGCAGGACGATCCCCAGCAGTTCGACGCGGTCGACGCGACCGAACAGGCCCAGACCGTGGCCGTAGAAAATGGAGGTCGCAATCACGGTCTGGAAGAGGTAGTTCGAGAAGGCGGTGCGACCGACCGCGGCGAGCGCGCGCGTCACTGGCCCGTCGGGACGCCAGTCCGCATAGAGGAAGACGAGACCGAGGTAGGCACACGCAAGCAACGGTGCGCCCCAGTAGTTGAACTGCCGCCAGTACAGCGCCGCGTCCGCCGACCAGTCGGCGGCGGTGATGACGGCGACGCCCGCGAGGATCAACGAGAGCCCTCCGAGCGCGCCGCCAACGACGAGTCGCCGGTAGAAGGCCGTCGAGCGCCCGCCGGAGAGGATCTCCAGTCGAAACAGCGCCATCCCGACGAGCATCAGTCCACTGACCCGCCAGAACGAGTAGCTCACGAAGCCCGACGTCTGTCGCTGGACCGCCGCGGGGACCCGGTGTTCCAGTTGAGCGAACCAGCCGCTCCGGTACGTCTCGATTTCCGCCTGAATGGCGCTCCGTGGAGGGTTCCACTGGGCTGCGATGTCGGCCCCCGGCTGCAGGGCAACGAGCAGTTCAAGACCGGACGGTACAGCCAGCAGCCCGACGCCGGCCAACAGTTGCTTGCTCGCCTCCCAGTGGCGCAGCGTGACGACCCACAGCGCGCTCAGCCCGTACGCGACGAGGATGTCGCCGAACCAGAGCAGGTAGGCGTGGGCCAGCCCGATCACGATCAGCCAGAGCGTCCGGCGGTAGTACAGCGTCCGGGCGTCCTGACCCTTGCGCTCCTTGCTCGCAGTGAAAAGGACGATCCCAGCCCCAAACAACATCGTAAAGAGCGCGATGAACTTCCCCTCCGCGAAGACGTGTGTGAGGAGCCACGCATAGTAGTTCGCGCCGGTGAAGTCGCCGTAGATGTTCGGATTGAACAGGACGTCCTCGGGCATCGAGAACACCCAGATGTTGATCAGTAAGATACCGAGCAGGGCAAAGCCGCGCAGGGCGTCCAGCGCGACAATGCGGTCTTCGGGCGGCGTGGGACCGGGGCTGTCACTCATTTACAGGGCGTTCTCCACGGCGGTGGCAACGCTTCGAGCCTTCTCGGCGAGCGCTTCAGAGACGTACCCGGCATCGACTGCGGCGGTGAGTTCGTCCTCGTCGACGCGCTCTACCGTTCCGTCGGGGCGTTTGATCACGTCGACGTGAAGATCGACGTAGCGTGCGCGCTCGGGAAACAGCTCGACCGGCGTACAGATGTTGACGTAGGTCCCCTTGCGCTTGCCGTCCTCGCCGCGGTAGATCGTGGGGTACCACCAGCGCCCCTCGACGAGTTTCGTGATGGCGACATCCCCGCGCACGCGCTCGGTCCCGAGCGCGTCGTAGGTGCCCGCACTCCGCATCTCGCGCCGGAGTGTCAGCCGGTCGCCGTCGATCGCGGTGACCTCGCCGCGGCCGAGCTGGATGAGCCGACCGTCGGGCTTGCCGTGACCGAGACCGACCCGATCGCCCTCGTGGGGGCCGAACTGGTCGGCGACCGCGGTGAAGGGAAACTCCCCGGTCGGCTCGCAGACGGCCTCGACGAAATCGACCGCGTCGCTCGCGGAACGGTCGCCCGCCTTGATCCGGTGGTGGCCCGCCATGGTCGCCGTGACGTCCCGGCGAATCCCGTCGAGTTCGCGGCGTGACTCCCGGCCGAACCAGCACCACGCGGTCGCATTCGGCGCCGCGATCCGGCTGTCGGCGTCCGGCGTATCGGGAGCATCGCCGAGCGTGTCCTCCAGCCGCTCCGCACGGTCGCCGATCCGGTCGAGCGCGTCGCCGAGCCGTCCGATCTCGGCGTCGGCCGCGGAACGCTCCCAGCGGATTCCCCAGCCATCGGGCGCGTCGACCGGCAGCATCTCCGTGGTACGGACGAGTTCGGTGCCACGCTCGCCGCTTACGTCCGCCCGGACGTCGCTGCGATCGCGTGCGAGCGAGACGAGGCCGCCGCCGATCTCGATGGCTGTGCTCACCTGCGGGCGGCGGTCTGCCCACGGCGGGGCGGGCTCGTGGACCTGCACGCGCACCTGATCGCCCTCGTCGACGTAGCCGTCGGCGTCGTCGTAGGGGAGAAAGCCCTCGGCGTCGACGCCGTGGAACGGAATATCCTCGAGTCGGGGCGCAGCGGGCTCATCGAGCGCGACGACCGCGCCGCTGCCGAGCGCGTCGGTGACGTGTCCCTCGAAGACGGCCCCCGCGGGTGCTGGGTCGGCCCAGACGAGCGTATCGCGACCGACTCGCAGGTCGGCGAGGACGTCCTCGACCGCGTCACTGGGCCCGGATACGCCGATCCCTTGCCGGGCATCGGTATCCGTGAGCCAGACGTCGCGAGGAGTGGCGTCGAGCTCGGCCTCGAAGCGCTCGCGGATCGGCGGCGACGCCTGTACGACATCGTGACCCTCATCGAGCAGTCGCCGGGTAAGCGCCGTCGTGTAGATTCCCCGGAGCCTGACCCGCGTCATAGCCGCTCTCGCGAGCGAGCGAACCGGACGCGGTCGTGGACCGTCGGCCCCAGCGTGAGTTCGACCAGCCCATCTTCGAGGATCCGGCCGTCCTCCACGTACGCACCCCACGTGTCGAAGCGGAGCCAGCCACGCATCTCGGCGGCGTGGGTCGTCAGATCGAGGTATTCGACGGAGTGTTCGGGGAACTCCGCGGTGCTGTGTGCCATCTCCATATCGGAGTACACCGTATCGGCGTCGCCGAAGAAAGATTCCAGTTCGTCGGCCGTCTGTCGGGTCGAATCGACGACCGCCTCGGAGGTCCGCTTGAGGTCGTCGACGTCGAGACCGGCCTCGCGCAGTGCGTCCTGCGTGCGCTGGTTGAAATGCATACGACCCCGTTAGCGGGCCATCGTTTTCAACGTGACGCGCGGGCGGTGGCCGCCAGGTGTAGAGCTACTGTCCACAACCGAACAGTTCGTTTCACGTACCCGTCGGAAAAAATAGGGGTCGGGAAAGGGCTTTACACGATCCTGTGGTAGAGATGTGCAGGGGGAGATATGGACAACGAACAGCTTCGAGTCGAGGTGTATATGCGCGGGTTCACGCCGGACGCCGCTCAGCGCCAGCAGGAGGCGATACTGGATCGACTGTACGGGCTACAGGAGGCCGGGATCGTCGACGAGGTGACGGTCACCCACTGGAGCCGGAAAGTCTGCTTTCGACAGGGGGGTCGTGGGGGACTCCCCGAAGAGGTGGCGCTGTACAGGGAGTTACAGCGTGCGATGGAAGACACCGATCGCTCGGTCGATCGGTTCTTCCGAGTACGGCGAGGGGCTGCCGGTCGGACGGTGATGTTCCTGCCAGTACTCTGTCTCGTCCTCCGCGAAGGCGACCGGTTGCACGGGGTGTACCCCTGTGATGATGCCGAAACGACCCACCCGGTCATGGAGTGTTTACGGGCACTCGAAAACGGGCAGGCGGTCGAGGACGTTCCGGGCGTCAGGCCCGATCCGACGCCGGTCTGAGCGGGAGAACTCGTCAGTCCTATATCCGGCGCTCGAATAGGGAGGGACATGTTCCTCTCTATCCGCGACGAAGTGGCCGACGCGCTGGCGAGCGCGCTCGACACGCTCGACCTGCCCGACGACGATCTGGGCATCGAGGAGCCGCCCGAGGACGTCGACGCCGTGCTGGCGTCGAGCGTCGCCTACCGGCTGGCTGGCGAGGTCGGCGCACCGCCACCGAAGGTGGCTGCCGACATCGCAGACGAGATCGACGCCGACGAGTACGAGTATATCGCCGCCGTCACGACGCAGGGACCGTACGTCAACGTCCTGCCGAGCGACCGGTACTTCGCCGACACGCTCGAGGCGGCCCAGTCCGACGGGTTCGGCCGCCTCGACGACCGCGAGACGAGCGTCGTCGTCGAGCACACGAGCGCCAATCCGACCGGCCCCGTCCACGTCGGCCGCGCACGCAACCCGATCATCGGCGACGCGCTCTGTCGCGTCCTCGATTACGCTGGCTACGACGTCGACCGGCACTACTACGTCAACGACGCCGGACGACAGATCGCCGTCTTCACCTGGGCCTACGAGCGCTTCGACGAGTCGGCTCTGCCCGAGCCCGAACGCGACAAGCCGGACTACGAGTTCGTCCGCTACTACCGCAAAGGCAACGCCTTCCTCGAGGAGGCACCCGAAGACGAGGTCGAGGCCGCCGAGGCCGAGATCGAGGCGATCATGCAGGGGCTCGAAGCGGGCGACGAGGCGGCCTACGAGCGAGTAAGCGAGGTTGTCGACAGCGTCCTCGCGGGGATGCAAGAGACCCTCTCGCGGCTCCCCGCGGAGTTCGACGAGTTCGTCAAGGAAACCCGGTTCATGCGCAACGGCTCGACCGACGATCTCGTCGAGCGGCTCAAGAAGCTCGATCAGGCGGTCTACGACGAGGAGGCCTGGCAACTCGAACTCGACGAGTACGACATCGAGAAGAACCTCGTCTTCCTGCGTTCGGATGGAACCAGCCTCTATCCCACGCGCGATCTGGCCCACCACGAGTGGAAGTTCGACAACTACGATCGGGCCGTCACCGTCATCGGCGAGGACCACCGCCTCGCCTTCGACCAGCTCGACGCCGCGCTCGACCTGCTGGGCAACGACACCGACCAGCTCGACCAGCTCTTTTACTCGTGGGTCAATCTCCCCGGCGGCGAGGGGATGAGTACGCGCGAGGGCACCGGCGTCGACCTCGACGACCTGCTCGACGAGGCGATCGACCGCGCCCGCGAGGAGGTCGAGGATCGGCTGGACGACCGCATCCGCGACGACGACCTCGACGAGAGCGATGTCGAGCGGATCGCCCGGCAGGTCGGCATCGGCGCAGTGCGGTATGACATCGTCGCCAAACAGCCGACCAAATCGATCACCTTCGAGTGGGAGCGCGCTCTCGACTTCGAGGCCCAGTCCGCGCCGTACGTCCAGTACGTTCACGCACGCTGTAGTGGGATTCTCGGCGAGGCAGGCTCCGAACCGCCCGCGGACATCGACCCCCACCTGCTCGACACCGATGCGGAGCGCGATCTCCTCCGGACAATCGCCCGTTTCCCGGCGGTAATCGAAGAATCCGCCGATGAACTCCAGCCCCACGTGGTCGCCACTTACACGCGCGATATCGCCGAGCGGTTCAACGTCTTTTACCGCGAGTGCCAGGTGCTTGGCGAGGACGTCGACCCCGACGTACGCGACGCCCGTCTCGCGCTGGTCGCTGCGGCAAAACACGCCGTCGCCAACTCACTGGACGTGCTCGGTGTGGAAGCGCCGGAATCGATGTAGTTCTAGAACAGACCGCCAAGGAAGCCTTTCCCTTCTTTCTCGTCGTCTCCCTCATCCGCGTCAGCGTCGTCAGTCTCTTCGGCCGCCGCTTCATCGTCGTCTACCGCCTCGGTGGACCCATCTCCGTCGTCGTCAGCAACGTCGTCCCCAGCAGCCGCCTCGGCCCCGGAATCGCCGCCCCGGAACGGTATCGCGTCGTCGTCCAGTTCGGCCGACGAGTCGGTCTCTTCCGCATCGTCTTCGGCGTCGGGGATCGTTACCCCCTCGTCGTCGCTCGACGCGTCATGGTCGAAGCTCTCCGAGGGATCGTCGACTGCCCCGGTGGCCGCTTCGACAGCGTCGGTTTCGGCCTCGACAACGGCGTCGTCGTCCTCGTCCAGCGAGAGGTCGAGATCTTCGTCGGGCAGGTCATCCGCATCGTCCGTCTCGGTCTGATCAGGCGCGTCGTCGACGTCCGAGAGGGCGTCCGAGACATCGGTCGACGAGGCTGGTTGATCGGGGGTGGTCCCGGCCTCTACTGCGGCGTCGTCCGCCGGTTCGGAGGCTGGCGGGGTCGTGTCGGGGTCGACGGTGTCCTCAACGAGAGCACCAGCGAGGTCACGGTATGCTGTCGCGGCGGGCGAGTCGGGCGTGTTGACCACCAGCGGCGTCCGGGCGTACACGCTGTCCCGAACCGCATCGTCCTCGGGGATCGTCCCGAACAGTGGGATGTCGAGTCGGGCCGCAATCTCGTCGTAGGATACCTTGTCCCCGGATCTGGTTCGGGTGAGTACCAGTCCCGCCACATCGCCCCCCGAGCGCTCGGTGAGGTCGATCGTCTTCTTGACATCCTGGACGGACGCCGGTTCGGGCGTCGAAACGAGGATCGTCTCGTCGGCGAGGCCGAGGGGTAACACGGATTCGTGGCTGATGCCTGCACCAACATCGAGCAGGACGTAGTCGAACTCCTCGCGGAGTCGGTCGATTACCTCGCTCAGTTCGGTTGTGTCGGCCTCGGCGAACCCCGAAAGTTCAGTCCCGCTTGGGATCGCACCGATCCGTTCTGCGACCTCGTACGTTGCGTCGGAGACCGTCGCCTCCCCGGCAAGCACGTCGTGTAGCGTCGGGCCGTCGGCCGAGAGGTTGACGAACCCGGCGAGGTTCGCCATGCCGAGGTCGGTGTCGACGACCGCAACGCGGTGGCCCGCCCCCGCCAGCGCGGTCCCGAGGTTGACCGTCGTCGTGGTCTTGCCGACCCCACCTTTCCCGCTCGCGATAGCATAGACTGTTGTCGAAGACATTGGTTGGTATATGGCAAACACCCGTGCGTAATAAAACATCGTGCGAAGGAAGGCGGAAAATTCGGGGAAGTGACAGGTAGACAGCGGAAGCGACGTCGCTGCGGCCCGACGCCCTTGCAGGTCAAAGCATACTTAGGCGGGCCAGCGGTTAGTACAGACAATGAGCCAGCAGGAAGCGGACCACTCCGACCGGAAGAAATACGAGTTCCGGAAGGTCATCGAGGACCTCAAAGAGTACGAGGGCTCGGGGACCCAGCTCGTCACGATCTACGTGCCCCCGGACAAGCAGATCAGCGACGTCGTCGCCCACGTCACACAGGAACACAGCGAAGCGGCCAACATCAAGTCAAAACAGACCAGAACGAACGTCCAGGACGCCCTGTCGAGTATCAAGGCGCGTCTGAAATACTACGACACCTATCCGCCTGACAATGGGCTCGTCCTGTTTTCGGGCGCGGTCAACACCAGCGGTGGGCGCAGCGAGATGGTGACCGAGGCGCTGGAGAACCCGCCCCAGCCGGTCGAGTCGTTCCGCTATCACTGCGACTCGGATTTCCTCACCGAGCCCCTGGAGCACATGCTGGCGGACAAGGGCCTGTATGGCCTGATTGTGCTCGATCGGCGCGAGGCCAACGTCGGGTGGCTCAAGGGCAAACGCGTCGAGCCGGTCAAATCCGCCTCCTCGCTGGTCCCCGGCAAGCAGCGCAAAGGTGGCCAGTCCGCACAGCGGTTCGCCCGCCTGCGGCTCGAAGCGATCGACAACTTCTATCAGGAGGTCGCCGAGATGGCAAACGACCTCTTCGTCGCCAAACGCCACGAACTCGACGGCGTGCTCGTCGGCGGTCCATCGCCGACCAAAGACGAGTTCCTCGACGGCGATTACCTCCACCACGAGATTCAGGACAAAGTCCTCGGGAAGTTCGACGTCTCCTACACCGACGAGTCGGGCCTCCGCGACCTTGTCGATGCAGGGCAGGAAGCGCTTGCCGACGCCGAGCTCATGGAGGGCAAAGATCTCATGGAGACGTTCTTCAGGGAGCTTCACGACGGCGAGAAAGCGACCTACGGTTTCGAGCAGACCCGCAAGAACCTCATCATGGGATCGGTCGAGACGCTCCTCATCAGCGAGGACCTCCGCCGGGACGTCATCACCTACGAGTGCTCGGCAGGCCACGAGGAACGCGAGGTCGTCGACAGCCGGGCGTCGACGCCCGATCACACCTGCTCGGAGTGTGGCGAGGAGATGGATGCCGAAGATGGCGAGCGTGAGGACGCCATTGACCATCTCATCGAGATCGCCGAGCAACGCGGGACCGAAACGAAGTTCGTCTCGACCGATTTCGAGAAGGGCGACCAACTGCTCAACGCCTTCGGCGGATTCGCCGGCATTCTGCGCTACTCGACCGGCGTATAGACTACTCCTCGCTGGCGTCGAAGGTTACCTCGTACTCCTCGCTGGCCGTAATCAGGACCCAGCCCCACTCGTCGTAGTCGATCTCGATATCGTCCTCGAACGCCCCGTCCTCGTGGTGTAGCTCCTCGATGTACTCGCCGTCGAGTGCGTACAGCTTGAGGAAGAACTCGCCCTCGCCGTCGTAATCGACGGATGCGGTTACACCCTCGCTGAAGTCGATCGGTCCGGTGTAATCGGGCTCCGACCCCTCGACTGTCGTCGGCAGGTCGAGCGCCGTTGCGCCGTCGGCGGGATCGTTGTACACCGTGATGGACCACTCGACGTCCTCGTCGACATCGATGTCGAGTTCGTACTCGCCCGCTCCCATGCTCAGCGGCAGGAACCCCTGGTAGTTCCTGACGTCCCACTCGGCCGATCGGGGCACACCACCGTCCATCGTGACGACGTCGACACCGATATTCTCGATTGGATCGATCCGGAGCGCGGCAAAGCCGTCTTCGAGCTCGAAGCTGTCGGTGGTCTCCGGGCCGGTGCCGGTAAACTCCGCTATCGCGGGAGAGTCGTCGTCCTCGCCGTTTTCTTCGTCTCCGTTCTCCTCGTCGCCGTTTTCATCACCGTTCTCTTCCTCACCGTTTTCTTCGTCTCCGTTCTCGTCGCCGTTTTCATCACCGTTCTCGTCGCCGTTGGCTGCTTCGCCATTTTCGTCCTCGTCATCGTCGTCACCGAGACAGCCCCCGATGGCGGCCATACTTGCGATACCACACGTGCCGATGAACGTTCTCCGTCGCATCAACTGAACAGGCAGGGGAGTAGTTGAAAGGTATACACACTATATCGAAATAGAAGTAGTTGTATACTGAATTTATACAGAGCTTACCCGCTGGTATCGTCGAGTAGACTGGAACTACTCTGCTCTGCAGGAACTCACCGGACAGACTCGGGGAATCTTTTTATTTCTTCCCACAGTATCGGTAGACAGGATGAGCAAGACCGCGGAAACCGACGATCGGGGGCGAATCGTTATCCCGCATGAGATCCGGGAGCGACACGGTGACCGGTATCGGGTCATCGAACTCGAAGACCGGATCGAGCTGATCCCGATCGAAGAGGATCCAATCAAAGGACTTCGCGAAGCCGTCGGCGATGCCTTCGAGGGTAAATCAATGCATGAAATCAAACAAGAAGCCCGGGAAGCCGCCCGATCAGCGGCAACAGACGGACGTCGGGAATGATATACGCCGATACCGACTTTTTTATCGCGCTGGTGAAAGACGACGACTGGTTGCAAGAGCGCGCCGCCACAATCGCGGCGGAGAACGAGGGCGAGATCTACACCTCGCGGGCGACGCTGCTCGAACTGTTGATGATCTCCGATCGGTTTTCGTTCGATCGGATGGAAGCGCTCAGCTACGTGCTGGAGATCGCAGCGATTCCCGAAGAGGAAACCGTCCTCTTCCAGGCCGCTGACTACATGGAACAACACGGAGTAACCGCGTTCGACGCGTACCATCTCGCCTACGCAGGTGACGATCCGGTCGTGTCGTCCGACACGGCGTTCGATACCGTGACCGACGATCGGATTCCGATCGAAGAGGACGACTAGAGGAACTCCCGGACGTCCGAGTACCACATATCGTGGTGGTCGACGGCGTCGATCCGGCGAGCGATCATCACCGCGAGGGCGTGCCAGCAGAGGTCGGTCGGGTCGCTCTCGTCGAGATTGTAGAGGCTGTCCTTGCAGGTACAGCCCCGTCCCTCGATGACGTACTCCTCGGTGTAGCCGACGACGACGGTGAAATCGCGGTACTCCTTGACCCGCTCCTCGGCGACGGCTTCGATGGCGCGCGCGCCACGGTCGCCGTGGACGGCGGTGATCCGCTCGACGGCGTCGGGCGTCAACTCGCCCGCCTCCGAGAGGATGGCCTGCCAGTCCGGGGTCACGGCTGACCACCTGTATTCGTCGACAGTGCGAGAGCGGGGCGGGACACAGGTCTGTCATTGGAACGGGCGTGTCAAAACAGGTTCGGATACACGGGGGCATTCGGATCCGCGGCCGCATCGTGGGGCTTTTCGCGCGTGGGCGGCGAGAACCCGTATGGAGATTCGGGAGGGTACAGTCGAGATCGAGGTGCCCGAACAGGAATCCGAGGGCGTCGACGACGCGGTCTTTTTCAACCCGGTCCAGGAGCTAAACCGGGATCTGACAGTCGCGACGCTCCGGGCCTACCGGGACCGGGAACCGCGCGCGAGTTCGTATCTGGACGCGATGGCCGCAAGCGGGATCCGCGGGGTCCGCGCCGCGGCTGACGGCTGGGAGGCAACGCTCTGTGACACCGATCCTGACGCCGTCTCGCTCTGCGAGCGCAACCTCACACGCAACGACCTCGACGGGGAGACGGTCCAGCGCGACGTCAACGCGCTGTTGCACGAGGAGCTGTACGACGTCGTCGATATCGACCCGTTCGGGACGCCGATCCCCTTCGCCGACGCCGCCTTTGCCAACGTTCGCAATCTGGTCTGTGTGACCGCGACCGACACCGCGCCGCTGTGTGGCGCGCACTTCGACAGCGGCGTCCGGAAGTACTCCGCGATCCCACGCAACACCGAGTATCACGGCGAGATCGGCATGCGGATCCTGCTATCGGCGCTTGCCCGCACCGCGGCCCGGTACGACGTGGGCGTGACGCCGCTGTGTTCCCACGCGACGAACCACTACGTGCGGACCTACCTCGAACTCGACCACCGCGCGACCGACGCCAACGAGACCATCGAGAAGATCGGCTATATTCACCACTGTGAGGACTGTCTGCACCGCGAGCACGAACACGGCCTGATCGCGCACCCACCCGAGACGTGTCCCGCCTGCGAAGGCAACCGAGTCCTGACGGCGGGGCCGATCTGGCTCGGCGCGACAAAGGAGTCGGCGTTCGTCGAGGAGGTCGGCGAGCACGTCACCGACGATATGGGAACCGCCGAGACGGCTCGCGAGCTGACGGCGACGATTGCGGCCGAGCTCGATCAGCCGACCCACTACGACCAGCACCGCCTCTGTAGACAGTGGGGCGTGACGGCGATCGGGATGGACGAGTTTCTCGATCGCCTGCGTGAGGCGGGATACGAAGCCTCGCGTACCCACTTCGGCGGTACGACGTTCAAAACCGACGCGAGCGCCGCGGAGATCGAGGCAGCCGCGATCGACGACGGGTAGCTCTATGACCAGCGGCTGTGACCGACGAGGAACGGGCTCGGGCTACCGACACGCAACCGATTTTTGTACGATTTCCACGACAGTCTAGCTGTGGGACAGTTAGCTCGTACAGTCGGCAGAGTCCGAACGATCGTCGAGACCGCCCAGTCGGCCGGAATCACGTTTCTGGCTGCGGGCGTCGCCTACTACGCGTTCGTCTCGCTGATCCCACTGACAATACTCACGCTGGCGATCGGCTCCGTGATGGGCGGCGACGTCTTCGAGGGGCAGATTATCGAGTTCGTCGGTGAGTTCCTGACGCCGGAGGCCCAGGAGACCCTGGTCGACGCGCTGACGGCACAGGCGGGACGCGGCGGGGCGACCGTCGTCGGGTCCCTCGTACTGCTCTGGAGTGCATTGCGACTCTTCCGCGGACTCGACCGGGCGTTTTCGCAGGTGTATGGAACCAGCTACTCCTCGCTCGTGAACGAGTTGCTGACCGGTGTGTCAGTGCTCGCGTCGATCGTTATCGGTGTCGCTGCAGTGACTATCGTGGGGACAGCGATCAGCCGACTTCCACTCGGACCCTTCGGTGCCGAGATCGCGGTAGTCCTGCTGCTTGTGACGTTGCTGGTGATCTTTTTTCCACTCTACTTCGTCATGCCGGACACGACGATCGCGCCGCGCGATGCGGTGCCTGGAACGGTCGTCGCTGCAGTCGGGTGGCTGCTGCTGGGGCAGGGGTTCCAGCTGTACACGACGTACGCCGCCGATTTCGCGGCCTACGGCGTTCTGGGGGGCGTCCTCCTGCTTCTCACCTGGCTGTATTTTGGCGCGCTGATCGTAATGGTCGGGGCAGTCATCAACGCGGTGATGGCGGACGACGTCGTCGAAGAACTGGTCGGACCGGACAAGCGCCAGCCCGACAATCGAGACAGAACAGCCACCGGACAGGACCGGCAATTACAACGTGATGGCGTTCGACGTGACACACAATTGGAAGCGATGACCGACGACGAACCCACCGAAGACGACGAGGAGGATCGTGGCGTCGGAATGGCCGGCCCCGGACCCGAAGAGGCTGGCGTCGACGCTGATAGCGACGAGGACGTGACGACCGGGACGGCTCCGAAAAGCGAGGTACAGCGGCTCAACCGCGAACTGGCAGAGCTCCGCGAACAGCTCGACGAGTTCGAGGACGACGTCGAGGACCGCACAGTCGACCGCGATTCGGTCGAAAGCGATCTCAAACGCTACGTCCGACGCCGGATCCGCCGGGGGCACGCCCGGGGGTGGGGGCCGTATCTCGTCTTGCTCTACGGGACCGCGATGACGATCGGCGCGTTTGTCTATCTCGACGGGGTGTGGGCAATCCTGGCGATGCTCGTCCTCTGGCTGTCGACACTCGGGCTGTACGTGCTGATGATACTCGTGACAACGACGCTGAACGTACTCGGGATCCCCGGTCGGCTCCGGAACGCGATCGGCGACTGGCGCTCCTAGATGACGCCGTGGTTTTCGGGGGTCGAGACGGTGCAGGGGGCGACGCCCGAATGGGCCGCACTCCCGTTTGCAGGGGTGACGCTGCTGGGAGATATCTGGATCTTCGTCGTGGCGTTGACGCTTGCATACTGGTTCACGGGGCGGAGAGAGATCGCTGCGCTGTTCGGCGTCGTGCTGACGGCGCTCTCGGCTGGACTGGTTCTGAAGGTGCTGTTTGGCCTCCCTCGGCCGCCGACTGGTCCGGCTGTCCCCGTCGAAGCGGTAGCGTCGATCGCACAGCCGTTCTACGAGCACGAAACGACGGCACGGCTACCGGGACTGCCGAGCGGGCATACCCTCGGAGCAACGGTGACGTGGGGAGCGCTCGCGGCGTTGCTGGAGGTGTGGTCCCGCGCGCGTCGCTTCGTGATGGCCAGCCTGGCGGTCGTTCTGGTGGGAGTATCCCGGATCATCCTCGGTGTTCACTACCCGATCGACGTGCTTGCCGGAGCCCTCCTTGGCGTCGCCATCCTCGCCATTGCGATACCCGCGTGTCGACGCCTCGACGATCCGGCGACCCCGCTGTTCGGGAGCTCGGTCCTGATGGGAGCACTCGCAGTCGTCGTTACCGGCGATACTGCTGCCGCGAACGCGACCGGTGCAGCTATCGGTGGGCTACTGGCCTGGCAGCTCCTCAAAACTCCGACTCCGCTTGCAGGCACCCGCGCTGATCTCACACTCGCCAGCTGTGGACTGGCTGGTATCATCGCGCTGGGTATCGGTCTCGGCGTACTCGCTGGGTCACCTGTCGGACCGTATCTTGGGACGGCAGTGATCGGTGGGGGCGTGCTGGCGTTTCCGGTCGTCCTCTCCGCACGTCGAGATCGCCAGCCGATAGCCTGATCGCCGCCACCCTTTTTATGCCCCGGTTGCGTATCTCTCGCGCATGAAGTTCGTTATCGTAGGCTACGGCCGTGTGGGTATCCGGACCGCACGTATTCTCCGCGAGGAAGGTCACGAAGTGATTGTGGTCGACAACGATCCGGAGAAGATCCGTCGCGCCCAGTCGGACGGGTTCGAGACGATCGAGGGGGACGGAAGCGAGGACAGCACACTGGAGGGAGCAAACCTCGAAACGGTCGACGCGGTCGGCGGCCTGACCGGCGATCTGAACGCCAACTTCGCCGCCTGTATGATCGGCAAACATCACGGCTGTCGGACGGTCCTCCGGATCGACGAGGACTACCGCCAGGACATCTACCGGAAGTACGCCGACGATGTCGACGAAGTGGTCTACCCGGAGCGTCTCGGCGCGGCGGGCGCAAAGACCGCGCTGCTGGGCGGTAACTTCAACGTCGTCTCCGATCTGACCGAGAAGCTCCAGCTATCGGTGTTCCGGATCGGCGAGGGAGCCAGCGCGGTCGGCAAGCAGGTCCACAACGTTGGCCTTCCCGAAAGCGCACGGATCTACGCTCACGGTCGTGCGGACGAATCGCTAACGATCCCGCTTCCCGGCACGACGCTGGACGTCGGCGATCAGGTCGCAGTCATCGTCGAGACCGAGAGCCTCGACGGCGTCAAGGAGGCGCTGTCGGGCTGAACGACCGCTGGTATTTTCAGCAACCCAGTAGAAATACCGAGTCACAGTATGTACGACGAGATCCTGCTTCCGACGATCGGTAGCCCCGGCGGCGAGCGCGCCGTCGCCGAAGCGATCGACCTTGCCGAACTCACCGGTGCCCGACTGCACATCCTCTACGTCGTCGAGGACGATTCCCGAAAGGGACTCGCCGACGGCCGCTGGGAGACCATCCGGGAGGCGCTCCGCTCGGAGGCCCGGGACGTCCTGACGGACGTCGAAAGCAAAGCGACTGCAGCAGGGGTCGAAGCGGTCACCCATGTCGGTGAGGGGCGTGCAGACGAGGCGATTACCGACTACGCGAGCGAGGAAGGGATCGATGCCATCGTGATGGGAACGCACGCCCGCACGGGAGTGAACAAGTTCCTGCTCGGCAGCGTCACCGAGAACGTGATCCGGCGGGCCGAACAGCCGGTGCTGGTCGTGCGTCTCGACGAGGAGTGATCATCGGAAACAGCGCTCGAACCCGTCGTTTTCCCGAATTTCCAATAGCTCCTCGACCGCGGACGGCTGGAATCGCATCGGGCGACGCCACCACGGACCTTTGCCAGAGTCGCTGGACAGCTCGGTGACGACCCGGTTGGCATCGCTCCCCGCCTCGGCGGTGCTCAGTGGAAGTGCCTGGTCGTACAGCATCGATTCTTCGGGGTCTCCGGCGAGCATGACCTCGGCGTCGAAGCGCTCCCGGCGGACGTGTGCGTTCGTGTCGAACCACGCCCGGTCTGCGGGCGGTAGCTCCCCGTACTCCTCGGCTGAAATCGGGTCGCGGGCGAGCCGAAACTGTCCGATCACGTACGCGCCCCACTCGGGGGCGATCCACGGCGCTGACTCGTCTCTGCCCGTCGACATTTCAGAATCGCGGCGGGTTGTCGAGAGCGTCGCATAGAAGAACACGTAGTCCCCAGCCGCCAGTTCGAGCAGCGGCCGGGCCTTGACGCCGTAGTCGTCGCCGTAGGTATAGCGATCACAGCAAGCATACTCCGCGAACGTCGGGTCGAGATGGACCGCCGTGTCGAGGATGTCCTCGGGGAGCGCGGTATCGAGATCGAGATCGGCGTACGTCGGGACCTCCTCGCCGACCGGTTCACGCTCCGGAATCGGGAGATACTCGAACCTGCCGTCGGGGTAGATCGGCCCGCGGACGCCCGGGAGGTTGGTGTTCGCGCCGACGTTGATTGCAACTGCTCGGGGCACGACAGGGGAGAGGGGACGGACACCCAAAACAGCTACTACGAGAGACGATCAGACGCCCAGTTGCGACGTACAGCTTCGACAGAATGTGTAGCTCCCCTCCCGTTCGTTTCGCGCGCCGCAGTGTCGACAGACGATCGCTTCCTCCTCGGGCGATACGGCGTGGTGGGGCTCCGGTCGAGAGCCGGGCTGGTCAGTGTTCTGCGGGGTCTGTGAGTGGGGCGCGTACGGCTGGCTGGGTGCGGCGCTCGGCGGGGTCCCCCGTCCCCGTTCGCCCTCGTCGGACAGATCGAACGACCGCTCACCATCGTCGCCACGCAGGTACAGGTAGACGAACACCTGCACGACCACGAGGGCGAGCGCGTACACGAGGACCCACTGCCACACCTCCATGGTCCATGATACGCATGCACACGACTTCAGTGTTCGCCCGGCTCGGCCGGTCGTGGTCCGGAAAACGGCCCGTCCCGGCGACACTGGTCGGCGGGCCGCCGATTGCCCGTGGAGTTTATACTACAGTAGGTAAAACGAAGGCATATGTCCGACATACTCGCGGAGAACCTCTCGGGGAAAGCCGTCATGGGTACTGACGGAACCGAGCTGGGCATGTTGTACAACATCACGATGGATCTCAAAAGCGGCGAGCTCCACGACGTCGTCATCGAACCGGACGAGGAGACGTCGTTCCGCGGCAGCGATATGCAGACCGACGAGAACGGTCGCTACCGCGTTCCCGTACAGGCAGTCCAGGCAGTCAAAGACTACATCGTCGTCAAGCGGTAATGTACGTTCTCGACTCCTCAGCGTTTATCAACGAGTATCACACGAACAGCAAAACCGCCAGCATCCCGCTCGTCCGGGAGGAGCTCGAAGACGAGAGCGCCTACCGGTACGATGCGATGGAAGGCTCGGGCATGCACATCCACATTCCCGGCGGTGAGACCGTCGAAAAGATCGAACGCGCCGCCCGGGAGAGCGGAGATCTCGACGAACTATCCGAGACTGACATCCGACTGATCGCCGCGACCTTCGAGCTGGACGGCCGACTGGTCACCGACGATTACGCGATGCAAAACGTCGCCGACAAGTTAAACGTCGATGTCGAAGTGATCGCCCGTGACGGCATCGCCGAACAGCGCGACTGGCAGTTCCAGTGTCAGGGCTGTGGACGTGAGTTCGACGAGAACAAAGAGCGCTGTCCGATCTGTGGCAGCCCACTCTCCAGAAAGAACCCCTCGAACGCCTAGCCGGAGTCTTCGAGACCCTGCTGGATCAACTGCCGGAGCACCTCCTGCTCGGTCAGTTCGTACTCCCTGGCGAGGCTTTCGACGCGGTCGCCGATCTCGTCGTCACAGACCACGGAGTACTGGCGTGGCATGAGAGACCATAGCTTGCCGGGACGTATAAAATTCAGTCAGACGATCGTCAGACACCCGGCCATGAGCTATACTACCTTCCTTCACAAAAGACCACCATAAATAGTTTTTATGCGCCTGTCACGATACTGTGACCATGCGCCAGCGCCTGGCCGTGTTCATCGCCCTCCTGTTTGCCTGCTCGCTGGTGGCGATGCCCGTCGTCGGAGGAGTCCCGGGAGGTGACACTCCGGACGACACGACTGCCGGCGTCGCTGGCACGCTGCAGCCTGACGATGGCGTGATCCACGAGTGCGCCGCGGAGCCGCCCGAAGATCACGCAGATCCCGAGGAGGACGTGCTGGGCTGGTCGAACGGCTACTGGTACGACGAGCCACTCGATATCAACACGACCGACGGTCTCGACGAGGAGGAACTCGACGCACTGGTCGCACGGACGGAAGCGCGCATCGAGGCGATCCGGTGTCTCCCCTTCGAGAACGAAACTGACGTGGACGTGATCACGCGCGAGGAGTTCGAAGACGAGACGGAAGCGTGGGAGAGCCCCGAAGACGTTCAGCGCTTCGAGGACGTGGTCTACCGGGCGATGTTGCTCGTCGACGAGGAGGATCCACAGGAGGTTCAACAGGAGAATCTCGGGACAGGAGTGGGGGGCTACTACGATCCGGCGACAGAGCAGATCGTCGTGATCGCAGAGGACGAAGCGTCACTGGAGTTCGACGAGACGCTGCTCGCCCACGAACTGGGACACGCCCTGCAGGACCAGCACTTCGATCTGAGCCGCTTTGACGAGCAAACGATCGACGGCTCGCTCGCCGACGAGGGGCTGATCGAGGGTGACGTCGTCTACGTCGAGCAGCTGTACGAGCAGGCCTGTGAGGACGGGGTCTGGGAAGGGACGTGTGTCGAGGTGGCTGACCCCGAACAGCCGACGCCGGACGACCTCGCGAACATCGGACTCTATCTGCTATCCTTCCAGCCCTACAGCGACGGCCCCGCGTTCGTCGACGACGTCTACGAGTACGAGCCCGGCGAGCGCGCGGCGGGAGACTGGGAGCCGGTGGACGAGCTGTACGACGATCCGCCGGGAACGACCGCGGAGATCATCAGTCCGGATCGGTATCCGAACTACGAGTCCACGAACGTGACAGTTCCGGACAACAGTACGGACGAGTGGGAGCAACTGACCGTCGAGGACCGTCCCGACCATGAGACCGTGGGCAAGGCAGGACTGTCAGCGATGTTCGCGTATCCGACGTTCGCTCCGGACGTCGAGGGATCGGTACTCGACCAGAGCGAGTTTCAGGAGAGCGGGACAGCCTTCAGTGCGTTCGAGTACAGACACGAGTACGTGACCGGCTGGAACGGTGACCGACTCCAGCCCTACGAGAACGACGCGGGCGAGACCGGCTACGTCTGGACGACCGAGTGGGAAACCGGGTCGGACGCCCGGACGTTCCGAGTCGGCTACGATCGGCTACTTGACAACGTGTGGGAGATGAACCGCGTCGACGGACAGGCGGGGACCTACGAGTCCGATGACGCATTCGCCGGGGCGTACTACGTCGACCGTGAGGGCGACCGGGTATCGATCGTGCATGCCCCGACGATCGAGCAGCTCGGCGAGCTTGAACCGGACGCCGAATCGACAACGGAGTGGGAGCTTCCGCAGTCGACACCCAGTAACGACGCCGACGACGGCGACGAGATTCCCGGCTTCGGCGTCGGAGTAGCTGTCGTCGGTATTCTGGGAACGCTGTTGGTCGTCCGACGTCGGGCCACGAGAAGCCCATAACGAGGTGTGGAAGTTCCATAAGACGAAGACAGATTCTACACTATCTATAGACACTACAATTTCTACACATTCTACAATTTGCACGCATTGTGCAAAGTGTTCGACCGCATACCCCCTCCGGAGCGAACGGTTTAACAGTCGATAGTTGCTGTATAGGGACGTGAATCGAAGGTTCGTGGCGGTGCTCGTCGTCGGTGTGCTCGTGTTACTCGCCGGCTGTACGGTGCCGACTGCCGACGTCGACGAGGGGCCGCAGCCGCTCGACGACGACGAACTCGGCTACGTGGACGGCCACTGGTACAACGACTCGCTCGACGTCGATACGAGCGATGGGCTGAGTGAGGACGAACTCGACGCCGTCACGAAACGGGCGATGGCACGGATCGAGCACGAGCGGGGGCTGAACTTCGAGCGAACCGTCCCGGTCGAAGTCATCAGTCGTGAGGAGTTCCAGCAGAGCGACACCGCAAGCGGAGAGTACAGTGCGTTCGACGAACAGCTCTGGCGCTCGACGTTCGTCGTCGGCGACGACAGCACCGTCGGCGAGGAGTTCGACGCGCTGTACGGCGCGTCGGTCCAGGGCTACTATACGACCGCCGACGACGGCCGGATCGTCCTCGTGGCCGACGATCCCGACGCAGTTGAGGTCGACCGGGGCACCCTCGTCCACGAACTCACCCACGCGCTCCAGGACCAGCACTTCGGGATCTCTCGGGAGACGACGACCCGTGACGAACGGCTCGGCTGGCTCGGATTGCTCGAAGGTGAAGCCAACTACATGATGGACATCTACGAGGAGCGCTGTGAGGTCGAGTGGGAGTGTATCGACCCAGCGACGAGCGGTGGTGGCGGCAGCCAGCAGTCGTTCAACGAGGGGCTGTATCTGACGATTTTCCACCCCTACTCTGACGGTCCACAGTTCGTCCACGAACTACGCGAGCGCGAGGGCTGGGAAGGGGTAAACGCCGCATACGAGGAGTACCCCGCCAGTACGGCACAGGTGATCGACCCCGACAGGTACCCCGACTCACCCGGTGAAGACGTGGAGATCGACGATCGCAGCGATGGGTCGTGGGAACGACTCGGCGAGGACGAACCGCGGGTCGAGACTGTCGGCGAGGCCGGGCTCTTTGCCGCGCTCTGGTACAACGGTGTGATCGATCAACGACATATCGCCACGGCAAGCGGCGAGTACGCTCGCTACAATTACGCCCATCCGATAACGAACGGCTGGAACGGCGACAGCCTCGTCGTCTACGAGAACGACGACGAGTACGGTCACGTCTTCGAGTCCGAGTGGTCGAGCGCCGACGATGCCGAAGAGTTCGCCGCGGCATACGAGGAGCTGCTGACCGCAAACGCCGCGGAGTCGGTCGATGAGCGGACGTACCAGGTGAGCGAGGACGAGCCGTTCGCAGGGGCGTACCGCGTCGTACAGGACGGGACAACGGTAACCGTCGTCCACGCCCCGACGGTCGAGGAACTGGACGACGTTCACGCTGTCGAGGACCCCGTTCCAGCGTCGATGAGCGCTCCGACACCCGCCGGAACGGCAGCCACCGCCAGCGCGGCATCCTGAACGCGCGCGAACGGACGTTTTTTGCCACCGCTCCCGGAAGGGTACACGCATGAGCGATCAGTTCGGGACGGTTTCCGCTGAGGCGATCAGCGAGGGAACCGCGACCGACGCGTATTTTGATCGGACCGAGCGGACCCTGGAACACGCCGGGAAGAATCCACACGTCGTCGCGGAAGTGACCGCCGACCAGTTCCCGACGGGCCAGTTCGAGCTCTGTACCGGGATCGAAGACGTCGCACGCCTGCTCGACGGCCGAGACGTCGACGTCGACGCGCTCCGCGAGGGGCGGCTGTTCGACGGCGGCCCCGTGATGCGCATCGAGGGGCCGTATCTCGAATTCGCCAGATTCGAGACATCGATACTGGGCTTTCTCTCGCAGGCAAGTGGCTACGCGACGAATGCACTGCGAGCACGTCGGGCCGCCCCCGACTCGCAGGTGCTCTCCTTTGGCGCACGACACGTCCATCCGGCGATCACGCCGCTCGTCGAGCGGGCCGGACTCCTCGCGGGGATGGACGGCATCTCCCACGTCGCCGCCGGGGACGTTCTGGGCCGGGAGGCAGGGGGGACGATGCCCCACGCCCTGATGCTGTGTTTCGGCACGGGTAATCAGGAGGCCGCGTGGATCGCCTTCGACGAGGCGGTCGACGAAGAAGTGCCACGGGTCGCACTCTGCGATACCTTTACCGACGAGGTCGACGAGACGCTCCGGGCCGCCGCGGCGCTCGGCGAGAACCTCGACAGCGTCCGGATCGACACGACGAGTTCACGTCGCGGCGACTTCCGACACATCCTCAAGGAGTTGCGCTGGGAACTGGACGCCATCGGACGTGAGGACGTCGATCTGTTCGTCAGCGGTGGGATCACTCCCGACGCGATGCGGGAGTTACAAGACGTGGCCGACGGCTTCGGCGTCGGGAGCTACGTCACCGACGCCGACCCGCTGGATTTCGCGCTCGATATTGTCTCCATCGACGGCGAGGCTATCTCGAAGCGTGGGAAACTCTCGGGCGTCAAAGAGGTGTATCGGACAACTGACGGCGGTCACCACGTCGGGCTTGCGCGGCGGGACGGGCCGGAGGACGGTGAGCCACTGCTTGAACCGCTGATTCGAGATGGGGAGATCGTGCGGGAGTTCGATCTGGACGATGCCGCTGAACGGGTCGCGGTGGACGCAGAACTCGTTGGCTTCCAGTAGGTCAGGAGAGGTGCTCGACGCTGCCGCCCGGATCGCGCTCGCGGTAGATTTCGCCCTCGAACAGGGTCACCATCACGTCCTCGCGTTGCCACGCCCCCGGTGCCAGACCGGCCTTGCGGCAGGTCCGACCGAGGTACTCCTCTGCTGACCAGCCGTTCTCGACCGGAACAGTGGGGTAGAGCCACGCGCTCGATCCCCCGGCATCGACGACGACGCCGTGTGCCCCGAGCTCCATGTCTTCGAGCGGATCGTCGGTGAGAAGCAGGTTCGTCACCGCACAGACGGAGACGGTGATGTTCGATAGTTCGGCCGGACGGACTTCGGAGCCACAGGAGTCACCGCTCGCGGCCTGAATGGCGGCGTCGACGATGACGTGGCCCAGCTGATCGTTTTCCTGATGTGCGCCGGCACACCCACGCAGGCTCCCCCGCCCGCGGGTCGATTCCAGCCGGACGTAGGCCCCAGTACGTGCGTAAAACGACTCACGCATACTGCCAGGCTGTTCACGCTGTCCGTTCTGGACGTACGCCTCGACGGCCTCCCGTGCCAGTTCGACCGCCCGCGCCCCGTCCTCGTAAGAGAGACTGACGCTCTGTGCCTCGGACATATACCCTATGACGGCGTTGAACGTCTTGAGTCCTTTCCTTCCAGTTGGATTAGCTTACCTGTCGGTATGATGTACATACTCGACGCGTAAACGAAGCATACTGGCAACCGAACTACCCACGGAGTCCACGGATTCGTCACCTACTTGCCCACGGGACCCTAACTCCGCGTCGATGAAGTTTCTGGAGCGCCGACGGGGGCTGGTCGAAGATCGACTGGAGGCGGTGCTCGACGAGGTCGAACCCACAGAGCTGTCCGAGGAGGTCGAACACGTTGCACTCTCGGGAGGAAAACGCGTCCGACCGCTCGTTACGATCCTCGCGTGTGAGGCCGCCGGTGGCGACGCCGAAGACGCCGTCGACTTCGGCGTCGGTATCGAACTCGTTCACAACGCCTCGCTGGTGATCGACGACGTGATCGACCAGTCGGAGATGCGGCGGGGCGTCGAGAGTGCCTGGACCGCCCACGGCTACGGCCCCGCGATCATCGCAAGCGATGGCCTGCTGGGGGAGGCGTTCGAGCTCTTTTCCGACGAGCCCCGAGCGATGCAGGCCGCGACTGAATCGATGATCGAACTGGGTGAGGGCGAGGCGACCGAACTCGTCGCTCAGCCGACAAACGAAGCCGAGTATATGCAACTTGCACGCCGGAAGACCGGCGCACTGTTTCGCGCTGCAGCAGAACTGGGCGCGATCGCGGCCGACGCCGACCCGTTCACCGTCGAAGCCTTCGGCGAGTACGCCGAACGGATGGGCGTTGCGTTCCAGATCCGCGACGACGTGCTCGACGCGACTGCGGACGCCGAGGAACTCGGCAAGCCAACGAATCAGGACGCCGAGATGGAGCGCCCCTCGGTCGTACAGGTGACGGAGCTAACCCCCGACGAGGCGAACGCGCTCGCACGCGAGGAAGCGGACAGGGCGATCGACGCGCTCGAACGCACGGGGACTGCCGACACCGAACCGGGCGAGTACCTCCGCGACCTCGCCGAGTTTGTCGTCGTTCGGGAGCACTGAGCGGCTGCGGTCCGGAGCTACGACGCCGATTCGTCGGCCGTCGGATACCGGGCTTCGGCGATGGCGAACGCGAGCGTACTGCCGATCCCCAGCAGTGTGCCACTCGTGAGCGCCGCAGCGAGGTACGACAGTCCTTCGATTCCGAGTACGTACGCGCTAACGCCATGGAGTACGACTGCGATCGCGAGGACGTAAAACGGAGCGTTGAGATAGCGCCACTCCAGCCCGTCGGCCAGATACTCGTCGGTGATCTGCCCCAGACTCGTCGTGACGCCTGCCGCGGCGAACCACTGGATGGCACCGTAGACGAGCGCGGACAACGTCTCCAGCGCGCCGAGAGCCCCTGGTTCGCCCGCCTGTACGGCTTCGAGCTGGTCAACGCCACTGACGCCACCGATAACGAGCAACACGGCAGCGACGAGATATGTTATCAGTGTTACTCGCCCTGCGTAGAGGCTCCGACGGGCACGTTCGGCCGTGGTATCGAGGTACTCGCCGAGTCCGAGCCCCCGAGAGAGCAGGTAGAGACCCAGCAGACCGGAGGTGACGCCAAGCACGAGTCCGGGGAGATCGAAATAGCTCGCAAGCACTGCCAGTGGATACATTAAGAGCAGAATACCGAGCGGCATCAACAGCGTCCCGCGTGTCTCGGGGTCGTCTAGCACCTGCTTGATCGTGTAGTAGATCGATTCGAGATCCTGTGCCTGTCGAACGACGACCCGCGAGACGCCGTCGACGGTGACTCGCGAACGGATTACCGGGACGACGCTTTCGTCCTGTGCGCCGTCGGTGACGATGAGTGCCCGGATCTCCTCGCGCGTCGAGAGACTCGCGAGGACGGTATCGACTTCCTCGCCGACCTTCCGGTTGGCCGCGACGTCACTCCCGTTTGTTCCCGTGACTGCGGCGACCTCGACTGTCTCGTCAGTGATGGACTCGGCGATATTGAGTCCCTTGAACAGGACGTTGACGTCGCTGTCCTCGGGATCGGCGGTCGCGAGTTCGACTGCAGCCTCGCGGATGTCCTCGCGACCGATCACGGGCGTCGTGACGCCCGTCTTCCGGCCGAGGTCGTCATCGAGGTCGACACAGAGGACGAGCAGCATTCGACCGGTGGTAGAACGGCCCGTAATTTACGTGTTTGGGGACTTCCTCCGAGTATTCGTTGTCGCGGACTACGGGGTTTGTAGTGGCCTCACGACCAGGTGACCACGTGTCAAGCACTCACAGAGGCCATACGCCTTCGGGACAGCGGCCACACCGTCGAAGACCTCATCGAACGGCTCACCGAAATGAACGCTCAGATACGAGGATGGAAGGACGAGTTCGATATCGAGTCACCGAACCAACTTCGCGGGACGATCGTTGACCAGGTACTCGACGTCACCGAAGAGGATCGTCGCCGAGAGATCGCACGTGAGTGGGAACAGCTCCAACGGCGAATCGAAATTGTGAGGTTTGCCATCCGAGAGTGGAACTATCTAGCCCCAGCAACTGAATGTGGTGGGGTCCGGAGGTGACACAGTATCAGTGGAAGCCCACGACTTTAGTCGTGGGTCCAAGCGATAGGCAAAGTTATTCAAACCACGTGAATCACTCAGGCCGTGATTCCCACGTTACTCCGACTCGTCGGTACTCCACCACACAACAGCCCGAGCGCCAACCTCCAACTGACCAACACGCCCCTCGTCATGCAAGTTCCGCAACCGATAATACACAGCTTTCGATGTCACAGGCAACTCCTCAGCCACAAGACCCGCCGTTAACACGGGTGTCTCAGCATCTTCTAACACCGCAAGTACGTCCTCATCCGTGACTTTGGATTCAAACTCACCGCTACTCTTCCGTCCTTGGTCAGTCATTGCGGATACGTACGGTGCAAGCCGTGTTATTCGTTTTCCTCGTAGATAACCGGAACCTTCATATCCGTTTACCTCATAGTAAACGATAGATGACGCGTTGTGATACGTTCGAGGTGAGACCGCTCTCGGACCGTGACGAGTTGCTCCTCCTCGAACTCCTCGACGCGTCAGCAGCCTGCAACAACCAGGTCAACTACGACCGCCGACAAACACTCTTCAAAACGCAACACGACGCGGATTACCGTGTCCCAGTCAGCGAATTGAAATCCACAGTGAAACACGCGGTCACCCAAGAGCAATACCGTCAACAGTATATCCAGCGGCTCAGTTCCAGTACGCCCCAGCAACTCGTCCAGAAGAACTGGGAGCCGTGGAAAGCGTATTTCGCTGTCCTCTCAAAATACCGAGACCCTGACAACCAGAACGTCACAGGTCAACCTTCTCCACCCGGCTACTGGAAAGAAAACGGCAACCGCATGCCGCGAACCGTCATCCGCAACGACCAGTACACCCCTGAACTCGGCGACCGCAGCCGACTCGAAATTCCCGTTGGGATGGAGCTCAAAGAGAAGTACGGGCTTGGATACCACGAACGGTTGCGCTTGGAGGTTGCAGGACACCCCCGGTGGACGGGCAAGCAGGGTCGCCTAGAGATCGTGTACGACAGAGACACCGAAACGTTCACTGCATATCGAACCGTCGGCGACGGGGACAACTCTCCACGCCGACGAGACTCTATTGAATCATCACTGGCCACTACTGGCAGCGGCGAAGAGGTAGTGGCAGCGGTGGACATCGGTGCGAACAACCTCGCCGCCGTCACGACCAGTCAAGGCGACCACCGTCTGTACCACGGGAGGCCCGCATTCCACACGTTCCACACTCACACCAAACGAATCGCCGAGTTACAATCAAAACTTGGAGACGACGACTGGTCAAGCAAACAGATTCGGCGCGTCTACCACAAGCGCGGTGAACAACGCAACCATGCCATGGACGCCTTGATTCGAGACCTCGGCGAGTGGCTCGCCGAGCTAGGTGTTACAGAACTCATCGTCGGCGCGTTGAGCGGTGTGAGGGAGAAACACTGGTCCACCACTGTCAACGAGAAGACGCACCTGTTCTGGGCCCATGGACGCTTCCGACGACGACTCGACGAGGTTCTGGATTTCGAGTACGGTATACCCGTCACTGAGAAGTCGGAGGCTGGTACGTCGTCTACGTGCCCAGCGTGTGAGAGTGTAGATGTGCATCGGTGTGGTGATTTACTTCAATGCCACTCGTGTGGTTGTGAGGGTCATTCGGATGTTGCAGGATCGGCGAATTTCCTGCGAAAACACGCTAGTGAGCGTATAGCGATTCAAACAAGTGGGTCGATGGCTCGGCCCGTGGCCGCCCGAGAGAACACGACGGCGGATGGACACTACAGTCAGGTACCATGCCTTGAGTGGGACGACTCTGAGTGGACGGTGAAACACTCTGGTCTATCGACCAAAGAGGCACCCGCGAACCAGAGTACCAGTAGCGAGACTGGGAACGTTGCCCCCGGTGTTTCAGACGACTGAATCACGCGTCGGCGGAGGGGAAGCCCACGAGTTTACTCGTGGGAGGACGTCACGGACCTCGGTCTCCGTAGTCCGTTCCTGGTAGAGGAATACTTAGGCCTGTCCCGACTCATATATAATATTTATATAGTAGTGGTCCGTGATACGGCACATGAACCGTGAGACGAATGGTTCGAATTCGCCCGGGGCAGCTATTTCTCTTTCAATACCCCCTTCAGATCCGGCTTTATTCAAACACAAGGCGACGAGCGATGTCCTACTCTTTTTAACAAATCACCGGTTCAGTGACTTCTCACTCCGAGAACTCGCGACACAGATCGGTCATTCACACCAGTCAGTCCGACGGGCAGTAAACCTTCTCAGCGCGAACGACCTGGTCGTCGAATCGCCTGAAAGCAATCAGCGTCTCGTCCAGATCAACAGACAGCGTCTGTCAATTCCAGACGATCCGATTCTTCGGATTCCCCAATCGGAGTATCACCAACCGGTCAAAGCTGCGGCCACGAAGCTCCGTGAGAACATCAATGACGTCGTAGGCATCGTTCTGTATGGGAGTGTGGCTCGGGGTGAGGCTGACCGACGGAGCGATATCGATCTCTGGGTACTAACCCGGTCTGGGCGAGCAGAAAGCCAACGAGAAGCGAATGCCATTGCCCGTGACCTCGAAGACAGGGAGTTCGATGGTGACCGATATGCCTACGATATCGATGTTGAGGCCGTCCAGGCGATCCCGGCGTACACTGAAGACATCCGGGAGATCGTCGTTTCGGGGATTCCGGTCTACAAGACGAGTGATTTCGAAACCGTCGAGAAGCTCCTCCTGGAGGAAGGGGTCACTGATGAGTAACGGTTCGGACCCGGCTGCTGTGCTCACAGCACTCGACCGCGCACAGGATGCCTTCGAGATGGTCGGACGCGGTCGGACAGCGTTCGAGGACGGAATCAGTGCCGACGAAGACTGGAAGACACAGCTGACGAAAGCATGCCGTCTCCTCGAGGTCGTAGACACGCTTCAGTCAGAGGATGGGTACTACACGGCCGTCATCGAGGTCTGTTTCGGCGCGATTGAACGGTCGATCGAGGCGTACGCCCTCGCGATGACGAACAATACGCTTCAGGACTTTCGGGACCACCAGTTCAGCTACGAGCGTGCTCACCAGATCGGGCTGTTAGAAGGGGAGACTGCAGCGGCAATGAAGGACCTCTACAGCGAGAACCGGACAGAGAGTTATTACGGCGGCGGGCGTCCAACCCAGAAACAGGCGGAAGCAATGACTGACCTCGCTACCGCCGTCCATCGGTTCACAGCGAACCAGATCCGAGAAGGCGGCGTCTGCCTGTGTGACTGACTACACTCGATACTGCACGCTATATACAAAAAAAAAATACCCCGGCGGAACGGATATCATTGACCACCCTTTGCGGACCGTATCCGAATATGCCCCTATCCGTCATGCTCGACGCCGTCGTACAGCGTCCGAACAGCGTTGCCCTCGCCCGGGATCTCGTCGGGGTGGACCGCCAGGCCGAGCAGGAAGTCGCCGCCGTGATCGACAGCCCCGGAGACGTGGAGGTTGAGATCGATCATCACGCCGCTACCAGTGATGTCCGCACGACCCTCGTACTCGGTGATCGTCGGCTCCGCGCCGAGCATCGGCGTCGTGTACTCGCCGGTCCGTTGCAGGTTTTCGAGGCCCTCGTAGCGGTCCTGGACCATCCCGACGATCCGGTCGGTGTCCCAGCGATCGATCGGGTTGACTGATCGGCCCGCTATCTCGAACTTGGGCGTCGAGAAGACGCTGAAGACCGCACCCTGGAACCGCTGGATGGGTTCGAGATCGACGGCACGGTCGTACTGGCTGTGCCAGTTGGTGAGTCGGACCGTCCGGCTCTGTCCGCCGATCTCGAAGGTCTCTTCGATCGGGGCCTCCTCGATCTCGTGTTCGCCGTAGCCGGTGCTATCGAGCGCGCTCTGTGAGACACTGCCGGGCGACGACGAGAATTCGAGATCCTCATCGCCGGTCACGAATCCCAGACAGCCGGCGAGACCACCGGTGAGCGCAACACCGGAGGCAGCAAGTAGACGCCGTCGTTGCGAGTTCATCGGCAGGATGGAGGTCCCCGACGTATGAATACTCTGTGGCCCGACAGCACCGTGGTAACCGGCCGCAAACGCCGCGTTCGGGCCGGATTCCGATCCGGACGCTTTTTCAGGACCCGCCACATACAGGGACTAACGAATGATCTCGAAGGGCTGCGAGCAGTGCGCAAAAGGGGGGAAGATGGTCATGTTCGTCTACGGCTACTGTGACCAGCGCGACTGCTTTTACTGCCCGCTCGGGGAGAATCGCAAGAACGTCACGGACGTCTACGCCAACGAGCGGAAAGTCGAATCCGACGAGGACGTCCTGGAAGAGGCCCACCGGATGGACGCGCTTGGCACCTCGATCACCGGCGGGGAGCCCCAGGAGGCGATGGACCGGACCTGCCACTATCTCGAACTCCTGAAAGAGGAGTTCGGCGAGGACCACCACACCCACCTCTACACCGGCATCACGGGCGGGCGGGAGAACATGCGCCGCCTCTCGGAGGCAGGTCTCGACGAGATTCGGTTCCACCCCCCATACGAGCAGTGGGGCGACCTCCACGGCACCGAGTGGGAGGAAATCCTCTACATCGCCCGCGAGGAGGGGATGACGCCCGCCTTCGAGATTCCCGGGATCCGCGCCGAGACCGAGTTCCTGGACTTCCTGGACGAGGGCGCAGCCGACTTCTGTAACGTCAACGAGTTCGAGATGAGCGATGGCAACTACCGCCGGATGCAAGAGCAGGGCTACGAACTCAAAGACGGCCACATGAGCGCCGTCGACGGCGACCGCGAGGAGATCCTCGATATCATGGGCGATCACGAGAAGGTCTACTTCTGTACCAGCGTCTTCAAGGACGCCGCCCAGCACCGCCGACGGCTCAAGCGCATGGCAAAGAACATCCGCCGGGAGTTCGACGAGATCACCGACGACGGCACGATCGTCTACGGGAAAACGTGGGCCACCGAGCAGCGACTTGACGATCTGGGGGTCCCAGAAGAGTTCTACACGGTCAAATCCGATCACGTCGAGATCGCGTGGTGGCTCCTCGAAGAGATGGTCGAGGACGGCGACCTAAACAAAGGCGAGATTGTCGAGCAGTACCCGACGGTGAACGGAACAGTGGTCGAACGGACGCCGCTGGCGTGACACTGCGAGCGGAGCGAGCAGCCTTTTTGGCCCACCGGAAGACTCGCTTCACTCGACTTCCGAGCCTTGCTGCTCCGCTCAGCAAGACAGATGTTTGCGATGAGCGGTGGCCGAGCGAAGCGAAGCCATCCCGAACCCAGTGGATTGTGCTCGATACGTTTATGCTAGACGGCCACGGCGAAAGATCGCCGCATAAGAACAGCATAAATACTCCCGAGGGGAACGAGAATCCATGAGTACGCCGGAGGCGGCAGTCAGCGAGCTGAGCGAAAAGGGACTCGATGCGCACCCGTCGCCAGGAGGCGGATGGCCGGTGATCGTGAACGTCGACAACGCCGGTGAGGCTGAGATGGCGTTTGGTGACCGCTATCGGATCGTCGACGAGTTCAAAACCTCGGACGGAGTGACGGTGTACTACGATATCGTACCGACAGGCGGCGACTGATCCCGGCGGAGGTCAGTCCGGACGCCCCGACCGCACGTCAGTCACGTAGGTCTGCTCGTGATCGGGGAAGACGTCGCCGATCGCTTCGGAGCCATACTCGTCTGCCAGTAGCGCACGGAGTTCCGCCTCGTAGTCCGAGCGAGGGATTTCCTCACTCGGCCCGACTGTGACGTCGAACGTCGCGTCGACGAGTCGGTCGACCGCGCCCCGTCCGAAGCCCGACAGCGGCGCGATGTAGTCGATCCCGTGACGGTCTTCGAGGCTCTGGGCCTGTGCACGCGACACCGAGGGGACGCGGTCGTCACGGCGGGTCCCGTCGGCGACCGCATCGAAGTCCATCTCGGCGACGGTTTCGAGGGCGTGAACGTGGACGTCCTGAATGGCGTTTCGCGGATAGCCATCCGCGCGCATCTGCTCGACAGCCTCGTGGGCGACTGACTCGTCGAGTTCGACGCGCTCGAAAGAATACGCAAGTGTTTCCGCGGTGTCTCGGGCGTGTTGCCAGTCGTCGGTGACGCCGAAATGGGCGGTGACCAGCGTCAGATCGTAGAACTCGTCGAGCAACAGTGCGGCGAGCGTGGAATCTTTCCCGCCGCTAAAGAGGAGGCCGAGTCGCATCCTACCGCCGCCGGATGTTGAAGCTCTGGGAGTCGGGTTTGAGCTCTTCGAGCAGGTCTTTCATCTGGTCCTCGTCGATCTGTCCCTGCACGCGACCGCTCTGGGCGAGCGCGACGACCTGCCGTTCTACCTTCTCGCCGAAATCGGGCTTGGACATCTTGACGGTGTTGAGCCGCTTGCGCGCGCCATCGGTGAGATGCTGGCGAAGCATCGCCTGTTTCTGGGCGTCGGCCTGTTCCTGTCGCGCCTGCTGGGCCTCCGCAGCGTCGCCCTCGCCCTGCTGTTGTTCTTTGAGCTGTTCCATCTTCTTCTGGCGGATCTCATCGAGCCGGTCCTCGTCGGGGTTGCCACTCATGTCTATCTAGACGATGCTTCGCTGGCGGCAAAATCATTACGGACGCGGTGGTGGAATTGAGAGCCGAACCACTCAACAGTGTAGCGACTACGCGAAAGCAGAGGGGGACAGAACGAAACTACGGGACGCTCAGGCGTACTTTTCGAGTTCGGGGCGATCGAGATCCTCGATCACGGCGTCGGCAGTCTCGGTAAGAAGGCTCTCGCCCTCGGGCGTGACGCGGCGGCCTTCGCCGTCGGCCGTGGTGACGAGGTCCTCGTCTTCGAGCTGCTGGAGGATGGTGCGGATGACGTTCTGGCTCCCGTCGACGCGCTTGTCGGGGGCAACGCGGTAGCGGTTCGAGCCGTTCTTCGAGCCGCCGTACTCGGTGGAGAGCCGCTCGACGCCGACGGGGCCATTGATCGCGACCTTCCGGAGAAGGCTGGCGGCGCGGGTGGCCCAGAAGTCCTCCTGTTCGGGTGGTAGTTCGGCGTCGACGCCGGTCGTGGCGAACTCGGCCCAGTCGGGTTCTTCGATCTCGATCTCCTCGGCGAGCGCCTCGATGAGCGCGTCCGCAGGTACGTCGTACAGCGTTGTCATAGGGATTTCTTCCCTGCCGCGCCATTTAAGACCATCGTATCGTTGCCGTGCTGGCGTTCAGGGGCTCGTTGTGTGGGAATCGAACTCGTCGACACGCCGGTCAGGTCTGTCGAGCTGGCCCGAACGTACCGGTGACCGGTACGTTTGGATCGTTGATACGGGACCTCGTGCGGACCGGGTCGCTTTTTGTATCGCTCACCAAAGGAGCCGACATGGACGAGCGCGCCGCGCTGTCGATGCTCGAAACCGAACTGGAAGCCGCCGGGGACGACGCAGCGGTCGTCGGCGAGCAGGTCATCACGACCGACATGCTTCACGAGCGGTCCGACTTTCCCGATGGCACGAGCCGATACACGGCAGGCTGGCGCGCCGTCGGCGCGTCGCTGTCGGACGTCGCCGCGATGGGGGCAGCGGCCACGGCTGCAGTCGCCGTCTACGCTGCACCCGAGTTCGATCGGACTGAGCTCACCGAGTTCGTCGAGGGGGCCCGGGACGTCTGCGAGCTGGTCGGCGGGGCCTACGTCGGGGGCGACCTCGACAACCACGTCGAGTTCACTGTCGCGACGACCGCGATCGGCCGAACCGACGACCCGGTGCTGCGAAGCGGTGCAGAGCCGGGTGACGTCGTCTGTGTGACGGGAGAATTTGGCCGGAGCGCCGCCGGGCTAGAGCTGTTTCGGGCCGGAGATCGGGAGCGAGGGAACGAACTCTTCCAGTTCACCCCCAGGATAGCCGCAGGAACGGCGCTTGCACCGGACGCTACGGCGATGATGGATTCGAGCGATGGGCTGGCGCGATCGCTCCATCAGCTGGCCGAGGCAAGCGACTGCGGATTCGAGATCGAGTTCGACGCCGTCCCGGTTGCAGACGCCGTCGAGGAAGTAGCGGACAGTGACGACGAGCGCCGAGAAGCAGCCCTCTTTTTCGGCGAGGACTTCGAGCTTGTTTTTACAGTGCCCGAGGACGCCGTCGAAACGGTTGCCGAGCGTTCACCGGTACCGATCACCCGGATCGGTCGAGTTACTGAACAGGACCTGTTGATCGACGGGGAGACACTGCCGGATCGGGGCTACACGCACGGGTGAATCGGTTACTCAGCCGATGACCTCGAACGGGACCGGCGTGAAACAGAGTGCTGCAAGCAGGAACGTGAGCATACCGACAGCCATGCGTTTCGGACCGAGCGACGATTCCGAAAGGGGCTGTGCCGGTCCGACAGCGACGAAAAACAGCGCTATCAGACCCCAGAATAGCCATATGAAAGAACCAGCGAAGCTTACGCCTGCGCCGTAGTAGAGGTATCCGGCAAGCCCGAACAGCGCCCACGGGACCAGGGCGGCCGCCGCTTCCATCTGCCGACCGAACATCGCCCGGGAGATGTGGCCACCGTCGAGCTGGCCAACCGGAATCATATTCAGGAAGGTGATGAACATGCCGACCCAGCCGCCGATGACGACCGGATGAACGCTCCGCATCGGATCGTCGGCGTATAATGACTCGCCGAGTGCGCTGGCGAGGAGTTCCAGCAGTGGCGGGTGTCCGAGCATAACTGTAATGCCGTCGTCGCTGTTGGCGAACTCTGCGGGGACCGTCATCGGGTCGAGCATCAATCCGATCGCGGTGACGATCACGGTCGCAACGAGGCCCGCAAGCGGCCCGGCAACACCGATATCGAACTGGGCACGGCGATCCGGGATCGGTCCGCTCATTTTGATGACTGCTCCTGCGGTCCCAATGATCGAGGGAACCGGAATAAAGTAGGGCAGGGTCGCGTTGACGCCGTGGTATCGACTCATCACGTAGTGACCCAGTTCGTGGATGCCGAGCACGGTGAGCAAGGCGACAGTAAACGGCCAGGCTTCCAGTACGGCAAATACGCCGTCGGACAGATCGATGTGAAACCAGAGTGCGCCCGCGATCAGCGTCGAGACGATCGTCGCCAGCAGGAGTACGATATTCGTCCATGGGATTCCATCCATCCCGGTATCGATCGGTTCCGCGACGATGACGTCGGTCCGCCCCCGTCTACTGAAGCTAATCCTGTATCCGGCGTCGTTGAACACAGGCCACAGTTCGCGAAGCAGATGCTCGTGGGATACAAGCGGTACTCCGTAGTACTCGATACGGTCGTCCTCGGTGCGTACTTCGTGGACGTGAAAGCGACCAGTAAGTTCCGACAGTGGCGGGCCGACATCGGGCGACTCCGTCGCGTGCATCTATTCGATCATAATGCTCGCCACGGTTAAAGAGTCCACGGCGCGGGGACGGGCGACAGGCTCACGCAGGTTCGACACGCCACGTCGTCGCGCTCGTGTACGACCACTTTTCGACTTCCAGATCCGGACAGGAATCCCTGAGCTTGACCATCAGTGCACCGATCTCTTTGGGCGAGAGATCGACGTCCTCCGCGATGAACTTGCCCTTGAAGTAGAGCTCGCCATCGTTGGCTTTCTCCGCCAGGTACTCGCGAAGGCGCTCTTCTTTGGTGCGGTTATTTTGCGGATCGTCGTTCGTGGAGGGCTGTGGAGTTGCGCTCATTGATACCACCTGATTCCATCTACCCATCCGAGATATGTTATAAAGGGAGGTTACTTCGACCTGTTTCGGCCCGATTTGCTGATTTCACCAGAAATAGTAGACGTTTTACGGACTCGGTTGATGTTTTATAACTCTCTCAGATACACCTAGATATTTTAAAATAGCTTCTAAAGCAGTAACTTTGTGCTTCTGCATAGTAGTATGGTACTACCTGACACAATGAGATAATAACAGGTTCGACGGGCGATGTTCGGCTTCGATCCATGCTGTTACCGCGCCCGCGAACTCCTACTCCCGCTGATGGACCCAGAACTCCTCGTCGACCGTAACCTCTTTTTTGAACAACGGCACCTCGTCTTTGAGGCGGTTGATGCCATCTTCGACGGTGCGGAACGCCTCCTCGCGATGTCCAGCGAGGACGACGACGAAGACGATGTCCTCGCCGTACTCGATGACGCCGGTCCGGTGATGCATCAATACGCGCTGGAGGCCGTCACGGGACTCCAGTTCCTCGCTAATCGTCGCCATCCGGTCGTCGGCAACGCCGTCGTACTTCTCGAACTGCAGGTACTCCGTCGGGGCGTCCTCGTCGCCGTCTTTCGCTCTAACGCGCCCGGTGAACGTAGCGATTGCACCGGCGCGTTCGGCTTCCGGCGCGCGTTTTGCGCTCGCTACGAGCGATTCGAGCGACTCGAACGGTTCGAGTCCATCCAGCGACTCGATCACGGCTGGAACATCGACCGCGTCGGCGTCCTCCCCCTCTGCAATGGCAGTCCCCGCGTGCTCCCGACCTGCGAGTACCACCTGCGGGAGGTCCGCCTCACTGTAGCCTTCAACGACGGTGTAGTCGTGCGTCGTTGCGAGTTCGGCAAGCGTCTCGTCGAGTGTGCGTTCCTCTCCGGTAGCGAACCAGCCATCGTCGTCGGTCATTCCGTAGGTCGTCTCGGCACCGGCGCTCCGGTGGCGGTGCGTGTCCTTGCCGTCGGTATCGATCTCGGGCGCGTGTGTCATGCGTTTGATTGTCGCGACCCGACCACGCTCGCTCAGCCGGTTGACGATCCGTTCGACGAGCGTTGTCTTCCCCGAGTCCGAGGGCCCGACGACGCCAAGTAGTTGCATAGTTCAACGCATGGGTGCCCGGGGTTTGTACGTTCTGGAGCACGCGACGACCATCGAGTGAAACTATACGGCTGGGACCGAAACGTTCCCGCAATGATCCCGTTCGTATCCGATCCGGTCGTACTCGATCTGCTGTCGACGGTTCTCGCCGGAGGAGCACCACCGGTCGACGGTGCAGTCGACGTGTTGTCACGTGAGACGGTCACAGCGGGTGGAATCCTCGCCATCGTCGTACTGATCGGCCTTTCGGCCTTCTTTGCCTCCTCGGAGATCGCTATCTTTTCGCTTGGGAACCACCGCGTCAGCGCGCTCGTCGAGGAGGGTGCCCGCGGAGCGAAGACGCTCGAAGCCCTGAAATCGAAGCCACGGCGTCTGCTGGTGACGATTCTGGTCGGGAACAACATCGCCAACATCGCGATGTCCTCGATCGCGACTGGTCTGCTCGGCATGTATTTCGACGGCGGACAGGCCGTCCTCATCGCTACGTTCGGTGTCACATCGATCGTCCTGCTGTTCGGCGAGAGCGCGCCCAAATCCTACGCCGTCGAGAACAGCGAGTCGTGGGCCCTGCGAATATCGAAGCCGCTGAAACTGTCCGAATATCTGCTCTTTCCGCTGATCGTGATCTTCGACAGGCTGACGCGGATCATCAACCGGCTCATGGGCAGCGAGGGGAACTTCGAGAACGCCTACGTCACGCGATCGGAGATCCTGGATATGATCGAGACGGGCGAGCGCGAGGGCGTACTGGAGGCCGACGAACACGAGATGCTCCAGCGGATCCTCCGCTTTCGCAACCGGATCGCCAAAGAAGTGATGGTACCACGTCTCGATGTCGTCGGCGTCCCCGCCGAAGCGAGCGTCGAGGAGGCAGTCGATGTCGCCATCGAGAGCGGCTACTCCCGGCTCCCGGTGTACGAGGGGACCCTCGACGACGTGGTCGGCGTCGTGGAAGTGAACGATCTCGTTGACGCGAGCGGCAACGGCGAGAACCTGACCGCGCGTGACGTCGCAATCGAGCCGTACATCGTCCCCGAATCGAAAGACGTCGACGAGATCCTGACCGAACTCCGGGAGGACCGACGCAGACTGGCGATCGTCGTCGACGAGTTCGGGACGACCGCCGGAATCGTCACTATGGAGGATATCGTCGAGGAGATCATCGGTGAGGTGCTCGGCAAGACCGAACAGGTCCCGATACGGTGGCTTGCCGAGGATAGCGTGCTGGTCCGGGGGGAAGTGAACGTCCACGAAGTCAACGAGGCGCTCGATATCGAGCTACCGGAGGGCGGCGAGTTCGAGTCGATCGCTGGCTTCGTGTTCGACCGGGCCGGACGCCTTGTCGAGGAGGGCGAGACGGTTACACACGACGGGGTGAAGCTGGTCGTCCAGACCGCGGAGAACAACCGGATTCTGGAGGTCCGGATCGAGCTTCCGGAGGAGCAAGTCCCGGACGAGGGTGACGAACGGTAACACCCACGGAACGCCGGACTTGGCAACCCTTAAGACTGCAACAGGGGTATCGTGGAGTAGCATGAAAGTGGTCGTTTCTATCGGCGGGAGCGTACTCGCTCCGGATCTGGGGGCCGAACGGATCCGCGAGCACGCCGCCGTCATCGAGGGACTGGTCGAGGACGGCTGTACCGTGGGCGCGGTCGTCGGCGGCGGCACCGTCGCGCGCGAGTATATCGGTACGGCGCGGGATCTGGGCGCCAACGAGATGAAACTCGACGAGATCGGGATCGACGTCACGCGCCTGAACGCGCGACTCCTGATCTCCGCGCTCGGACAGGAAGCCGTTCCCTCGCCCGCCGAAACGTACGAAGAGGCGGGCGAAGCGATCCGGCGCGGCGACGTCTGTGTGATGGGTGGCGTTGCGCCGGCACAGACGACCGATGCCGTCAGCGCGGCTCTCGCGGAGTACGTCGACGCCGACCTGCTGGTCTACGCCACCAGCGTCCCCGGCGTCTACAGTGCCGACCCGAACGAAACCGACGACGCGACGAAACACGAGCGGCTCTCCGCGGCGGAACTCGTCGACGTGATCGCCGGCATCGAGATGAACGCGGGTAGTTCGGCACCGGTCGATCTGCTCGCCGCGAAAGTGATCCAGCGCTCGGGGATGCGAACCATCGTCCTCGACGGCACGAAACCCGAACGTATCTCGGAAGCGGTCCGCTACGGCGACCATGACGGGACCGACGTGATCCCCGAGGGCGCGGGCGACGAACCGACCTACTGGGCTGACGGAGAGCGATGAGCGAGAACTCAACCACCGACAGAGAGTCCGAATCGGAGCGCCCCGACCACGGCGTCCCGCCGGAGCACGACCCGTACCTGTTGCGCGAAGACGACGAGGGCGACCACCACGCCTTCTGGGCCGATCGCGTCGCCGATCAGGTCGAGACACGGGACCCAGACGAACCGATCGTGATCAAGGGCGGTATCTCGCCCTCCGGCATCCCGCATCTGGGCAACGCAAACGAAATTGTGCTTGGCTACTTCGTCGCCGAAGTTCTCCGCGAGTGCGGGTACGCGGTCAACCAGATCTTCACGACTGACGACCGCGACCCGCTGCGTGGCCTCCCCCGAAAGCTCGCGGATCTGGACGGCGAGATCGTCGGGCTCGGTGAGGTCGACGCCAGTGCCCTCGGCCGAAATCTGGGCAAGCCCTACACCGCGATACCCGACCCCTTCGGGTGCTGTGACTCCTATGGCGACCACTTCTCGACGCTGATCGGCGGAATCGCCGACGATCTGGATATCCCGATCGAACTCGTCTCGAACACCGCCTGCTACGAGGACGGCCGGTTCGAAGGAGCGACCGAGTACCTGCTGGAGAACCGGGAGACAGCCCGGGCGGTTCTCGCGGCATATCAGGACAAGGTCGACGAGGAGTACGTCCCGTTCAACCCGATCTGTGGGGAGTGCGGGAAGGTAACAGAGACCGTGACCGACGTTGACGCCGACGCTGGCACCGTCGACTATCGCTGCACCGACATGGAGGCGGGCGACCAGACGATCGAGGGCTGTGGCCACGAGGGAACCGCGACGCTCCGGGACGGCAAGCTCCCCTGGCGCTTCGAGTGGGTAACCCAGTGGCGCGAGCTCGGCGTCGACTTCGAGCCCTTCGGCAAGGACCACGCCGAGGGCTCCTGGCCCAGCGGCGTCGATATCGCGCAGAACGTCTTCGACATCGAGCCTCCGGTGCCGATGGTCTACGAGTGGTTCACCCTCGACGGCGAGCCGTTCTCGTCGTCGGCGGGCAACGTCGTGATGGTGTCGGAGGTGCTGGAGCTGATCGAACCCGCAGTCCTCCGGTACTTCTTCGCGAAGGACCCCACCCGCTCGCGGGATTTCTCGATCCCGAGACTCGACCAGCTCGTCGACGAGTTCGACCGTCTCGAAGCCATCTATTACGGGGACGTCGAACCGACCGACGAGTCCGAGGCCGCCTTCGCCGAACGCGTCTACCCGTTCCTCGTCGACGACCTAGAACCGGGTGCCGATCCCGCCGACAGCGATCGACCGGTCCGGATTCCGTTCCGCTTTGCCGCAGTGCTTGGTATGACCGAGGATCCCACCCTCCGCGAGGAGATCGCAAAGCGGGAGGGCCACATTCCCGAGGACGCGAGCGACGAAGTCGTCGAAAACGCCCTGGCGCGGGTCGAACAGGCACGTCGCTGGGCGAGCAGGACGGACAACGCCTACAACTACGAGCTCAAGCGCGAGTCGATGCCGGACGTCGACTTCGACGCGAACACGGAAGCCGCGCTCGACGAACTCGCCGACTTCATCGAGGCCCACGACGACCCCGAGGCGATCCAGAGCGAGATCTACGAGATCGCTCGACGCCACGACGTCGAAGTCGGTGACTTCTTCTCGGCTGGCTACCGGCTCTTGTTCGATCAGGAGCAGGGGCCGAAGCTCGGTACATTCCTCGCGAAACTCGACGAGGCGTTCGTGCTTGCCCGGCTCCGGCGCGAGCGCTAGCCGAAGTCCTTCCAAACCAAACCCATATCAAACCGCCTCCCCGAGGGTAGTCCAATGAGTACGCTGGTCTGGGTCGTAGGCGGGATCCTCGCCTACTGGGTCCTCGTACGGACGGCGAACCAGCGCGGCTGGCTCCCCGAGTACGTCAACACGCAGGGGCCGATCACGACGATCCACACGAAACGCGGTCGGGAGTTCCTCGACTGGCTCTCCCAGTGGGATCGGTTCTGGCGGGCGTGGGCGAACATGGGGCTCGGCATCGCGCTGGTCGTGATGGTCGGTGCCTTCCTGATGCTCGTGCTCTCGGCGGCGCTGGCGCTCTCCTCGCCACAGCCCACACAGGTCACACAGCCGCGAAACGTGCTGGCGATCCCCGGCGTCAACGATTTCCTGCCGCTGTCGATGGCTCCCGAAATCGTGCTGGCCCTGCTCGTCGGCCTCGTCGTTCACGAGGGCGGGCATGGCCTGCTCTGTCGCGTCGAGGACATCGACATCAACTCGATGGGCGTCGCGATGCTGGCGATCATCCCGATCGGCGCGTTCGTCGAACCCGAACAGGAGAGCCAGCGCAATGCGAGCCGTGGTGGGAGTAGCCGGATGTTCGCGGCGGGCGTGACGAACAACTTCGTGCTCTCGGTGCTCGTGTTTGCGCTGCTCTTTGGCCCGGTTGCCGGCGCGATCGCCGTCGCACCGGGCGCGTCGATTGCCGGTCCAGTCCCCAACTCGGGGGCGGAGACGGCAGGAATCGACCGGGGCGACCGGATCACTGCACTGGATGGCGAGCCGATCGAGACGAACAGCGACCTCGAAGGAGCGCTCGCGGACACTGACCGGGAAGCGGTGACCGTCGAACTCAACGAGGACGAAGAGAGGACGATCGAACAACGGCTCGTCGTCGACGCTGTCACACAGGGCGGTCCCGACAACGTCGAGATAGGCGACCGCATCACCGCCGTCGACGGCGAGACGGTCGATACACGGGACGAACTGCAGACTGCACTTGGCGCGGAGGAGGTCGTGACTGTGGACATCGACCGGAACGGCGAGGCGGTGGACGAGACGTTCGCAACCGGGGCGCTTGTCGTCGTGGCCGAGGACGGACCACTTGCTGACGATGCCGGTCTCGAACCGGGATCGAGCGTCGTTATTACGGGGATCGCCGGGGAACGCGTCCTCACCGGCGACGATCTCAGCGACGTGATGGACGAGCAATCCCCCGATGAGACCGCCGAAATCGTGGTGTATGAGGGGATCGATCGCACCACCCACGAGGTGACGTTCGCCGAAGCAGACGACGGTGGTGCACTCGTCGGCGCGGCGTCGGTTGCACCCGGCGTGAACGGCATCACGACCAGCGAGTGGGGGCTACAGTACTACCCCGCAGGCACATACCTCGAAATCCTCGGCGGCGAGAACGACGAGGAAGCCGCAATCGACCCCGGCGTCACCGATTCGTTCATCGGCAAGACGCTACTCGTGTTGTTCCTCCCGCTTGCCGGGATTATCGGGGGCGCAACCTTCCCCGAGAGCTTCGCCGGGTTCACGAGCGAGATCATGAACTTCTACGTCGTCGATGGCCCGCTGGCGGCGCTCGGAGCCGGGACTTTCGTGCTGGCGAATATCCTGTTCTGGGTCGGCTGGATCAACATCCAGCTTGGCTTTTTCAACTGCATTCCCGCGTTCCCGCTCGATGGCGGGCACATCTTGCGGACGAGTACCGAAGCGATCGTCTCGCGGCTGCCGATCGAGGGGTCGTATCAGCTGACAAAGACGGTTACGACAACGGTCGGACTGACAATGTTGCTGTGCTTGCTGCTGGTCATCTTCGGCCCCCGGCTGCTCGCGTGATCAGGCCGGGAGCGGGATCGTTCGCGCCGCTTCGCCGTGTTTTGCATCCCAGAGCCGAAGCTCCGTGATCGTCCACGTGATCGGCTCTACCTCCCGCTCGTCGAGCGCTCGGGCGGTCTCGATGTCTCCGCCACCACGGGCGAGGGTGACGTGCATCACGTAATCGTCGCCTTCGAGACCGTCGATCGCGCCGAACGCGTCGACAAGTTGCTCGTGGAGGCGTCGTAGTCCCGGCGACTCGACACTGAGGTAGACGACGGGCTGGGAGCCCCGTGGCGGCTCCGCGAAGTAGTCGATCCCCGTGATTTTCGCCTCGACGGCAGGAGCCCCCCGAAGTTCCCGGCGAACCCGCTCTGCGAGGTGGGCAAAGTCGTCGTCGCCGAGCCGTTTGAGCAGCACCGAATGCTCCTCGCGGATCGACTCGAAACCGACGAGTTCGGGGAACAGCTCGCCTGCGAGCGCGGCAACACGACCGGGAACGGGAGCGTTGAGACTGTACACTGGCGATGGCTATCCGGGCCAGCGAAATGAGCCTGTCGACCCTACAGTCGGTCGAGCAACCAGAGCACGATCAGGACGGCAACGGCCAGCAGGATCAACGGCTGGAGGAAGCCGAGCAGTGACGCCAGCCCGCTGATCAGCATCGAGAGCAGTTCGAGCACGAGCACGACGATGACCAGCACGAGCGCGATACGGAGGAGGGTCTCGACCTCGACGTCTGCGCGGGAATCCATCATACCACCCGCTTGTCACGGGGGTCCCAAAAGGACATCGGCCGTCGGGGGAGAGCAACAAGGCTTTACCGGCAAGGATGAGAACGATGGCAACGATGGATTCGAGGGACCACTGGGGACTCGTCCTCTGTCTCGCCGTGGGCGTCGTGGCGGTGCTCGCCGTCGGCGGCGTCGCAGGGGCAGTCGACGATCGAAGCCACTCGCTGCAGGAGTCGGGGCCGGAGACACCGACCGCCCAGGAGGCGTTCGACGCCGACGACGTACGGCTAACCGTGACCGTCGACAGCGACGGGACGGCGGCCTGGACAGTCGAGTACTGGAAGCAACTCGACGACGACGAGAGTGAGGAGGCGTTCGCCTCGATCGAGTCGGACGTCGAAGAGAACCCCGAGGAGTACGTCGACGGGTTCGCCGAGTCGATGGACGACACGGTGGCGTCGGCAGCGGAGGAGACGGATAGAGAAATGTCCGCGAGCGGTTACACGGTGGCCACGCGAACGGAGTCGATCCCACAGGAGTACGGTGTCCTCACATACCAGTTCGAGTGGAGCGGGTTCGCCGCCGTCGACGGCGACCGCATGGAGATCGGGGACGCCATCTCCGGGTTCTTCCTCGACGACCAGAGCCGGCTCGTCGTCGGCTGGCCCAGCGAGTACAGCCTCGTCGACGTCCGGCCCGAGCCCGGCGAGACACGGTCGGACTCGGTGCTCTGGCGCGGCTCGGAGACCAGCTTCGTCGGCGACGAGCCGCGAGTCGTTGTGAGCACCGAACCGGACGACAGTGACGGGCTCGATAACGGGCCGGTCGATGGGGAGGAGAGCGACGGAGTTCCACTGATACCGGTCGGTGGCGGCGTTACCGGCGTCGCACTGCTGTTTATGCTCTGGTGGCTCTACAGCCGCGGACTCGCCGACGAGCCGGACGACGACGGCGCTGCTACGGCTCAGAGTGACGCAGGCACGGAGCCAGCAGCAGCGACAGAGACACCGGACGCCAGCGACGACGGCTCGAGTGCGAACGACGATGGTGACGCCACTGCTGAGTCGGACGACGGCCCACCGTCGGAGCTCCTCAGCAACGAAGAGCGGGTCATCCAGCTGTTAGAGCAACACGACGGGCGACTGAAACAGCAGCAGGTCGTCCAGGAGCTGGACTGGACCGACGCGAAGACAAGCCAGGTGATCGGCGAGCTGCGCGAGGAGGGAACGGTCGAGACGTTCCGGATCGGCCGCGAGAACGTCGTGAGGCTCCCCGAGGTCGACGAGAACGATATGATATAAATCATTCGTCGCTTTAGTGTATATCTTCTAACAGTATAGACAGAACCACCGGACAGCAGCAGTTTGAAATCCGATTTAATCCGGCTTAATCGTCGGTGATTCGGGCTCACAGACTGTATTTTATATACTCCTCCCGCTCCAACGGATGATTGCAATGAGACGCACCCTGACCGCACTCGTGGCGCTTGCCGTCGTGGTGTCCATGGTCGCCGCAGCGCCCATGGCCGTCGCAGGGCAGGCACACGCGCTAGAGGATGACGACGAATCGGACGATGACAGCGACGTCGAGCCGGGCGAGCAGTTCGCCGGCGTCGTGGCCGTACACGAATCGGAGTTCGAGGGTGAGATGAACGAACGGACCTTCGGCATCAAAGTCGCACAGTCAGCGAGCGCCGAAGCACAGGGTGAGGTCGTCGGCGAACAGCTCGACGACGTCGAGCAACGCGTCGACGAGCTAGAAGACCGCGTCGACGAACTCGAAGAGAAACGCGACAACGGCGAGATCACCGAAGGGCAGTTCCAGGCCGAGATGGCCGTAGTGGCCTCCGAACGCCAGACTGCAGCGAACCTCGCAGCACAGAGCGAGGCGAGCACTGAGGGCCTCGACGAGGAGATCCTCGCCGCAAACGGTATCGACATGCAGGCCATCCAGACGCTCCAGGACCGCGCGAGCGAGCTCGGTGGACCCGCAGTCGCAGAGGCTGCACAGAAGATCGCTGGCGGCAGTGCCGCAGCGGCTGACGACGCCGGGCCGAGCATCGAGATCGGCGTCGGTGCTGACGGCGAGGTCGGCGTCGACATTCCCGGAATGAACGGCGAGAGCGACGAGGAAGATAGCGACTCGGACGCCGAGGCCGGGGCGGACGCCGATGCTGACGCGGGCACCGACGACGGCGGGGCCGAAGCTGACTCCGAGACCGACGTCGAGGCGGACAGCGACGACGACGGAACGACCGTCGAGGGCGATACCGAGACCGACGTCGGAGCGGACTACTGACGGAACTACACTTCATCACCGATGATTTCAAATCGCACGATAGCGACGGTACTCGCAGGACTCGTGGTGTGTAGCCTCGCCGTGACGCCGGTCGCAGGAGCCCAGCAGAGCGACACCGAGCCGTCCCTGCTCGTCGAGCTCGACGACTCGGGAGACGCGCAGGTCACGCTGACGATGACCTACGACCTCGACACCGACGAGGAAGCCGACGCCTTCGAGTCGCTAGTGGGTGACGAGGAGGCGCAAGCGACCGCGCTCGACCGGTTCGAGGGCAACATGCAGTCGGTCGCCGACACGGCCAGCGACCGAACCGATCGGACGATGGCAGTGACGGGCCAGAGCGTCAGTGCGGAACGGCAGGATGACGTCGGCGTCCTGTCGATGACAGTCGAGTGGACGAACTTCGCCGCAACGGACGGCGACGACCTCGTTGTCACCGAACCGTTCGCCAGCGGGTACGAGACGGATCGCCCGCTGACCATCGTCGCACCGGACGGCTACCAGGTAAGCGACGCAACGCCGGCACCGGATAGCGAAAGCGATGGCACGGCGACCTGGGATGCCGGGACCGATCTGGACGGCTTCGAGGTCGTGCTGAGTGCCGACGGTGACGCGGCGACCGGCGCAGACGACACGGGCGACGCTGACGACGACCTGCCCGGCTTCGGGATCGGCACAGCACTTACAGCCCTACTCGGAATCGCGCTGATCGCTCGACGGCACTGAAAGCCAGTGTCCGGGCCCAACACGCAAGTGTTTAATACGGCGAATAATGTAGCTATAGCTATCATGGAGACCGCTCGCGTGGCGACGGCGTCCGATGCGCCCACGAGCGGCGAGTCTCCGCACCCTTCCTTCGGTCGACGACGGCGGCGGGGCCGTCTCTAGGCCCACTATTATCATATCCCCGACGCTACGAATTTCAAAACCCTCTGAAAACCGTTTAGACCTGCTATAGGCATCTCTACGCATTTTATTCAAAAACTGAAAGAAAAGGATTTAATACCGTCCGAAAGCTGGATTCGAGTACAAATGGACCGTGTGGCTCTCGCGTTTTCGGGCGGACTCGATACGACGGTCTGTGTCGGGCTGCTCGAAGAGGAGTACGGATACGACGAAGTGATCGGCGTCACGGTAGACGTCGGACAACCAGCCGAAGAGTTCGAGGAGGCCGAGGAAACGGCGGAGGCCCTCGGCGTCGAAACGCACGTCGTCGACGCCCGAGAGGAGTTCGCACAGCTCTGTCTGGATTCGCTGAAGGCGAACGCGACCTATCAGGGCTACCCGCTCGGGACCGCACTGGCACGCCCTGTCATCGCCAACGCGATCCTCGAAACTGCAATCGAGGAGGGGTGTGATGCGGTCGCCCACGGCTGTACCGGGAAAGGGAACGACCAGCTCCGGTTCGAGGCCGTCTGGCGAGATTCCGATCTCGACGTGATCGCACCCGTGCGCGAACTCGAACTTACTCGCGAGTGGGAGATCGAGTACGCAGAGGAACGCGGCCTGCCGGTCGAGAGCGGCAACGAGGGCGACTGGTCGATCGACACCAACCTCTGGAGTCGCTCGGTCGAGGGCGCAAATCTCGAACAGCCCAACTACGTCCCGCCCGAGGAGATCTACGACTGGACGGATGCACCGGGCACCGTTGAGGATACCGACCTCGTCGAGATCGAGTTCGAGCAGGGAGAACCGGTCGCCGTCGACGGCGAGGAGTACGGACCCGTCGAACTGATCGAACATCTCAACGAGCGGGCGGGCGCGTACGGCGTCGGCCGCACGGATATGATGGAAGATCGGATGCTCGGCCTGAAAGTGCGCGAGAACTACGAGCATCCCGCCGCGACGGTGCTGCTCAACGCCCACGAGGCGCTGGAAGGGCTCGTCCTCACGCAGGAGGAACGCGAATTCAAGGCCCAGGTCGACCAGCAGTGGTCGAAAAAAGCGTATCAGGGGCTGATCGACGCGCCGCTCGTTGGCGCGCTCGAAGGGTTCATCGAACAGACCCAGAAACGCGTCACCGGAACGGCGACGATCAAGCTCGACGGCGGGAGCGCCCGCCCGGTCGGCCGCGAGAGCGAGTACGCCGCCTACTCCGAGGCCGCCGCGTCGTTCAACACCGAGACGATCGAGGGACAGGGCATCACCCAGAAAGACGCCACCGGCGTCGCCAAGTACCACGGCTATCAGGGCCGTCTGGCAAACGCCGTGACGAAACGCGTCGACGGGGACGAGTAAGATGACCGAGGAGGAAACCCCCAGTTCCGACGTAGTGCGCCGGGATCGCTTTAGCGGCGGCCCCGCCCGGGAGTTTCTCTCCTCGATGGACGCCGACCGGCGCATTTTCGCCGCCGACATCGCGGTCGATCGCGCCCACGTCGTCATGCTCGCTGAGCAGGACGTTATCGAGGACGAGGTCGCCGGCGAGATCCTCGCCGCGCTCGACGAGATCGAGGCGGCGGGCCACGAGGCGCTGCCCGAGGGCGAGGACGTCCACGCGGCGATCGAGACGGCCGTGATCGAGCGCGTCGGCCCCGAGGGTGGGAAAATGCACACTGCGCGCTCGCGCAACGATGAGGTGGCGACCTGCATTCGCTACCGGCTGCGCGAGGACCTGCTCGACGCCGTCGCGGCGACGGTCGCCCTGCGCGAACAGCTGCTTTCCACCGCAAGCGAGCACACCAGGACCGTGATGCCCGGCTACACCCATCTGCAGCCCGCACAGCCGACAACGGTCGCTCACTGGCTCTGTTCGTACGAGCAGGCGATCGCACGCGATACCGAACGCCTGCTCGACGCCTACGAGCGCGTGAACCGCTCGCCGCTCGGTGCGGCGGCCTTCGCCGGGACGACGTTCGATATCGATCGCGAGCGCACCGCCGAGCTGCTGGGCTTCGAGGGAATCGTCGAAAACTCGATGGACGCCTCTTCGACCCGTGATTTCCTGCTCGAAAGCGTGACGGCGTTGGCGGCCCACGCCACGACCCTGTCGGGCCTGGCCGAGGACGTGATCGTCTTCGCCAACCGCGGGTTCGTGGAGCTGTCCGACGAGTACGCCTCGACCTCCTCGATCATGCCCCAGAAGAAGAACCCCGACACCCTGGAACTCGTTCGTGCGACCGCGGGTGAGGCGGCCGCCGGGGTCAACGGGTTGTTGACGACGCTCAAGGGCCTGCCACGCGCGTACAACCGCGACCTGCAGTCCGCGACGCCGTACGCCTGGGAGACGGTCGATGCCGTGCTCGACGCGACCGACGTGGTCGGCGGGGCAGTTGCTACTGCTGAGTGGCCCGAGGAGTTCCTTGCCGAGGCCGCTGGCGAGGGCTTTTCGACGGCGACCGGCGTCGCCGACCTGCTCGCTGCGAACGGGCTCCCCTTCCGGACCGCCCACGAGGTGGTGGCGGTTGCGTCCGAGCGAGGGGCTGACCGTGATGCGGTCGACGCCGCGGCCCGTGAGGTGCTCGACAGCCCCCTCGCGGAGTACGTCGACCCGGACGCCGTCGAGGCCGCACTCGACCCGACCGAGAGCGTCGCCTCGCGTGACTCGGTCGGCGGCCCCGCACCGGCGGCAGTCGAGGCGTACCTTGGAGACGCCGAGGATCAGCTTGCCGCCCATCAGGTCGGCCTCGCCGGGCGTCGCAACGCGCTCGCCACTGCGGCGGAGCTGCTCGAAGACGAGGTGAGCACATATGCGTGAGCTACCGCAGCGACAGCCACCCCGGAGACGGCGATCCCCGCCCGGGGACAACACATATAGAAATTGATACTGATCCAGTGAAAGTTCCGAAACAGTTCGTTTTACTCTGTTAGCGTCCAGTATGCGAGTTTCTTTTCTCTGATAAGTTCGCAGGATTTAAGTAGATATAGCGACGAGAGGGGAGTACAATGGCAGAATGTGTCGAATGCGGCGCGGAGGTCTCGCTGCACGACAACCTCGAAGTCGGAGAGATCATCGACTGTACCACCTGTGGCGCGGAGCTCGAAGTGATCGACGTCGAGCCGCCGGAGCTCGACAAGGCCCCCGAGCTCGAAGAGGACTGGGGCGAGTAATGACGATCGGAGCGGTCGCGAGGACACAATGAAAGTCGGACTACTCTACTCCCGGATCAGGAAAGACGAGAAACTGTTGCTCGAGGAGCTTCGCGAGCGCGATCACGACGTCGTCAAGATCGACGTGCGCAAACAGCGCTTTTCGATCCGGGAGCCGCCGGAGACGTTCACCGACCTTGACGTCGTACTCGATCGCTGTCTGGCGACCAGCCGGAGCAAGTACGCCACGCAGTTCTGTGAGGCCTACGGAATCCCGATCGTCAACAGCGCCGAGACCGCGGAGGTCTGTGCGGACAAGGTAAAGAACAGCCTCGCACTGGAGAAGGCGGGCATCCCCACTCCCAACACCGAGGTCGCCTTCACCAAGGACTCGGCCATGGAGATCATCGAATCCTTTGGCTACCCCTGCGTCCTCAAGCCGGTGATCGGCTCGTGGGGACGCCTGATGGCCAAGATCGACTCGAAAAGCGCCGCGGAAGCGATCCTCGAACACAAGGCGACGCTCGGCCACTACGAGCACAAGGTGTTCTACGTCCAGGAGTTCGTCGAGAAGCCGGGCCGTGATATCCGCGTGCTCGCGGTCGACGGCGAGCCGGTCGGCGCGATGGTCCGTTCCTCGGACCACTGGCTGACCAACGCCGCGAAGGGTGCAGAAACCGACTCGTTCGAGCTGGACGAGGAAGCGAAATCCCTCGTCGAGCAGGCCAGCGACGCCGTGGGCGGCGGATTGCTGGGCGTCGATCTGATGGAGACCGGCGTCGACGAGAACGGCGATCCCGAGGGCTACACCGTCCACGAGGTCAACCACACCGTCGAGTTCAAGGCGCTGAACGACGCCACGGACATCGACGTGACCGGCGGGGTCGTCGACTGGCTCGAAGCACAGGTCGAAGCGGAGGTGACGGCCTGATGGCCGATCTGACCGCGGGCGTCGTCGGCGCGAGCGGCTTTACTGGTGGCGAACTGCTTCGCTTGCTGGCGGCCCACCCCGAGTTCGAGATCGAACAGGCGACGAGCCGAAGCTACGACGGGAAATCCGTGGGCTCGGTCCACCCGAACCTTCGCGGGACCCATCCCAACCTGCGCTTTTCCGATCCCGAGGAGCTGGCAAGCGTCGACGTGCTCTTTACGGCGACGCCACACGGCGTCTCGATGGAGCAGATCGATCGGTTTCAGGACGCGGCCGAGACCGTCGTCGACCTCTCGGCGGACTTTCGCCTCGATACCGAAGCGGAGTACGAGGAATGGTACGACGGGCACAGCCGCCCCGAGTTGCTCGAGGAATCGGTCTACGCGCTCCCGGAGATCAACCGCGAGGCACTGCCGGGCGCGGACCTGATCGCTTCGGGTGGCTGTAACGCCACCGCGACGATCCTCGGTCTGCACCCGCTGATCGAGGCGGGCGTCCTCGACGGCTCCGAGCAGGTCGTCGTCGACGTGAAGGTCGGCTCCTCGGAGGGCGGTGCGGGCGGCGGCGACGCCTCCTCACACCCCGAGCGCTCGGGCGTCGTTCGCCCCTACGCGCCCACGGGGCATCGCCACGAGGCCGAAATCGAGTCGTTCCTCGGGCTGGACCTCTCCTTTACCTGCCACGCAGTCGATATGATCCGCGGGGCATCGGCGACTGCGCACGTCTTTCCGAATGGTCCCGTCTCGAAGGGCGACCTCTGGAAAGCGTATCGCGGCGCGTACGAGGACGAACCGTTCATGCGAATGGCCGCGGGCGGGAGCGGCGTCTACCGCTATCCCGAACCGAAGGCCGTCGCCGGGACGAACTACGGCGAGGTCGGCTTCGAGCTCGACCCCTCGAACAAACGGGTGGTCGTGTTCTCGGCGATCGACAACATGATGAAAGGCTCGGCGGGGCAGGCCGTCCACGCGGCCAACGTCGCGCTCGGCCTCAACGAGACCGCCGGGCTCGAATTTCAGGGGCTCCACCCCGTGGGATCGCCGTAGCGGCCGCGAACCGTCAACTTTTGATACCGACAGATGCTGCATACATTCAAGAACTTCTCATGACAACGGTCGTCAAGATCGGGGGAGCGCGTGCCGTCGACCCGGCAGGTGCACTCGCCGACGTAGCAAGACTGGTCGAACAGGGTGAACAGGTAGTCGTCGTCCACGGCGGCTCGACCGCCGTCGACGACACGCTCGAAGCACTCGGCGAGGAGCCGACGTACGTCGAGACGCCGGGCGGCGTCGTCGGGCGCTTTACCGACGAACGAACGATGGAGGTGTTCGAGATGGTCCTGCCGGGCAAGCTCAACACCGATCTCACCGCGGGCCTCCAGAATCAGGGCGTCGACGCAATCGGTCTCTCGGGTGTCGATGGCGGGCTCATCACTGGCCGCCGGAAGTCCGCCGTCCGCGTCGTCGAGGACGGAAAAAAGAAGATCAAACGCGGCGATCACTCCGGCAAGATCACCGACGTCAACGCCGATCTGCTGGAGACGCTGCTCGGCGACGACTACACCCCGGTCGTGACCGTTCCGATGCTCGGCGAGGAAAAGGAAGGCGGCGTGACGCCCGTCAATGCCGACGCCGACCGCGCTGCGGCCGCAGTCGCAGGAGCGCTCGACGCGACGCTGGTCGTTCTCACTGACGTCCCCGGCATCCTCGCCGACCCCGACGACGAGACGACCCTGATCGAGCGCGCCGACGACCCCGCGGGGCTCGAACGGATCGAGGACGCCGCGGAAGGGTTCATGACAAAGAAGGTCATGGCCGCAAAGGAGGCGCTCTCGGGCGGTTCTCCGGAGGTCGTCGTCGCCGATGCCAACGCCGAGATGCCGATCACCGACGCTGTCGACGGGGGGGGCACCCACATCACTGCCGACACACTGGCCGAGACCACGGAGGGAGAGGTATGAGCGGGTTCGTCTTCAACGAAAAGCCAATCCAGATCGAGCGTGGGGAGGGGGCCTATCTCTACGACGACAGCGGGAACGAGTATCTGGACATGGGCGCGAGCTACGCCTGCGTCCCGCTGGGCCACAACCACGAGGCCGTCGACGCCGCCGTCCGCGAGCAGCTCGACGACCTGACCTACGTACAGGCATCCTATCCGGTTCAGAGCCGGACTGACCTGTACGAACAGCTGGCCGAGACCGCACCCGAGGGGATCGACAAAGTCTGGCTCTGTAACTCCGGCACCGAGGCCAACGAGGCGGCGCTGAAGTTCGCCCGCTCGGCAACCGAGAGCTCGAAGATTATCGCGACGATGCAGGGCTTTCACGGCCGGACGATGGGATCGCTGGCGACGACCTGGAAAAACAAGTACAAAAAGCCATACGAGCCGCTAATCGGCGACGTGGAGTTCGTGCCGTACAACGACAACGAGGCGCTCGCGGAGGCTGTCGACGAGGAGACCGCGGCAGTGATCGTCGAACCGATTCAGGGCGAAGGGGGCATCAACCCTGCTGAGGCGTCGTTCCTCGAAACGGCACGCGAGGCGACAACTGAGGCAGATGCCGCGCTGATCTTCGACGAGGTCCAGACGGGAATGGGTCGGACGGGGAGCCTGTGGGCCGCTGACGACAGCGGCGTCGTCCCCGACATGATCACCAGCGCGAAGGGACTGGGCAACGGCCTCCCCATCGGCGCAACGCTGTGTCGGGACTGGATCGCCGAGAACTACGGTTCCCACGCCTCAACGTTCAGCGGCGGCCCCGTCATCAGTGCCGCCGGCGAGGCGACCGTCTCGACCATCGTCGACGAGGAGGTACCGGCCCACGCCGACGAGGTCGGGAACTATCTCCGCGAAGAGATCGAGGCCGAACTCGGTGACACGGTCCGCGACGTCCGCGGCGAGGGGCTGATGATCGGCATCGAGGTAAAGCGCGGGTCTAACCGACTTCTGAAACAGCTTGCGCTGAACCACGGTATCCTCGCGCTGCCCGCCGGACGGTCGGTGCTACGATTGCTCCCGCCGCTGACCATCAAGCGCGAGCACGCCGACGAAGTCGTCGACGCGCTGGTCGATATCCTGGGTGAGGACGGATGACTGCAGCTGTCGAATCCAGCGCGAGCGAGGCGGCCCGCGAACTGCTCGTCGATCTGGTGAGCATCCCATCGCCGACTGGCGAGGAGCGAGAGGCCGCAGAGCGACTCGCCGCCTTCTTCGAGGCCCACGACCGCGAAGTCTGGATCGACGAGGTCGGCAACGTCCGTGCACCCGCCGACGACTCCGTACTGCTGACCTCCCACATCGACACCGTTCCGGGCGACATCCCGGTACGGGTCGAGGAAGGTGAGGACGGCGAAGTGCTGTGGGGCCGCGGGAGTGTCGACGCAACCGGTGCGCTCGCCGCGATGGCAGTCGCCGCCGTCGAAACTGGCGTCAGCTTTCTGGGCGTCGTCGGCGAGGAGGTCGACTCCCGCGGCTCGCGTTTCGCGATCGATGACCGGGACGCCGTCCCGGAAACCGTGATCAACGGCGAGCCAAGCGGCTGGGACGGCGTCACGCTCGGGTACCGTGGGCTGCTCGCCGGAACCTACGTCGCAACCAGCGAGTCAGGGCACAGTTCCCGTCCCGAGAACAACGCCATTCAGGACGCGATTGCCTGGTGGTCGAACATCGAAGACGAGTTCGAGGCCGACGAGTGGGAGCCAGTGTTCGAGCGGGTGACGCCGAAGCCGACCGAGATGGACGGGGGACTGACCGATGACGGGCTCTCAGTCGAGGCGACGATGGACGTACAGCTTCGGATCCCGCCGGAGCTCTCCGTCGAAGAGGTCCGCGAGATCGCCGACGGCTATCTCGATGGCATGGGCTCGGTCCACTGGAAGGACAAGGTCGAACCGGTGATGGAGAGCCCACGGACCGGGATCGCACGTGCGTTCCGCGTTTCTATCCGGAACGCTGGTGGCGATCCACGCCTGCTCAGAAAGACCGGCACGAGCGATATGAACGTTTTTGCGGACCACTGGGACTGTCAGATCGTCTCATACGGTCCCGGCGACTCCGATCTCGATCATGCGCCGAACGAGCACCTGTCGCTTGCGGAGTACGACCGCTCGATCGACGTGCTCGAATCGGTCACTGAACGCCTCATGGGTGAGCACGAATGAGTCCACGACATTTCCTCGACGTAGACGACCTGACACGCACTGAACTGGAGACCGTCCTTGACGTCGCCAGCGAGTACAAAGGCGAGTACGAAGACGGTTTCGACCACGACGACTTCGACCAGCAGACGCTCGGTATGCTGTTCCAGAAGCCAAGCACACGCACCCGGGTTTCCTTCGAGACCGGCATGACCCAGCTCGGCGGCCACGCCGTCTTCCTCGGTGAGAGCGATATCCAGCTGGGTCGGGGCGAGCCGCTCAAGGACACCTCGCGGGCGCTCTCGCGATACGTCGACGTCCTGATGGCCCGTGTGTTCAAACACGCCAACATCGAGGAGCTGGCCCGCTACGCAGATGTCCCAGTTATAAACGGACTGACTGACGACGCACATCCCTGTCAGACGCTCGCGGATCTGCTGACGATCCGGGAACACTGCGGCGATCTGGACGACGTCACTGCGGCGTGGGTCGGCGACGGCAACAACGTCGCCCAGTCGTTCGCGCTCGGCTGTGCGCTCACCGGTGTCGACCTCACCGTCGCCACACCAGAGGGGTACGGTATCGACGACGATGTCGTCGAGCGGGCCGCCGACCTGGGCGGAGAGCCGACGATCACGACCGATCCCGCCGCGGCGGTCGAGGATGCGGATGTGGTCTACACCGACGTCTGGATCAGCATGGGTCAGGAAGACGAACGCGATGTCCGGATGAGCGACTTCGAGGGATTCCAGGTGAACGAGGACCTGCTAGACGCGGCCGATGATCCGATTGTCATGCACTGTCTGCCCGCCCACCGCGGCGAGGAGATTACCGGCGACGTCATCGAGAGCGATGCCTCGGTGGTGTGGGATCAGGCGGAGAACCGCCTGCACGCCCAGAAAGGATTGATGGTGTGGCTGGACGAACAGGCCAAGTGATGACAGAACCGCTCCGTGTCGTGTCCGGTGAACTCGGTGTTGACGAGCTAGTTGCGGCGCTCAACGACGGACAACGAGTGATCGTCGAGACGGAGATGCTCGGCTCGACCCACAACGTGACGTTACGCTTCGACGGCGGTACCTACTACTGCGATACGCCGACGACGCTGCACAAACACGATGACGAAGCCGAGATGCGCGAGTGTATCCGACAGTTCGGGTACAGCAGCGACTGATCGGCGCTGCGGCCCACTGAGGGGCAAGCAGGCGACACTACGGACCACGACGCGGCGTGTCGCACACCTGTCTCGTCCTGCGCCGTGGCAGTCCTATCCGGAATAGTCCGGTATGGCCCCGGTATACTTTATAAACCCTAGTCCGGGTTGGCACAATCTGTCAGGAGTGCTCGGATTTATCTTTGCGTCGGCCAATGGCAAGATATGAGCGATACCCGCGACCCGGATATGCGGCAACTGATGGAAGCCGCGGAGCCTGACTTTACCGTCGTGATGTCCTGTGTCTTCGGCGTCAACGAGCATGTGACGCGGACGTACATCCGGCTCCTCGACCAGCCCGGAAGCACCGTCGAGGAGCTCGCCGACGCGCTGGATCGGGACCGGAGCAACGTCAACCGGGCGCTGACGACGCTGCTCGATCTGGGGCTGGCGACCCGTGAGCGCCGATTGCTAGACTCCGGTGGGTACGTCTACCAGTACAAGGCCGTCCCACTACCGGAGGCCAAGGAGATGTTGAAGGAGGGGCTCGACGCGTGGGCCGAGCAGGTCCACGGTGTCATCGAAGAGTTCGAGGAGGAGCGCGGGGGTTAAGAGAGCGCCGACCCAGCATTAATCCGATGTCGAACGCGAAGGGCGACAGGCGAGAGCGAGAACTCGTAAACGAACTCGACGCGGCCGGATTCGCCGTGATGCGTGCTCCGGCGAGCGGGAGCGCCACCGATCGGGAGCTACCGGACGTACTCGCGGGGGACGGCGACTCCTTCTACGCGGTCGAGGCAAAATCCAGCGCCGGAGATCCGATCTACCTGACCGGCGAGGAGGTCGAGGCGCTGGTGTACTTCTCCCAGAACTTCGGCGCGAAGCCCCGGATCGGCGTCCGCTTCGATCGGGAGGACTGGTACTTTTTCCACCCTGCCGATCTGTACACGACTGACGGCGGCAACTACCGGGTCAAAAAGGAGACCGCACTCGCCGACGGGACGGATTTCGACGAACTGACCGGCCACTCCAGTCAGGCGCGCCTCGACGACGTGGATAGTTGAACTGTCAGATATCTTACCTGCGTGCGGTTCATACCTGTGTGGGCCAAGATCCGGACAAATGCATCCCAAGCCCCCCGGTCCGAACAACTTCCCGATCGTCGGGACCACTCCGTACTACTCCCGTGACCCCTTCCGGTTCATGGAGGCAGTCCGGGACGCCTACGGCGACGTCGCGACGTTCGACCTGGGGCCGAACGAGACGTATATGGTCTCCTCTCCTCACCTCGTGGAGCAGGTGCTCGTGGTAGAGCCGGATCGCTTTCGCAAGCCGAAGTTCCAGAGCGACGCGATGGAGGAGCTACTCGGCAACGGGCTACTGTTGAGCGAAGGTGAGTTCTGGCGGGAGATGCGCCAGATAGCCAAGCCAGCGTTCGCGCCGGATCGGATCGACGAACTCACGGAGATGATGGCGACCCGCGCCGCGAGACTCACCGGCGGCTGGGCGGACGGCGATGTGCGCGATATCGAGGTCGAAATGGCGACGGTGACCGTCGAGATCATCGTCGACGCGATGTTTGGCACCGAGCTCGGCCCGGAGCGAACTCGTATCGTTCAGGAGAATCTGGAGCCGCTGGGTCGCCGGTTCGAGCCGGACCCGCGGCGGGCGATCGTTCCCGACTGGCTACCGACTGCGGAGAACCGCCAGTACCGGGCGGCGATCGAGACCCTCGAAGGCGTCATCGACGACGTTGTGGCAGAGCGGTCGGCCGAGGGGCTGGACGGCGACGATCTGCTCTCGATCCTGTTACGCGCTCGTGATGAGGGGCAGATTGGGGACAAACAGGTCCGTGACGAGGCAATGACGATGCTGCTGGCGGGCCACGACACGACGGCACTGACGCTCACGTACGCCTTCTACCTTCTCTCAGAGAATCCCAGGGCAGAGGCCCGACTGCACGAGGAGATCGACGAGGTTCTCGATGGGAAACCGGGCATGGCGGACATCCCACGACTGGAGTACACCCGCTGGGTGCTGGACGAGGCGATGCGATTGTATCCGCCGGTGTACACGATGTTCCGGCAGACGACGGAGGACGTCGAACTCGGCGGCTACACGGTTCCGGAGGGTGCGCTGGTGATGTTACCACAGTGGGCGATCCACCGTGACCCGGCGAATTTCGAAGAGCCGGAGGCGTTCAGGCCGGAACGCTGGGAGTCCCCATCGAACCCGCAGTTTTCATACTTTCCGTTCGGCGCGGGGCCTCGAAGCTGTATCGGCAAGCGGTTCTCGCTCGTAGAGGCGACGATGGTGCTGGCGACGGTCGCGAGCGAGTGGACGCTGGACAGGGTTGACGACGGCCCACTCGATCTGCGAGGCTCGCTCACGATGCACCCCGCCGAGGGGATGGAAATGCAGATCGAGCGGCGATGAGAGCCCTTCAGTCCGAAAGCGGCTCGGTTGAGAGCCGCGAACGCGGGAAGGAGTAGACGGTCAGCGAGCCGGGGACGGGACCGTGATTGGTTAGCTCAAACGAGTCCGGATAGACAACGGAGACCACGGGGTCGTCGGCGTCGTACTCGCGGTTCGAGTAGTGGTCGGCGACGGTGCCCCGAATCGTGGAGATTGACACCTCGTCAGCACGGCGGTCCGACAGCCCGACAACAAGGAGTCGCTGGCCTGTCTCGCGGTCGTAGACGGCGTCCCCCACAGAGAGATCGTGAGAGGGACAGAGGTATGGTTCGGGAGCTGTGCGATCGGCGAACAGAGTCTCGCCACAGCGTTCGCAGCCGACGGCGATCTGATCCGGTGCGGGCACACGACCGGCCGTAATCTCGATGGCCACGCGTCGAACGTGTTTGCATCGCTCGTCGCGGAATCGGTAGTCCGGACAGGTACAGCGACCGGCCGGGAGGTCGACGAGATAGGCGTCCTCGGATTGGCCGACAACCTCGTAGGTCCCGCGACCGAGCGCGGTGACTGCTATTCGTTCGGTCAGTGCCCGGCGTGAGCGGTCGTCGAGCTCCTCCAGCGAACTGTCGGGGAGAGCGGCTGACGCGGGTGTGTGTGCGGAGTGCGTCATACTAGCTGGTAGGTTCTGGAGCGGCCTAAGGCTTCCCCAGATCCTGTGTCATCCATGAGGGCCCGGGACCAGTAGAAGTGGTTTGTGGCATAGTCACAGGGGCCGCAGGTCCGAGGAGTCGGTCTTCTCGTACCATACCGGCCGAGACACACTCATCGAAGCGCTTTTGATCGGCCCGTGGGTTCGATGGGGTATGGACCTCGAGCGGGAACGAGTGATCGAAATCGTCGCAGCCGTCGGTGCTGTCGCGGTCATGATCGCCACGATGATGTGGGTCGGATCGACCTACGCGACCGACGGAGCGCTGACGGATGATGGCGGAATGTTGCTCGTCGGGAGCGTGATCTTCTTTATTCTGCTGATGGCTGCGGTCGGCGTTGTGCTGGCGTACACTGTCAGTGCGGAAGACAACGACGAAGCGGACGAAGACCACGGGTTTGACTGATTTCGACGGCTACTCGGCGGACGCATCCAGCCGTTCGTCGTAATAGGTAAGCGGATGGTCAATCTCCGAACAGAGCTCATCCTTGTCGACGCAGAGTCCAAACGCGTCCATCGTCGCACAGCTCGGTGGTGGATACTCCCCCGTCCCGTTTGCTCCCAGATGCGCAGCCTGATACTGGATTGTCTCGTCGTTGACGTCGTCGCCAGCCGAAATCTCGGCGACCTCATCGGGGGACATCCCCACGCTCGTAAGGAAGGCCGTCAGCGCGAACCGGCCGGTGTGGTCGAGGTCGTCGCCCGTCTCGACACGGTCGAGGAGCGCCTGGACGCATGGCGGAAACAGATCGGGCCGGACGGCGTCGAAGTCGGTGCTGAGCTGGCGGTCCGCGAGCGACTCGTCGAGACTATCGACCGCATCGTCGAGCCCCGCTGCGATCGGATCGGGGACCGAGAGCGGAAGCCCCTCCGTGATCCGGTCCCGGATCGCCTGCTGGAGCAGGTCGTGGAGCTCCGCCGCCTCGACGGGGACCGATCCGTTCGAGAGCGCGCGATTGACCAGTCGCCAGTCCTCCCCGTCGAGGTCCGCAGAGAGCCGGAGATACGACCCGACGGCGACGCGGTAGCCCTCGGAAGCCGGGCGAACGTCGCCAGCGAGGTTGAACTCGGCGAGCAAGCGGTCGACGGTGAGGCGCTCGTCGCTGGTGCTTTTGAGCTGGTCGTCCGAAGAGAGATCCGCCTCGAACCGCTCGCGAGCGGCGGCCGCCTCGGCGTGGGCGTACTTGCGGATCAGTACGTGCTCGTCGACGAGTGAGACGAGGACGCGAGCGATCGGGTAGGAGAGCAACTCGACGCGAGTGCGACGATGGGGCTGGCCGATGGTTCCCTCTCGCAACGCGGCGTCGACGCGCTCTACGGCCCGGTCGACGGCGGCCGCACCGTCGCGGTTCACGAGTTCGACGAGATCGACCTCCGCCGCTTCGACGGCTTTGCGGGCGTCGTCGAGGAACGGGTACCGGGCGTAGAGGCGCTTCATCGCTCCGGGATTGCGTTCGCGGCAGGATAAAACGACCGATCCCACAACCGGGGCGTTTTTGGGATCGACCACGTATGAGCGGATGTGACGTCGTACTTCGCGTACCCGTGTCCCGGCTGCCGGACGACGAATAACCTCCACGAGCCGGAGTGCCGGTTCTCGGGGACGGAGTGGCACGAGATCGAACGCGCGTATACGGCGATTCTGTCGGTGCTATCGGCGGAGCCGTGTGCCGAGTCGACCCTCCGGGAGGCCGTCGACGGGCGCTGGAGCGGGCTGCACGCCGCGGCGCTCGAACAGCTCCAGCGGGAGCACCGCGTTCGCGAAGCCGAGGGCGTGCTAGAGTTGCTGACGCCCGAAGAGCGCAAAGAGCGCGTCAGCACGCCGACCCACGATCCCGTCAAAACCATCTACGAGGAGGGTTCGGTGCCGGGCTGTCACGACAACAGCGTCTTCGCGCTGATCGCCTGGTTCGAGATGGTCGGACTGGACTGGCCCGAGACCCGCGAGAACGTCATCGAGTGGCTCCACGAGAGCGGCACCTGGGCCCGGGGCGGGTTCGAGGAGTCCTCACCCGAGGAACTGGTCGACTCGAAACGACACGTCCACGAGGAGGGCTACGGCTGGAAAGAGAAAGCAGTCGCTGCAAAACGCGTGATCGACGGCCACTGAGCGGTGCCCTCACGAACCCGGTCGAAAGTCGCCTACCAGCCTTTCGGCTCGACCGTGTTCTCGGGGTCCTCGCCCTGCAGCGCGCGCAGGACGTCGTTCGAGACCGTCTCGTTCAGATCCTGATGTGAGTCCGCCGAGTACCACGCCGCGTGGGGCGTGAGCACGACATCGTCACGCTCCAGAAGCTTCGATCCAAACGGCGGTTCCTCCTCCATCACGTCGAGACCGGCACCGAAGATCTCCCGCTCGACCAGCGCGTCGTAGAGCGCGTCCTCGTCGATGATCCCGCCCCGGCCGACGTTGACCACGATCGCGTGGTCGGCCATCGTCTCGAACGCCTCGGCGTCGAACATGTGATGGGTCTCGTCGGTGAGTGGTGCGTGGATCGTCACGGCGTCCGAGCGTTCGAGCAGTTCGTCGAACTCGACGATCTCGGCGTCGTACTCGTCGGCGACCTCCTGATCGACGTACGGATCGTAGACGACCAGATCGAGATCGAACCCTGCAGTGAGTTCGGCGATCCGCCGGGCGATCGTCCCAAAGGAGACGATCCCGAGTGTCGAGCCGTAAAACCGGGGGAACGTCCGGTTTGGCATCCAGTTCCACTCTTCTGCCTTGACGTCTCGATCGTACTCGACGAGCGTCCGTCGGCACGCGAGCAGCAGGGAGAAGGCATGTGTCGATACCTCGTTCGTCGAGTAGCCAGGGACGTTGACCACCGGAATTCCTGCATCCTGACAGGCTTCAACGTCGACGTTATCAAAGCCCGTCCCGGCGCGGGCGACGATCTCGAGGTTGTCGAGCTGGGCGACGAGCTCTGCCGTAACCCCGGTGTTCACGTCGAGGATCACCGCGTTGGGGTCGGCCTCAACGATCCCGTCGGTGTCACCGGTTTCGATCGGTACAAGTTCGTGATCGATGGCGGAGAGCTGTTCGCTGACTACGTCTTCTTTGATAAACGGCGTGTTGCTGACGGCGATAGTTTTGGTCATAGATTGTTAACGGAAGATGGTGTTTTTACGTCGTGAGAACGGCGTCTGTGCCGTTTGACGTATTCAGATGTGAGGGATGAAGACTAATAAAAGGCACCTTCCGACTCAACAGCTGAGAACGGTCGAACGTATCAGTCGGACTGAATCCGCGGTGCGAGCATGAAGGTCACGTTCCCGTTGCCTTCGGCGATCTCGAAGTGAAGTTTGACCGGGAACTCCTCGCCGAGTTCCATTGTTACTTCGCCGTCGTTGGCGATTGCCTTGTTCATGTCCTTGAGATAGTCGAGGCTAAAGAGCGACTCGGCATCGCCGGACTGGAGATCGATCAGGTCGCCCTCATCGAGTTCGAGGTGGACGTCGTCGGTGTCGCCCGCCGCCTGCACGTAGAACTGATCGTCGGTGGCGTCGACGCCCAGTGCGATGTGATCGGAGACCATATCGGCGGCTTTCACTGCGCGATCGATATCCTTGCCCTCGATGACGACTTCCGCGGGGAGGTCGAGATCCGGAATGTCGGGTTCCTGTCGGATCGAGTCCGGGTCGATCAGTGCGAGGGTGTACTCCAGCCCGTCGATCTGGATGTGAAGCTTGCGCGTCTCCTCGTCGAGCTCGAGTTCGATGAGCTGTCCCGAATCGGCCATCCCGGCGATGTCTTCGAGCCGGGTGAGATTGACGCCGATCAGACCGCCATCAGCCTCGTAGGACTCGAATGCCGTTGCGTCCAGCGAGAGATCGACCATACCGACGTTGGCCGGATCGACCGCTCGAATCGAGATGCCGTCCTCGTTGAGATGAATCTTGCACTCGTCGACCAGCACGCTCACGGAGTCCAGAGCCGTTTTGAGCGTCTCCGCGCTAACGATCGCCTTGAACATATATCATCAGTTTGTGCCCCCGCACCATAAAAACCCACGCGTTCGCGCTCGCGCGTGAGGCCTACAGTGTGACATGCCGGGGAGCCGCCAAGCGAAGCGCGTAAACGCTCGGACGGTCAACTATGCCCAATCAGATGCCACGGAAAGACAAATACTACAATCGAGCGAAACAGCAGGGCTACCGGTCGCGATCGGCGTTCAAGCTCAAGCAGCTAGACCGCGAAGAGAACCTCCTCGGGCAGGGCGATGTGGTCGTCGACCTCGGGGCCGCTCCCGGCGGATGGATGGAAGTCGCAGCCGAAGAAGTAGGTGCTGACGGCACCGTCATCGGTGTCGACCGCCAGCGGATCGACGATATCGAGACCGACGCGACAGTCGAAACGATCCGCGGTGACATGACCGACGAGGACGCTCGCGAACAGGTCCGTGAAGTCGCAGGCGATGTCGATGTCGTCATCTCGGATATGGCCCCGAACATGACCGGTGAGTACAACCTCGACGCGGCGCGGTCGGCACACCTCGCACGGATGGCCTTCGAGACTGCACTGGAGGTCCTCGACAGCGGCGGCGACTTCGCCGTGAAGATCTTTCAGGGACAGGACGTCGACCCGCTCCGCGAGGACATGAAAGCGGAGTTCAAGTACGTCCGGACGATGACGCCGGATGCCTCCCGCGATGAGTCCTCCGAGATCTATCTCGTCGCCAAGGACCGCCTGACTGCGCCGGTCCGTGTGGGTGACGAGGTGACGGTAACTATCGAGGACGTCGGGGGCGAGGGCGACGGCATCGCCAGCGTCGAGGGCTTTCGGCTGTTCGTCCCCGACACCGAGATCGGCGAGACCGTCGACGTGCGGATCGAGGACGTCAAGCCGCAGTTCGGCTTCGCCGAGCGGATCGACTAGTTCTTCCGAGCGGGTCGATCAGTTCTCCGAGTCGAGACGGCCGTGACGGGCGTCGATCTCGTCTAAAATATCGAGGTTCTTTCTGATCGACGCCCGGATCGCGTCGCTGCGGTTGACGTACTTGCCCTCATCACCGACGTGGTCGTCGAGATCTTCGAGCAGTTCCTGTGGTATCTCGACGCTGATCTTTGGCATACCCGAGAATACGACCCGGGGCTACTAAGAATGGCGACTGCCGGAGCGCTCCAGGAATCCAGACACTGCTCGGCTACGATGGCGTTCCGCCCCGCCGGAGTTTTCGTCGCGGCAGCGTGAGCACCCACAGGATCGCCAGCCCGATCAGGTACGCGAGCGCGATCGGGATGGCGAGCAACAGCATTGTGAAGAGGCCGCCGGGCGAGAACGCCGCCGAGAGCGCGAAGATCGTGATCGTGACGATCCGCCAGCGAGAGTACATCGCCTCGAAAGAGATGATGTTGTTCCGGGCAAAGAGCCACATCGTCATCGGGATGTTCGCGAGCAGGCCGATCCCGGCGGTCAGGAAAAAGACCATCCAGAAGAAGTTCCTGAGCCGGAAGGCGACGATCATCCCGGCGTCGACCGCGTCGGCGACTAACCAGGAAATGATCGCCGGAGCGATGATGAAGAAGCCAAGCAGGCTCCCGCCGATCAGGCTTGCAAAGAGGTACGCCCCCCAGGTGTAGAAGACGCTGCGTGATCCGGCGTCGTCGCTGACGAGTCCTCGCTCTTCGAGGGCGGGCCAGGCGTAGTAGAGGATCATCGGGAGCACCGCCACGAGGGCGATGATACCGCTGACCTGCACCTCGAATATCAGCACCTCGACAGGGTGGAGCGCGATGACCTCATCGGTCGCCGCGAACGTCTCGTTGATCTCGACGCCCGGGAGATAGGTTGGCCGAGCGATGCCTTCGCCAGTCGCTTCCTGTACCTCGGTCCGGAGCTCCGGCGGGACCCGGGCCAGGAACTGTTCACGAATAAGTCCGATTCCGCCGGAGTACAGCCACATGAACAGACCGACGAAGACGACGGTGAAGACGCCGAAGATCCGGAACATCTTCGAGGTGAGACTCTCGACGATGAAACGGATATCATAGAAGTAGCCGCCGATGTCGTCCTCGTCTTTCTCCTCGGAGAAGAAGGGATTGAGCATCCCGGAAGCAGTGTCAGTGACGATATCCGAGCCGTCTTCCTCAGCAGACGTTTCCTCAGTATCTGCTGCCGTTGCGTCGGCTTCCTCGGCTTCCTCCGCCTCGTCGAACCGGTCAAGGATCGCCTGCGCCTTCTCAGGCTGGTCGGCCTCCATCGCCGTCTGTGCATGCCCCAGCGCCTCGTCTTCGGTTAGGTCGGCGAAAGCCTCCGGCGGGGCCGACTGGATACCCGCGGCATCGAGCCCGTCCAGGTCGATCTCGGCCGGATCGCCCGCACTCGCCGGAGCAGGGCCCCCGACCCCACGCTCGGAGTACTTCGGCTGGACGGGCGCTTTGAGGATTCCGAGGGTGTAGTAGGCAACCCCGAGCAGCCCCGTGAGAAGCCCCGCCTGCAGGGCTGTGATCGTCCAGTCGAGCGTCCCGCCGACAGCGATGTCACCGCCGGGATGGAGCAGGTCGGGAAGCCGCGGGAGCAACTGGGCATTGAGGAGTTCGACACCACCCAGCGCGAGGAACGCGAACGTCCCGGCAAAGACGCCGGCTGCGGCGATACCGACTACACCTGCCTTGCGGCGGAACTTCCCGGATTCGACCGGGTCAGGAGCCTGCCCGGCGCGCTTGACGTTGGTGATCACCTTGGCGAGGCCGAGACTGGCGGCGTACAGCGTCACCAGCGGGACACCCCACATGATCTGGGTGAACGGATCCGGCGGCGAGAAGATCATCCCGAAGACGAAGATGCCGAGCACGGCGTACTTCCACTTGTCGCGGAACGTCTCGTAGGAGACGATTTCAGTGTAGGATAACACGGCCATCGCGAGCGGGAGCTGTGCGGCGAGACCAAAAGAAAGCGTTAGCAGGATGATGAATTCGGTGTACCTGACGATCCCGTAGCTGGGTTTGATCCCCGCGTTCGTCGCGTTGGTCGCGAGGAAATCGAACATGAAGGGGAAAAAGAAAGAGTAGGCGTAGACGATCCCGCCGACGAACAGCCCGAGGATGGCGATCACGAACCCGGCGATGCGTCGCTGGTTGATCGGAATCGACTCCTCTGCGCGTTCGAGGATCGCCTCTCGACCGTAGTAGACGAGCACCGGAATCGTACAGAGCGCACCGACGACCAGCCCGATCTTGATCTGCAGGAGAATAACGTCAAAGGGCGTCCTGACGACGATGTCCGTGTTGGACGCGACGGCTTCGCTCATCCGGGAGGTCGTGTTTGCTTCGAGGAAGTCCCAGACGTAGATCCGCATGGCCCAGATCGTCCCCATCATCCCGATGACGAAGGCCATAAACGCCTTCTGGAGATGCTTCTGTGCGCCAGTGAGGATCCCACCGATCGTCTCGCGCCCTTCGGCGATCGTCTGGGCCGTGTCTTCGTCGACGGCCGAACTCATAGACTACCGGGACTTAACCGCTGGCCGTTATCAATCTTCTTCCTCGGGAGTGCAGTAAAAAGGCCTATAACGGACCGTGGCCCTACATTCGATCAGATGGGTGAGGATCCGACCGAGGAGGGCGGCGAGGACCTCCCCGACGACGAGCAGCGGGACGAACCCGACGAGTCGTCGGACAGCGACGCGGATGCCGACGACTGGGGCGGCAACGGCCCTGATATCGACGAAGGATCGACAGAGGAGCGTGTGGATTCCGATCCCGACGACGAAAACACCGCAGCGACGAACTGGGGTAATCGATCGAAGCCCGCCCGGGATCGTGCCAGAGTGGCACAGTCCGAGACGAAATCGACAATCGGCACGTCGGAAGAGACAGCGGATGCTGACGAGGCGGACGATATCGACGGCGAAAGTGACGACGAGTCGGACGATGCCAACGCCGACGAGGAAGACGACAGCAGTGTCTCCGACGATCCAGAGAGCGACGAGGAGACGAGTCCGGCAACTGCCCACGATCCGGACGCCGACATGTCAGATCAGGCCCGGACCGACGGCAGTCACGCGACGTCGGAAATGAACGTCCCGGACTCCTCGGAGTCGGGCGACTACGAGCCCGCAACCCCACCGGACGACGAGGAGATGCCGCTGACAGAGCATATCGAGGAGATGGTCCAGCGGCTCGCCGTCGTCCTCTTTGCTGCCGCGATAGTGACACTCCTCGTATTCCCCTTTGCATCGGACGTCATCATCCACATGTGGTACGACATCCTGCCACAGACCGATATCGCGGCCCCTCACGTCTACGGGCCGCTCGAACACAAGCTCACGGAGCTGAAACTCGCGAGTATCGCCGGGCTAGCGATCGCACTCCCGATCGCCGTCTACCAGACCTACCTGTTCATGCGACCCGGGCTCTACCCGCACGAGCGCCGGTACTACCTTGCCGCAGTACCCACGAGTCTCGTGCTCGCGGTCGTCGGGATGGCCTTCGCGTACTACCTGATCCTCCCCGGCCTCTTCGAGTACTTCCTGTACTACTCGGATGGGGCCGAGGAGATGCACGTCGCCTTCGGGCTGCAGGATACCTTCGGTCTCATCATCACGATGCTCGGGCTGATGGCCGTCGTCTTCCAGATCCCGCTCTGTGTCATGCTGGCGATCATGATGGGGATCACTTCCCGGGAATGGCTTGCCGAGCACCGCCTCTACTTCTGGGGGGCGTTCCTCGGCCTCGCCTTCCTCTTCAGCCCCGATCCGACCGGAATGGCCCCGCTGATCGTCGCGATCACGATGGTCGGCCTGTTCGAGGGAACGCTCCTGCTGGTCAAGTGGACCGGGCGGTAGGCTACCGCTGTCCTTCGTCGTTGACCAGCGACGTGTCGGCGACATCCGGCGGGCGCGTTCGTTCGAGCGCGTACTCGATGGCGTCTTCTATTGTGCTAGGGCCGTCGTAGACGCCGTCGAAGAGCTTCATGAACTGCCGGGCGATTTCCTCGGACCGGTCACTGGTCGTCACGGCACGCACCGTTGCCGACTCCGAGAGTTCGGTGTACGGAAACAGCGTCACAAAAACGGTGTACGCACCGTCGTCACCGCTTTCGGCTTCGGGGAAGGCGATGTGGACTCGTGCGTCGCCCGAGTCGTGCACGTAGCCCACGTACTTCGGATCGTTACCGGACCGACGGGCAAGCCGGTCATATCGCTCGTCTCGATGCCACTCGGCCGGTAGCTCCGCGTCTTCCATTGATAGAGTGAAACACAGCCGGGATAAGGAGTGTATAGAATCGCCCAATATTCGCCCGCACATCCAGCGGTTCCGTACAGACATCTGATTCAGTCGCTATATTCGGTAAGAAGTGGCCGATCGTTCACCAGAGCTGGCCCAGAGCGTTGGGCCACCAGTTCACCGCGACGCGAAGGTACTTTTCGGCGGCGTCCGAACGAAGCGGCGATGGGAACTGTCGTGCTGGTACGCCACGGCGAGACGGCGTGGAACGACGAGCATCGGGTACAGGGCTGGGCACCGGTCGGGCTGAACGACCGTGGCCGGGAACAGGGGGCCGCGCTCGGCCAACATCTCGCAGCAACGTACGATATCGATCGGATCGTCGCCTCCGATCTCCGGCGCACCGTCGAAACCCTCCGAGAGATCCGCCGTGCAGTCGATACGGATGACGTGACGACCGACCGGGCGTGGCGCGAGCGGGACTTCGGCGTCCTGCAGGGGCTCGGGTACGGCGAACTCTTCCAGGGATACCCCGAGTTCTCGGTGCTCGAATCGGGGTATGAGGGAGCCAGCGCAACTCCCGAGCGCGGCGAGAGCTGGCTGGACTTCGATGGTCGCGTGCGCGATGCCTGGGGCGAACTCCGCGAGAGCGTGGACGACGAGACCGTTGTCGTCGTCACCCACGGCGGCCCAATCCACGTTGTTCTCGGCGACCTACACGAGCTGGACATCGTCGAAACGATCAGGGATATCGAGATTGGGAACTGTGCAGTGACGGAGATCCACATCGATGACGACAGCACGACCATTAGACGGGAGTGTGACACCGACTTTCTCGGCCAGTAGTATTCCCTCCAACAGTACGATCGGAGCTACTCGTCTTCGGTGTCGCGCGAGCGCATCGCGGCCCGGCGTGAGGCCCGCTCGACGAACTCCGCATCGAGGTCGTCGATCTCCCCGGCCTGAACGCTCCAGAGGTTGGCGTACAGCCCGTCTTCGTCGATGAGTTCCTCGTGCGTGCCGTCCTCGACGATCCGACCGTCTTCGACGACGAGGATCTCGTCTGCCTCACGGATCGTCGAGAGTCGATGGGCAATCACGAACGTCGTCCGGTTCTCGGTTACTCGATCCAGGCTGCGCTGGATCAGCATCTCCGTCTCGGTGTCGACGTCGCTGGTCGCCTCGTCGAGGATCAGGATCGGTGGGTCCGCGAGGATCGTCCGGGCGATACAGAGGCGCTGGCGCTGGCCACCGGAGAGCTTGACGCCGCGCTCGCCGACCTGCGTGTCATAGCCCTTGCTGAGGTTCCGGACGAACTCGTGGGCTTCGGCCATCTTCGCCGCTTCGATCATCTCCTCGTCCGTGGCATCGAACGCGCCGTAGGTGAGGTTCTCGCGGATGGTCCCGTCAAAGAGGAATGGGTCCTGGCTGACGTAGCCGATCGATCCCCGGAGACTCGCCAGGGTCACGTCCCGGACATCGTAGCCGTCGACGCGCACCGCGCCGGAGTCGACATCGTAGAGCCGGAGCAGGAGTTTGAGGATCGTCGTTTTCCCCGCACCGGTCGGCCCGACGAGCCCGACAGTCTCACCGGGTTCGACCGCGAAGTCGACGTTTCTGAGAACTGTCGTCTCGCCGTCGTAGGAAAAGCCGACGTTGTCGTACTCGACGCGACCGTTCGCGTCTTCTAGTTCGACCGCATCGTCGGCGTCCGTGATCGAGACGGGGATCGCCATCAGCGCGTAGATCCGGCTGGTCGACGCCTTGGCGTCCTCGTACCGGTCGACGATCTCGCTCATCTGTGCGAGCGGATCGACCAGTCGCTGGGTCAGGAGGAGGAAAGTGACCAGTTCACCGACCGAAAGCGTCCCGGTGAACGCAAGGGGAGGCCCCGAAAGTACCCAGATACCGCCGACGATGAACGTCGCGATGAACGCAAACGAGGTCAGGAGCTGAAGCCCCGGCCGGTAGATCAGGTTCATGCGCAGCGCCCGCCAGTCCCGCCGGAAGTACTCGTAGGAGGTCTCCTCGACGCGGTCGCCCTCGTACTCCTCGGTCGTCGCGCTCTTGATGACCTCGATGCCGCTGAGGTTGTTCTCCAGTCGCGTGTTCAGATCACCAACCTGCGAGCGGATCTGGGCGTACATCACCTCGACGCGGCGCATGAACCAGAGAGTGAACAGTCCAGCAACCGGGAGGATAACGAGGGTGACCAGGGCCAGTTGTGGGTTGATCCAGAAGAGAATCGCACCGATTCCAAGGAGGAGGACCGCCAGCTGGATGGCGCTGTCCATCATGTTGTCGAGGAACAGTTCGAGGCGGTTCGTATCGTTGTTGAGGATGCTCATCAACTCGCCAGTCTGCATGTCGTTGAAAAACGACATGTCGAGGCGCTGCATCTGCTGGTAGGTGTCGGTGCGTACCTCGTGTTTGACCCGGTGAGAGAACCAGTTCAGCGTCGACGTCCGGCCGAAGTTCATCACCGCCGCGAGCGCCATTGCGACCCCCATCAGGGCGACCGAGAGCCAGAACTGCCCCTCTGTACTGCCGGGGATCCACGCCTGGGGCACCAGCGGCAGGGAGTAGACCTGATCATCGGAGAAGACGGCGTCGATGGCGATGCCCAGGATCACCGGCGGAACGAGGCTGAGAAATCGAGCGAGCGTACTCGTGACGACACCGATGGCGAACCAGTGGGCGTGATCGCGTCCGTACTCGCTGAAAAGCCGGTAAATAGGGTGATCGACGCTCTCACGGTACTCCTCTAAAATCGTATCATCGCGGATATCGTCCGTGCTCATCGGAATTGCGGGATACTCCCCATCGTCCAGCGATACGGAAAAACGTGCGCTCTCCGGCAGTCCCCGCCAGACGGACTGACCGGGAGGGACAGAGATCTGTGGCGGGCCACAACGGTTTTGTCATCGGCGCGCCCCCAGTCGATCGGATGAGCGAGTACTACGTCACCCTCGACGGCGATCAGGTCGCGGGACCGTTCGAGACGCGGGCGAAGGCAAAACGCTACGCGGACGAACAGAACACGAACGAGGTCGGACTGACGTACACGGTCGAGCGCGTCCGCAGGTGAGCGGTCATGCGTCGGTGGTTCGGGACACGCAAAAAAGAGACCGTGGCTGTCGTGTATGGGGAACGCACCATCGATACAGCGGCCGCGATATCATGGCTGGCCTCCGAGCCTACTCTTCGTACTCGTGTTCGAGTAGCGTCGAGAACAGTACCGTATCGAGTACGGACTCGTTTGTCGCTTCGAGGACGACCGGCGGCGCGACGTCGGCCTCCTTCGCCTCGACCCATCGATCGATACAGAGACACCAGTGGTCGCCCGGTTCCAGTCCGGGAAACTCGAACTCGGGCCGGGGCGTGATCAGATCGTTCCCCTGCGCCTTGCTGTACTGGAGGAACTCCTCGGTCATCACCGCACACAGCTCGTGACGGCCGGGGTCACCGTCGACATCCCGACAGCAGCCGTCTCGCAGATAGCCGGTCGTTGGGTCCTCGCTACATGGCTCCAGATCGCCGCCGAGCGCGTTCTGTTCGGGGGGCACGACCGGTATGTCGGGGAGCGAACGACAAAAACCCCGTGTCGTTGGACAGATCCCGTCGAGAGTCAACACTTCGAAAGTTGTAGTTACTTAGTATAGTTTTCGAAGTGAATTACTACAACTTTCGAAGCAAATCGAAACAGCCTGATGTTCGACCCGCCCACGCCGGGACCTTTTTCTCGGTCGCATCGAATGTGGCGAGTGATGGAGTTCGAGGCGATCCCGGGCGTCGGCGAGAAGACGGCGACGGCGCTGGCCGAGCTAGACGACCCCGAGCGGGCGCTGGAGACCGGCGACGTCGCGGCGCTCTCGCACGCACCGGGTATCACACAGGGACGCGCGGCCCGGATCGCTCGCGGCGCGATCCGGCAGGAACACGGCGACGACGGGGAGTTCCTGGCGACGAACCGGGCCAGAGAGATCTACCGCGAGGTGCTTTCCCTGCTACAGGAGCGAACGGTGACGACCTACGCCGAGCGACGGCTGGAGACGTTCTTCCCCACGAGCGCGGAGAGTCGCGTCGAGGAGGTACGGTCTTTCGTCGAGGCGGCGATGGATCGGGAGGCCGACCCCGAGGCGCTCGACGCGCTCGAAGCCGTCGAACCGCTCGACGAGCCAAGCGACGTGCGGGTCCGGGATCGGTGTCTGGCGACGACCGACGCCGAGCGGTACCGGGAGGCCACGGAGGCCATCCCCGAATTGAGCGTCGAGGTCGTCGAGGACGCCCGCGGGCTGGCCGAACTCGCGCGGGGCTATTCAACTGTTATCGCCATCGACGAGGCCTTCGCCGGGGTCGACGTCGAGGGGGATGTCAGGGTACAGCCCAAGGCGCTCGACGAGCCGAGCGAGATCGTCCCCGAGCGTCCGCTGGCCTTCTTCGCGGCCAACCGCGATCGACTGCGCGCGGCGATCCGCGTCCACCGACTGACCGACCTGGACCCGCCCTGCGATCTCGACATGCTGGAAGCCGCGCTCGACCGCCTCGATACGGACGGAACTGTTGCAGGTGACGACGAACTCGACCGGCTCTCGACCGCCGTCGATGATCTGGACGCCGCCGTCTCGACCGCCGAGAGCGTGGCCAACGATCACCTCCGCCAGTCGATCCGCGAGCAGGACGTCACAGTCGAAGGAGCCGACCTGCTCTCGCTGGTCGAACAGGGCGCGGGCGTCGATTCGTTGCTCTCCCGCGAACTGGCCGACGAGTACGCGGAGGCGGTCGACGCCGCCCGCGAGGAGCTGATCGGCTCGCTCGCCCTCGACAGTGGCGAGGCCGATATCGCCCGCCGGGCGTTCGGCGAGGATCCTCATTTCCCGGTCGAGCGAAACGAAGAAGCGATCTCCCGGCTTCGCGAGGAGCTCAAAACCGCCCGCGATCGGCGTGCCACCCGGCTCAAGCGAGACCTCGCAAGCGATCTTGCCGACGAGCGCGCGGATGCCGAGGCACTGGTCCGGGCGGCGCTCGAACTCGACGTCGAACTCGCAGTTGCGCGTTTCGCCGACGACTTCGACTGCACGATGCCCGAGTTCGGCGGCGACGAGGGACATGTCGGTATCGAGGGCGGGCGCTCGCCCCTGCTAGATGTCCCGATCGAGGACGTCGATCCGGTCGACTACGAGATCGGCGGCGTTGCCCTCCTGTCGGGCGTGAACTCCGGTGGCAAGACGTCGACGCTCGATCTGGTCGCCGCGGTGACGATCCTCGCCCACATGGGCCTGCCCGTGCCCGCCGACACGGCCCGAATCGACCGGTTCGAGGATCTGCACTACCACGCCAAAACACAGGGAACCCTCGACGCCGGGGCGTTCGAGAGCACAGTCCGGGAGTTCGCGGGGCTGGCGACCGGCGGCGCTGGCAGTCTCGTCCTCGTCGACGAACTCGAAAGCATCACCGAACCGGGCGCGAGCGCGAAGATCATCGCGGGTATCCTCGAAGCACTCGACGAGAACGGTGCGACCGCCGTGTTCGTCTCCCACCTCGCGGGCGAGATCCGCGAGACAGCCACCTTCGACGTGGCAGTCGATGGCATCGAGGCCGAGGGGCTGGTCGACGGCGAGTTGCAGGTCAACCGCTCGCCGGTCAAAGATCACCTCGCTCGCTCGACGCCGGAGTTGATCGTCGAGAAACTGGCGGGGGAGCACGATACCGAGTTCTACGCCGAACTACTGGAGAAATTCGAGTGAGAATGCCGGTACAAAAATCTTTCTCAGGGTTGCTACGTCGGTAACTGACGGTCCGGATTAAAACCCCTGGAGGGTAAACACGAAGATATGACACGAGAGGAATCGCGCCGAACGCTCCTCGGTGGGCTCGGAACGGCGGCAATCGGTGCCCTCGCGGGCTGTGTATCGGTCGGCGACGGCGTGACGGAGGAGATAAGCCGGACGTATGAGACGGAGCAACTGACGGTCGAAACCCGCGTCGGCGACCTGACAGTCGATACCGCTGACCGCGACGACGTGCTCGTGGAGGGCGAAAGGCAGGCGAACGACGAGGACCAGCTGGACGAACTCACACTCGAAGCGGAGCGAAACGGGGACTCGCTGGCCCTGCGCGTCCAGGGCAATACCGATGCGAGCGGCCTGCTGTTCGGTTCGACACCACGGATCGATCTGAACGTCACCGTACCGTCCTCGGTAGCTGTGGCCCGGTTGGAGACGAATACGGGTGATCTGACCGCTGCCACCGGGGACACCGAAACCGACGTGGAGACAAATACAGGCGACATCCAGGTGACTGATGGCGTGGCCGAGGTTCGGACGAATACTGGCGACGTCGAGACCGGCGACGCGGCGACGCCGACCGGGGTCAGGACGAACACGGGTGACCTGTCCGTCGAGGACGGTCGGATGCTCCGACAGGTAGACACCGACACGGGCGACGTCGAGGTCGGGTTTCCGGCGCTGGACGGTGACGTGTCGATCGATACGGACACAGGCGACGTAGCCCTGCGGGTCGCGCCCGAACTCGACGTCACCGCCGACGCCGAGAGCAGTACGGGCGACGTGACTGGCGCGGGACAGTTCGAGGCCGTCGCACAGCGGTCCGGACGGTTCGAGGGGACGCTTGGCGATGGGACCCATCGGGTGCGAGTCAGGTCGAGCACCGGCGACGTGACCGTCGAGGTTTTCGACTGATCGAAACGGACGCAGAGGGCCGATTCTCGGCGTCTGACGTGCGACTGCCGAAGGGTTAAGTGGATTCGCAAGCACGGTGAAAGTGATGAGTGACGATCCCGAAGACGATATGCTCGGCTGGGACGAGACTGTCTTTCGGGACGAGCACGTCTTCGAGATCGATTACGTACCGGAAACGTTCAAACACCGCGGGAGCCAGATGGAGAGTCTCAAGTACGCGTTGCGGCCCGCAGTGCGTGGCTCGCGCCCGCTCAACGCGATGGTGCGTGGTCCACCGGGGACTGGGAAGACGACCGCAGTCCAGAAACTGTTCAGCGAACTCCGTGCACAGACGGATATCAAGACGGTCAGGGTAAACTGTCAGGTCAACGGGACGCGATACTCCGTATTCTCCCGGCTGTTCGAGGGCGTCTTCGACTACGAACCGCCGACCAGCGGGATCTCGTTCAAGAAACTGTTTACCCAGATCACCGACAGGCTCGTCGAGGACGAGGAGGTACTCGTCGTCGCGCTCGACGACGTGAACTACCTGTTCTACGAGAACGAGGCGTCGGATACCCTCTACTCGCTGCTCCGTGCCCACGAGGAACACACCGGTGCGAAGATCGGCGTGATCGTCATCTCCTCGGACCCCGATCTGGAGGTTATCGACGAGCTCGATAGCCGCGTTCAGAGTGTCTTCCGGCCCGAGGAGGTGTACTTCAACCGCTATGGTGAGGGAGAGATCGTCGATATCCTCCGCGAGCGCGCGAAACGGGGCTTTCACGAGGGCGTCGTCACCACGGATGTGCTCGAACGCGTCGCCGAACTCACCGCCAACAGCGGCGATCTCCGGGTGGGGATCGACCTGCTCCGGCGGGCTGGCCTGAACGCAGAGATGCGCGCCAGTCGGACCATCAGCGTCCAGGATGCCGAAGACGCCTACGAGAAATCCAAATACATCCACCTCTCGCGGAACCTCAACAATCTCACCGACAACGAGCAAACGCTCGTCGAGGTCATCGCCGAGCACGACGGTGAGCAGGCAGGCGAGGTCTACGATGTTTTCAACGACCGCACCGACCTGGGATACACCCGGTACTCGGAGATCGTCAATAAACTCGAAAAGCTCGGTATCGTCGAGACCGAGTACGCCGAGATCGAGGGGCGTGGACGCTCGCGGGCGCTCTCGCTCGCCTACGAGTCGGAGGAGGTGCTGGAGCGGCTCAATGACTGACGACCGACAGGCGCTCACTGCGGAGCTGTATTCACACCTCAAAGCCACTGCCGAACGGCCGGTTGACCGAGACGCCAGCCGCTGGATCGGCGAAGCCGAAGCTATCGCCGGAGATATCGCTGGAGCCGACGTGTCCCCCGATGTGATCGGAGAACGGATCGGCCACGTCGACAGGCTGCTCTCGGAGATTGACACTACCGGCGACCCGGCGGCGGACGAACACGTCGACGAGGCAAAGCGGCTAGTTGGGGAGATCCACGAAGCGCTGGACGATGGCTGATCACTGGCCGAGAGTTTATACCCGAGAGGGCGGCGACATCCGACCATGCGCTGAACGTGGCTCCGGCGGGGATAGCCGTCGTGCGACACATCCCGCCGGACGTAGTCGGTGTCGCCAGTTCGCCAATCGGACCGACAGGATCTCAAACGTTTTTGCCGTCTGCCTGTGCAGTGATGGGTATGAAAAACACAGGCGGATCGAGAAAGGCGAAACGTCGCGCCGGGGAGCACGCGGCAACCGCGGTCGAGGACGGGATGGTTGTGGGCCTCGGGACCGGAAGCACCGCAGCCCACGCCATCAGAGCGATCGGAGACAAAATACGAGATGGTCTCGATGTCGAGGGAGTGCCGACATCGTTTCAGTCCCGCCAGCTAGCGATCGAGGAGGAGATCCCAGTCGTCGACCTCGACGAGGTTCCGGGCGTCGACCTCGCGATTGACGGGGCTGACCAGATTGCGGACGGCCAGTTGATCAAAGGCGGTGGGGGGGCCCACGCTCGCGAGAAGGTCGTAGACGCCACAGCCGACCGTTTCCTCGTGGTCGCCGACCCGAGCAAGCGCGCCGAAACGCTCGACAGCCCCGTTCCGGTCGAGACGCTGCCAGCAGCGCGACCCGTCGTGGAACGCGAGATACGGGAGCTGGGCGGGGAGCCCTCGCTCCGGAGCGCGGAGCGAAAGGACGGACCGGTTGTCACCGACAACGGCAACGTCGTCCTCGACTGTGAGTTCGGACCGATCGAGACGCCGGACACGCTGGCGGAGCAACTATCGACGCTGCCGGGGGTCGTCGAGCACGGCCTATTCGTCGATCTCGCCGACGAGATTCATGTTGGTACTGCCGATGACGTAACCGTAGAACGGCTGTAGGCGAGCCTACCCGTTGTGGTTCGCTCAAAAAAACGGAGTTGGATCGAACCGAATTACAGGTCGCGAGGCTGGACCGTCTTCCGGTCGTTGGCCTCGGCGCGTGCGGCGGCGTCTTCGAGGAGCTCGTCGACTTCCTCGTCGAGTGCTTCGTAGAAGTCCGATGCAACGTTCTTGTCGTCGAGCGCTTCCTTCACGGCGGCTTTGACAATTAGATCTGCCATACGGGCTCAGATTGAAAATCGCACTTTATAAGCGTTCCCAAATCGACCGGCGAGCGGGCCTCTCACGGTTGTCCAGCACTGGTCATGCCCATATATTCCCCCATAGTAACAGGATATAAAGTCCAGACAGTAGAAATCCACCGCTGATCTTCGGTTGGTGACCAGCCCGCGCGACAGTACGGACACATCCACAACCCGCCGAGTTCACCGGATTATCAGTTATTCGTGGTCAGGTCAACACTACACTGGACTTTACAACTCTGAAAACAAACTTTTCGTTGTGAGAGATAACGATGGTGGTTTAGAAAAGTATATGGTGCGACAGAACGTACCATTGGATGCCGGTACTATCTGTGCCGGTTGTGCCCAATGCCCACGTGTGACCACTGTAACGCGCACGTCTCAGAGCGTTTCGAGCGCGTCTTCGCTGACGAATACGGGCGGATCTTTGCGTGTCCGAGCTGTTCGGCTAACGCCGGTATCGCGGAGGCAGCACGCCTTCGTGCACAGCAAGCGTAAGTCCGTTCCGGGAAGTCCAGCGCGGTGATCACCACGCGGAGCCTTTACCTGTACCGTGTCCGATTCACCACCGATGGGTACACACTACGTATACGTGCTGGAGTGTGCCGACGGGACGCTCTACACCGGCTACACCACCGACATCGAGCGTCGCGTTGACGAGCACGATAGCGGTGCGGGCGCGAAGTACACTCGTGGCAGGACGCCGGTCGAGCTGGTCCATTCAGAACCCCACGACACCAGGTCCGCGGCGATGGCTCGGGAGTATGAGATCAAACAGCTGACGCGAGCACAAAAAGAGCAGTTGATCGAGGAGAGGAGTTGACCAAGGGTTAATTGTTGGTGTCGATCCGGAGATCGGTGGGCCGTCCCAGCCGCTCGGCGTGCTCGACAATCAACCGCCCGAGTTCGTCGACGCGCTGGTGTATCTCGGAATCGACGAACGCCCGTCCGTCGATAGCCTCGGCGTCCGACTCGAACTGGTCGTAGACGTTCGGGATACCAACCTGTTCTGGCAGTACCCAGGCGTGGACGCCACGCATCGTAACCCGGAGGTGATCGAGCGTACTCGCGTACGCGTCCCCGCCCGCGACAGCGAGCAGACCGACAACCGTGTCCTCGAAGTCGTCGTAGCTGCAGTAATCGTGAAAATTGCGGAAGGCGGCGGAGTAGCTCCCATGGTAGTTGGGCGAGCCGATCAGGACGCCATCAGCCTCGCGGATCCGGCGCTTGACCAGTTCACTATCTCCCGGTGAATCGAGGTCCGGGTTGTAAAGCGGGAGATCGTATTCCCGGAGGTCGAGGAGTTCCGTCTCTGCACCGGCCCGTTCGGCGCTGTCGAGGGCATACAGGAGGGCAGTCCGCGTGTAGCTCTCCGAGCGGAGACTGCCGGGGACCGCAACGATCCGTGTCATTACTCGTATCTGAGGAAGTCTGGGGTAAAAGACCAGCCGTTTCGATCCGGCGCTGTGGGTTCCGCGGCGCCAGTCGATCAGGCCCGGTCGAGAACACCCCGACACCGGCCGGGGTCGTCAGCCGGTTCGATCTCGAATCCGAGTGACTCGTAGAACGGCCTGACGCGCTCGTCGAACTCTGCGGTAAGCGGGCCACGGCGACTCGCCGCTTCGACGAGCGCGGTGCCGATGCCCTTCGCGCGGCGACGACGCTGAACGGCGATTCCCACGATATGAGTCACATCGGGCCGCGAGTCGAGAACGACGACGCCGACGATTCGACCGTCTGCGGTTGCAACGAGGACATCACCTGCCGCGATCCGGTCGTCGATGTCATCGACTGCAAGGACGGCGGCATCGAGCAAGGACCGGACCCCGAGGCTGTCGTCAGAGCGGGCGGATCGGAGATCGAACTCCACAGTGGACCCTTCGAAGCGCACCGAATTGGACGTTTCGACTACGCACGGTACGGCGTCCCGGAGAAAGCTTTTACAGATCGACCTACTACCGCTACCCATGCAACACGTGAAGATTCCGCAGGACCGGATCGGTGCGCTGATCGGCGAAGGGGGTGAGACGCTCCGCGAGATCGAACGGCGAGCGGAGGTGCGACTCGATGTCGACTCCGAAAACGGCTCGGTGGGGATCGAAAAGACCGGCGATCCGGTGACCGCGCTCAAGGGGCCGGAGATCGTCCGCGCGATCGGCCGCGGGTTCGCACCCGAGGACGCGATGGCCCTGCTCGACGACGAGATGATGATGCTCGATATCATCGATATCGGCGCGGCCACGCGCAACAAGAACGACCTCAAGCGCCAGAAGGGCCGACTGATCGGCGAGAACGGCCGGACACGCGAGCTGATGGAAGAGCTCACCGGTGCGGCAGTCGTCATCTACGGGTCGACGCTGGCGACGATCGGCACGCCACAGGAAGTCGAGACAGTTCGGGACGCCGCAGAGATGATCATCGACGGCGCGCCACACGGCTCGGTCTACTCCTTCCTGGAGCGCAAACACAACGAACTCAAGCGCCAGGGGATGGACTACCACCAGTACAGCGGTTGACAGTTGTCCCGAGTGTCCGGAACGGTTTGGGAGGACAGGGAATCGCTTTCACAGGGGTTAATCTTCTCCAGCGGCTACTGTCGGTGAATGGTAGACAACTTTGAGGCGGGGCGTCGACGGTTCCTTCAGGGTGCGGGTATCGGTGGCACAGCACTGCTTGCAGGCTGTACTGAACAGTTAGGACTGGGAGACGACGACGAGGCGGCCAGTGAGAGCGGCATCGGAATCGTCGCCAGTATCGACCAGCAGCAACTCCAGGAGATTCAGGCGACCATCCAGCAGGAGGTCCAAGAGGAGGTCCAGCAGGAAGTCGAGGACGGCGAACTCGACGAGGAGGATGCACAGGCGGAGATCCAGGCTCGGTTCCAGGAACGTGAAGGCGAGATCATCGAGTTCATCGAGGAGGAAATAGATGCGATGCGGACCGAAATCGGTGACGAGTACTCGATCGAGATCGTCGAGGAGTTCCCGCGAACTGGAGCGGTTCGTGCCGACGGTGAGCCCGAGGAGCTGATCGCAGCACTGGAGCTAGACACCGTCCAGCAACTCGTCTCGGCGAGCGATCTGCAGGCACCCGAAGAACCGGAGCCAGAAGGCGAGTAGCTACCCGAAGGACTGACGGCTGCGCCGCTCAGTATCGTATATAAACCCCTGTCATTGTCAACAACTAACACAAATAGCACCAGCACTGTCCGTGTGTTGTGCTCCGTGGAGCAAAACATTTATATAGAATGGCAATCAACTCATTGTTGATTATGTCACAGCAGATGGGCAACCAGCCGATGATTGTACTTTCCGAGGAGAGCCAGCGTACCTCCGGAAAGGACGCACAGTCGATGAACATCACAGCCGGCAAGGCCGTCGCCGAATCCGTTCGGACCACGCTCGGCCCGAAAGGCATGGACAAGATGCTCGTCGACTCCACGGGGAACGTCGTCGTCACGAACGACGGCGTCACGATCCTCAAGGAGATGGACATCGAGCACCCCGCCGCGAACATGATCGTCGAAGTCGCCGAGACCCAGGAGGACGAGGTCGGCGACGGGACGACCTCCGCGGTCGTTGTCTCCGGTGAACTCCTCAAGGAAGCCGAGGATCTTCTCGATCAGGACATCCACGCAACCACGCTCGCACAGGGGTACCGTCAGGCCGCCGAAAAAGCAAAAGAGATCGTCGAGGACATCGCGATCGACGTCAGCGCCGACGACACAGAGACGCTCGAATCCATCGCCGCGACGGCGATGACCGGTAAAGGCGCCGAAAACGCCAAAGACCACCTCGCCGAACTCGTCGTCCGTGCAGTCAGCGCCGTCGCAGACGGCGACGAGGTCGACACGGACAACATCAAAGTCGAGAAAGTCGTCGGCAGCGCAGTCGACGAGTCCGAGCTCATCGAGGGCGTCCTCATCGACAAGGATCGCGTCCACGAGAACATGCCCTACTTCGTCGAGGACGCCAACGTCGCCGTCATCGACGACGCGCTGGAAGTCAAAGAGACCGAGATCGACGCCGAGGTCAACGTCACCGACCCCGACCAGCTCCAGGAGTTCCTCGACCAGGAGGAAGCCCAGCTCCGCGAGATGGTCGACGACCTCGCCGACGCCGGTGTCGACGTCGCCTTCGTCGAGGACGGTATCGACGACATGGCCCAGCACTACCTCGCTCAGGAGGGCATCCTCGCGGTTCGCCGCGTCAAGTCCTCCGACGCCGAGAAGCTCGCCCGCTCGACGGGTGCACGCGTCATCTCGAACGTCTCCGACATCGAGGCCGACGACCTTGGCTTCGCCGGGAGCGTCTCCCAGCAGGAGGTCGCCGGCAGCCAGCAGATTCTCGTCGAGGACGTCGAGGACGCAAAGTCCGTCACGCTGCTGCTGCGCGGCGGCACCGAGCACGTCGTCGACGAGGTCGAGCGCGCCATCGAGGACAGTCTCGGCGTCGTGAGCGTCACCCTGGAGGACGGCAAAGTCCTGCCCGGCGGCGGCGCACCCGAGACCGAACTCGCCCTCGAACTGCGCCAGTTCGCCGACTCCGTCGGCGGCCGTGAGCAGCTCGCCGTCGAAGCCTTCGCCGACGCGCTGGAAGTCGGTCCACGGACGCTGGCCGAGAACGCCGGTCTCGACCCCATCGACTCGCTCGTCGAGCTCCGTAGTGAGCACGACAGCGGCAACAGCACGGCTGGGCTGGACGCCTACACCGGTGACGTCATCGACATGGAAGCCGAGGGCGTCGTCGAGCCGCTCCGCGTCAAGACCCAGGCCATCGAGTCCGCCACCGAGGCGGCCGTGATGATCCTGCGTATCGACGACGTGATCGCCGCAGGCGACCTCAAGGGCGGCGGCACGGACGATGACGACGACGAGCCAGCAGGCGGTCCCGGCGGCGCACCCGGCGGCATGGGTGGCATGGGCGGTATGGGCGGCATGGGCGGCGCAATGTGAAATCAGGCTGTTTCTGATTTCACATTGGCCGCTGAGCTTCGCTCGGCGAAGGCGCTGTGAAATAGGTCACAACCGCTTTCACGCCCCTGACGCCGTTCAGTCGACTCGTCTTCCAGAACACAACTACGCTTTCTTTCGGACACGCTACTCGCCAGCGGAGCGGCTACCGTACAGGCTGAGCTGATCGGCTACGAGCGCTCCTCGACGACGATCACGCGCAGATCGTTGACGTTCGTCCCGCTCGGACCCGAACGGAGCAGCGCGCCCGCCTCGTCGAGCACTGAATAGGCGTCGTTGCGATCGAGTGCCGCCCGGCCTGCCGCCGGATCGATCGTTTCGGCATCGACGAGCGCACCCGCCGCATCGGTATTCCCATCGATGCCGTCGGTATCGACGCTGGCGACGACGATATCCGCCGCGTCGAGTTCGCAGGCGGCGCTCAGCGCGAACTCCTGATTCGGCCCGCCCGAACCGTGATCGTCTGTCAGCGTGACGGTGGTCTCACCGCCCGAGAGGACGACCGCGGGCGGCGTGAGCGGATTTCCGGTCGCTCGACACTCCTCGGCGATCGCGACGTGTGTCCTGGCGGCTTCGCGGGCCTCGCCGCGGACGCGCGAGGAGAGGATCGCCGTATCGTAGCCACGATCCGCCGCGACACCCCGGGCCGCATCCAGCGCGTCGGTCGCACTCGCGATGATGTGAGTCTCAACACGCTCGAACACCGGGTCACCGTCGGTCGGTGTCTCCGCGAAGTCGCCGTCGTCGCCGCACTGGAGGTGCTCGCGAACCGCCGCCGGGACGTCGACGTCGTATCGGTCGAGGACGGCGAGCGCATCGGCGTAGGTCGTCGGATCGGGGGCGAGCGGGCCACTCGCGATGACCGAGCGGTCGTCGCCGATCACGTCGCTCACGACGAGGCCGACGACGGTCGCCGGGGCGGCACGACGGGCGAGCCGACCGCCCTTGATCGCCGAGCAGTGCTTGCGGACGGCGTTGATCTCGTCGATCGTCGCACCGCTTGCCAGCAGGGCTTCCGCCGTGGCCCGTAGATCGTCGAGCGCGAGGTCGCCAGCAGGGGCGGGCAGCAGGGCGCTGCCGCCGCCGGTGAACGCGGCGAGAACGAGGTCGCCCTCGCCAGCCCGATCGGCAGCGTCGAGGAGGGATCGCGTACTCTCGACGCCGCGCTCGCTGGGAACGGGATGGTCTCCCGGTTCGATATCGACGTGCTCGATCGCCACCGGGTCGTCAGTAACGACGACGCCATCGTCGATCCGAGTGTCGAGGATCCCTTCGAGGCCGCTCGCGAGGTGAGCGGCCGCGTTGCCGCCACCGACGACGAGTATACGGTCGTACACGTCCAGATCATAGCGATACGTCGAATCGTCGTCCGGTCGAACGAGCAGGTCGCTTCCGTCGAGGTCGACGATTCGGTCGACCGCCCGGCGGGGGTTTGCCGCCTCGATACCGGCAATGAGACACGAAAGCGCGAGTTCGTGTGCCTGCGTCCGGGCGAGCCTGTCCTCGTCGGCGAACGTAAACGACATATCCGAACCAATGGGCGCTCCCGATATAGATCCCCGCGGGAACAGCAACTAAGGCCCGTCACCCGAAACTCTCAGTATGGAGACGGTACTGCTGAACGGGGACGACGTCGAGGCGAACGCGCAGCTTGACGAGATGATCGACGCGGTCGAAGAGGCCTTTGCCGCCTACGCTCGCGGTGACGTGCAGATGCCAGCCAAATCCTACATCGACCTCCCACAGTACAACGGCGATTTTCGGTCGATGCCGGCCTACATGGACGCTGGCGAGTGGGATGCCGCCGCGGTCAAGTGGGTCAACGTACATCCCGACAACCCCACTGAACACGGCCTGCCAACCGTTCTCGGCACTGTCATCTACTCCGATCTGGAGACGGCATACCCGCTCTCGATCATGGACGGGACCGTGATCACCGAGAAGCGAACCGGAGCGGCTGCGGCCGTGGCGACCGATTATCTCGCGGTCGAAGACGCGACGAGTCTGGGGCTGGTCGGCGCTGGCGTCCAGTCGTACACCCAGCTGGAGGCGATTGCACGGGTCCGGCCCATCGAGGAAGTTGTCGTCAGTGACATCGACGAGGAACGCGCCGAACGGTTCGTCACCGCGTTCGAGGGGCGCTTCGACGTGCGATCTGGCACCATACGCGAGGCGGGCCACTGCGACGTGCTCTCGACGGTTACCCCACTCGAAGAGCCGATCGTCGGCCTCGCCGATCTGGGCGAGCAGACCCATATCAACGCCATCGGTGCGGATGCCGCGGGAAAACACGAGATTGGCGATCAGGTACTCCGGGCCGCGAAACTGGTGATCGACGACTACGAGCAGTGTACCCACTCGGGCGAGATCAACGTTCCCTGGAGCGAGGGCGTACTGGACGACGACGACCTGTACGGCGAACTCGGCGACATCGTGACCGGCGATCAAGAAGCGCGCACCGAAGCGGATGGTGTGACCGTGTTCGATTCGACAGGACTGGCGATCCAGGACGTTGCAGCGGCTCACGTCGTCTACGAGCGTGCCCGTGAGAGCGGGGACGGTTACGGCTTCGAGCTCGTCAGCTCACTCGCCACGGAGCCGGGAGAGCAAGTCGAGTAGCTTGGTGAATACCACGACGATGATAATAAAGGGCAACAGCGGGACCAGCAAGACGAGCATTCCGAGCAGGATCCCCCAGCCGATGACGTCCATATCGGGGTCACGTTTGCCCTTCACGCCGGGCGTGACGGTTCGGAGTACTTCTTTTGGAAGCGAAAGCTCGTCGTCGGTATCGTCGGTACTCATAGGATAGTATCCGTTCGAGCGCTTATAAGCAGGACGGGAGGATCGGATCGCTGGCGCGCTATTCGAGGTGGATCGCCGGTCGGAACGGCACCGCCGCAGAGGCTTTGTCGTCGGGATCCTCGATATCCTCGCCCGCCTCCGCGTAGACCGTCACCTCGGCGTCGAACTCGTCGGCGAGGAACGGGGCGGCTTCCTCGTACACCGACCGTTCGTCGATCGCTCGCAGCGCGTCCAGCGTGTCCTCGTCGCGCTCGCGGACGAACTCGACCAGATCGCCAACGAGGTCGTTGACATCGTTACCTTTCTCGCGCAGGGCGGGATCCTGCATGACCTCGCCCATCACTGCGCCGACGTCCGGGCCGGTCTCGATAACCTGATCGAGGACGTCTCGTTTCCAGGCAGCGGGCGCGTACACACGGATCCGATCGGGATCGGTGCCGGTGACGTCGACGATGTCGGCGACGTCGTCGTACAGCGTCTCGATCAGTCGCTCCTCGGCAAGCGTGCGCTCGCTCCGGCGGTCCTCGTCGACCTGCGGCCACGGGGCCTCCTCGGCGGGCGTCCCGGTGAGCTGCTCGTGGAGTTCATTCGCCAGGAAGGGTGTAAACGGCGCGAGCAGGCGTAGCCGCGTTTCGAGGACGTTTCGGAGCGTCCACCGTGCCCCCGGACGGTCGAGGTCGGTCCGGCGACGGTACCACTTGAGATGCTCCTCAAAGCCGTAGAAGGCGGTCTGGCTCGCGGTTCTGGTCTCGAAGCGCTCCATCGCCTCGGTGGCGGTCTCGACAGTTTCCTGTAGTCGCGCCAGCAGCCAGCGGTCGATATGTTCGAGTTCGGGCTCCGTGTCGGGTGCATCCGCGTCGATTAGCTCCTGGGCGCGCTCCCAGAATCGATCGAGCTGGTCGCGAGTGCTTTCGACCTGTTCTGCCCGCCAGTCGTAGTCCTGCCACGGCTCGGCGGAGTTGAGCAGGAAAAAGCGGACAGTGTCCGCGCCGTACTTCTCGATTGCGTTCGAGGGCAGGACGACGTGGCCGCTGGACGATGACATCTTTTTGCCTTCCAGCAGTCCCATCCCCATCGAGGTGATCCCCTGGGGCCACTGGGCTTCGTCGAACAGTTCTGCGTGGTGGAACAGGTAGAAGCTCAGGTGGTTCGAGATCAGATCGTTGCCCGAGCAGCGGTAATCGACCGGATACCAGTAGTCCCACTCCTCGCGCAGGTCGAGTGCGGTGTCGTTGGGGCTGTCAACCGCGTCGGCACCGTAAAACAGCGTATCGAAGAACTCCCGGTCCATCTGCTCCGGCGGGACCGACTCCAGCCGGTGAGCGATAGTGTAGTAGGCCATGTAGATCGTCGAGTCCGAGAGCGGCTCGATAACGAAGTCGTCGTCCCACGGCAGTTTCGTCCCCAGCCCGTAGTTTCTGATGCAGGGCCACTCGTTCAGCCAGTCGACCGTGTGGTCGTACTGCTCACGGGTGTTCTCGGGGATGGCATCCAGCCCGTCGATAGCGGCGTGGGCTTTGGCTTTCCAGTCGGCGTCGTTGTACCGAAGGAACCAGGTGTCCTGATAGGCGACGACGACTTTCCCGCCAGCCCGAGAGATGACTGGCTCGGGGAAGTCATAGAGCTGTCCGAACGCGCCGCGCTCGCGGAACGCTGCCGCCAGCTCCTCGCGGACCTCCTCGATGACGCGGCCCGCGAACTCGCCGTACTCCTCGTGGAGTTCGCCGGTGTGGAACTCCCTGTTGTACAGCTCCTTGGTGACCTCGGGCAGGTCGGGATCGTCGCTGTGCTCGATTCCAGCAGATTCGACGGCGTCTTTCGCAGGAATCTCGCCGTAGTCCTCGACATCGAGAATCGGGATCGGTTCGATCGCCCGGACCGCGTCGGGATCGATTCCGTACTCGGTGAGCTCGTCGGCCTGCGCTTTGGCTTCCTGCAGAGCGATGTAGTCGTCGGGGCTGTGGGCCGGGACGGACATCACGACACCGCTCGCGCTATCGGGGTCTACGAAGTCGGCCGGCAAGATCAGCAGTTCGTCGCCAGTGACTGGGTTCTCGACCGTCCGCCCGACCAGTTCCTCGCCGGTGAACTTCTCGCGGATCTCGACCTCGCGATCCTGCAGGGAGAGCTTCTCGGTCGCCTCGACGGAAACGATCCACTCCTCGCCGTCGACGGATGCGGCGGCGTACGTTTCCCCGGGATTGACGAAGGCGTTGGTCACGCCCCGGACGGTCTCGGGGCGGAGCGTCGCCATCGGAATCGTCGTTCCGTCGTCGGTCGCGGTGAACTTGACGAGGGTGTACTCCTGATACTCGACGTCCTCGCCCTCGAGCAGGTCGTGAGTCGTCACCGGGTTCTCCTGTTCGGTACAGTACTTGACCGGGTGGAGTCCCTTCTCCAGCAGACCACGCTCTTTGAGCGTCTCGTACTGCCAGGTGATAAACTTCGAGTAGCGCTCGTCGTTGGTCGTGAACTCCCGCCGCCAGTCGATCGAGAGCCCGAGGTCCTTCATATTGGACTTGTAGAAGTTGTCGATGAAGTACCGGGCAAAGCCCATCGGGGTCTCCAGATCCTGCAGTTCGTCTTCAGGAACGTTGTACGTGTTCGTCAGGACGTCGAGCTGGTCCTCCTCGCCCTTTTTCAGGCGCTCGACCGCACCGACGATGGGCGTTCCGGTGACGTGCCACGCGATCGGAAAGAGCACGTTGTCGCCCTGCTGTCGGCGATAGCGCGCGTAGACGTCCGGGACGGTGTAGGTTCGGACGTGGCCGACGTGCATTCCGCCGCTCGGATAGGGGTACGGAACGGTGATGAACGTCGCCTCCTCGTCCGGGTCGGGATCGGACTCGTACTGGCCCTGCTGGGCCCAGCGCTCCCGCCACCGCGCTTCGACTGATTGCGGGTCGTAGGTCATACAGTATCGTTTTCGGGGGCTGCGTAAAAACACTGCCAACTTGCCCGCGAGCGCCGAACCCGCGCCGTTTTTCCCATTGCGGTGCTATCACACGGGTAATGAGCATGAAACTCGACGCTCCGGCCGCGAACGCACCGCCGGAAGCCGAGGACGGCGTCTGGCTGTCCTGCATCGACTGCGATCACACCCTGGCACCCTTCGACGACGTCGTTTTCACCTGTCCCGAATGTGGCGGGCTCCTCGAGGTCCGGTACGCCGACCTCCCCACGTTCGAGGACTTCGAGGGCACCGGCGTCTGGCGCTATGACGACGCCCTACCGGTCGAGATGGGCGTGACGATCCAGGAGGGTAACACGCCGCTGTACGAGGTGCCCGAACTGGAATCCGAGACCGGCGTCGATCATCTCCACGTGAAACACGAGGGGATGAACCCGACGGGCAGTTTCAAGGACCGCGGGATGACCGTCGGCGTTCAGGTCGCCAGCCGCCTCGGCGTCGACCGGCTCGCCTGTGCGTCGACCGGTAACACCAGCGCCGCGCTGTCGGCCTACGGCGCACGCTCGGAACTGGAGACACTCGTCCTCCTCCCTGCAGGAAAAGTCGCCGCAGGGAAGGTTGCACAGGCCAGCCTCCACGGCGCACGCATCCTCGAAGTCGACGGCAACTTCGACACCTGTCTCGACATCGTGCAGGACCTCGCGACCAGCGGGCACGTCTACCTGCTGAACTCGCTAAACCCCTTCCGGCTGGAGGGTCAGAAGACGATTGGCCTCGAAATTCTCGAACAGTGTCAAGAGCGGACCGGCGAGTTCCCCGACCGGATCGTCCTTCCCGTGGGCAACGCGGGTAACACCAGCGCACTGTACAAAGCCTTCCGCGAACTCGTCCAGTCGGGCGCACTCGACGAAGACGAGGTGCCCAAACTCACCGGTGTACAGGCTGAGGGAGCCGCGCCGATGGTCGAAGCCGTCGAGGAGGGCAACGACGAGATCAACCGCTGGGAGTCGGTCGAGACCCGGGCCACTGCGATCCGGATCGGCAACCCCGTCAACGCGCCGAAGGCATTGCCGGGAATTCGAGAAACCGGTGGGACTGCAGTTGCCGTCTCGGACGACCAGATCACCGACGCCCAGCGCTCGCTCGCCGAAGAAGGCGTCGGTGTCGAACCCGCGAGCGCGGCCTCCGTCGCTGGACTCCGAAAGCTCCGCGAGCAGGACGTGATCGGCCGCGATGAGAACGTGGTCTGTCTCACGACTGGCCATCTGCTGAAAGATCCGGACGAGGCCGCCGCAGCCGGTGGCGATCCGGAGCCGGTTCCGGGCGATACAGAAGGGGTTCTCAACCATCTCGATGGCTGAGGGTTCGAACTGGGTTCTCGACCATCTGGAGTAGTTGGAACTTCACTCCGTTCTGATCTCGAACCGCGCGCCGCCGGACTCGCTGTCGGTGAGATTGACCGCCCATCCGTGGGCGTTCGCCACTACTTCGACGATCCGGAGCCCGAATCCGGTGCCGTCTTCGTGGGTCGTGTAGCCGCGGTCGAATACGTCCTCTTTTTTATCGTCGGGGATACCGGGACCGTTGTCCGCAACGTAAAAACCATCGTCGAGAGCACCGACAGTGACCCGGACCTGGTCAGTATCGGTCGAGTCGTGTTGAGCGGCGTCCTGCTGAGCTTGCGAAGCAGGGCTCGAAGCATCTCGTGCTTCGGCGTC